>JANWKN010000139.1 GCA_025451355.1 Pseudolabrys sp. | reverse complement strand
GCTCAACGTGGCGCTGATCATTGGGGGCGTTTCATTCGACGACCAGGACGCCAAGTTGCTGCGGGGCGTTGACGTATTGATCGCCACGCCGGGCCGCCTGCTCGACCACTTCGAGCGCGGCCGGTTACTGCTGTCGGGTTGCGAGCTTCTCATCATCGACGAAGCCGACCGCATGCTCGACATGGGTTTCATTCCCGATATAGAGCGCATTGGCAAACTGGTGCCGTTCACGCGACAGACCCTCTTCTTCACGGCCACCATGCCACCCGAGATCCAGCGTATCGCGGATACCTTTTTGCATAATCCCATGCGTGTTGAAGTCTCGAAGCCGGCAACCACGGCCGCGAACATTACACAGTTGTTGGTTTCGACTGGTCGCGATCCGCATGAGAAGCGTGAGACACTGCGGCGACTGATCCGCTCCGCCACGAGCTTCAAGAACGCGATCGTCTTTTGCAATCGCAAGCGTGAAGTTGCCAACCTGCACCGCTCGCTGCTGCGCCACAAATTCAACGCCGCGGCGCTGCACGGCGACATGGACCAATCGGCTCGCACAGCGGCGCTTGAATCGTTCCGCAAGGGCGAGGTCACGGTGCTGGTCGCTTCCGATGTCGCTGCGCGCGGTCTCGATATTCCAGCGGTCAGCCATATTTTCAATTTCGACGTGCCGCACCACGCCGATGATTATGTCCACCGCATTGGCCGCACCGGTCGCGCAGGCTTGAGCGGAACGGCAATCACCATCGTCGCCCCAATTGATAGCAAAGCAGTTAGTGCTATCGAGCGGCTAATCGGCCAGACTATTCCCTGGATGGAGAAGCCCGCGCCCGCCGAAGTGCGCGAAAGCCCGCCGGTGGAGGAGACCAATCAGCGTGTTCGCCCTGGACGCTCGCCCAGCCGAAACCGTGGCCGCAAGCCGGCGCATCCAGCCCAAGGCGCGCGCGCTCAGAAGGCCCCTTCGTACCAGGCCGCTCACGAAAGTGACGGGGGGCATCTCCCCGCCTTCTTGCTGAGGCCTGTTCCGATCAAAGCTTGACTGACAGGTGCGCACGCCGGTCACGCACGCCCGCCGGTACGCAATCTGTGATTGCATAGCCGGTTCCAAATTTACCCCCGATTCATATCCCTCGAATACGGTCCACTAGAGAGGCGCTTGGCGCCAATCCTCCGCAGTATCTGCGATGGCGGGGCGTGTCGAAGACTACGAACGCACAATGGCGTTCGCGGACATTGCTCTTGGGCAGATAAAGGCGCTGCGCCACGCTGCAACACCGCGCAATTACGAAATCTGGTACGCCTATGCGAGCGGTTACCATCCCCTAAATCAACAGGTCAACGCGATCCTCAAAGCCAAGGGCACGATCGCCGACACTGACCTCGTGCAGACCTATGAAAAGCATCTATCGCCGACACGGCTGACAGAGCGCATCGATCTGGTTGGCAGCCGAGTCAAAGGCGAGATCGATCAGGTCATGGCGATGATCGACGCCGCCGCCGGTTCGGCAAGCAGCTACACGGAGAGCCTCGCCGGCGCAACCGAACAGATCGTGCGATCAAAAGACCGTGACGGTTTGCGCACCATTGTCGAAATCGTACAGACGACGAAGACGATGGAAATTTCAACCGTCAACTTGAAGAAAGACTGAGTGCCTCCAAGCAAGAAATCAACGACCTGCAGGAAAATCTTGAGGCAGTACGTACCGAAAGCCTGACCGATCCGCTTACCAGTTAGCTAACCGAAAATTCTTTGACACACTTTGGAGAAGGCGATAGCGGAAGCGCTTGAAACAAACGAAGCGATGTCGCTGATGCTCACGGACATCGATCACTTCAAGACTTTCAACGACAACTTCGGCCATTTGACCGGCGGCCAGGTTCTGCGCCTTGTGGCAATGTCGGTGAAGCACAACGTCAAGGGCGAAGACACAACGGCACGCTACGGTGGTGAGGAATTCGCCGTTATTCTTCCGAATACCATATTGCGGGCGGCTGTAACGGTTGCCGAGCACATCCGCCGGGCAGTGATGGCCAAAGAATTAATGAAACGCTCGACCGGTGAACATCTGGGCCGAATGACGATATCGATCGGAGTTGCCACGTTACGAAAGGGCGACACCGGACAATCACTGATCGAGCGCGCCGACACGTGCCTCTACGCCGCAAAACGGCATGGCCGCAACCGCGTGATTTGACCGACCCCGAAGTCGCGACGGACAGTGCCCCGGAGGTCGCGTAGCGGACCTTAGTTGCCGTCTTTCGCCGGCGTTAGCTGCACCGATTCACCGCAGCCGCAAGCGCTCGTCTGGTTCGGATTGTTGAAGATGAATTGCGCCGACAGCTTTTCGGTTTTGTAGTCCATCTCGGTCCCAAGCAGGAACAGCACGGCTTTTGGATCGATAAGGATTTTCACGCCCTTGTCCTCGACCACTTCGTCAGTTGCGTTGACCGCCTCGGCATATTCCATCGTGTATTCCATGCCGGCGCAGCCACCATTCTTGACGCCGACCCGCACGCCCGCCACGGGCTTCTCTGCCCGCGCCATCACATCCTTAATGCGCGTAGCAGCGGCATCAGTAAGCCGCATCACTTGAGGCCGGGGTCGTGACACTGTCATAATCATCCTCGTCAACCCTATATTTGGCGTCTCGTTGCCCGCACTTCAACTCACCACATATTCAACACGAGTCGCGCCTCGTCGGACATACGACTTGGATCCCATGGCGGGTCCCACACGACGGCGACTTTGGTCTCTTTCACGCCCGGAACGCTCGAAACCGCATTCTCGACCATAATCGGCAGGTCCTGCGCAGCGGGGCAATTCGGTGATGTCAGCGACATGTCGATCTTTACCCCTCGATCGTCGCCGATATCGATCTTGTAGATGAGACCCAGCTCGTAGATATCGGCTGGAATCTCAGGGTCGTAAACGGTTTTCAAGGCCGCGACGATGTCGTCGGTCAACTTGTTCAGCTCGTCCTGCGGCACGGTCGGCGAGCCGACCACCGCGGCATTCTCGGGCGGCTTTTCCGTCACTGGTGTGTTCGCTGGGCTATCTTCGGTCATACGAAAAATTCCTGCGCCTTGACGAGTGAGGTAGCAAGCGTGTCCACCTCCTCTTTCGTATTGTACATGGCAAACGACGCTCGACATGTGGCCGTCAGGCCATAACGAGCGAGCAGCGGCATCACGCAGTGGGTACCGGCGCGTACGGCCACGCCCGCACGGTCGATAATTGTCGCGACATCGTGCGGATGAGCGCCCTTAAGTTCGAATGAGACAATCGGACCCTTGTCCGCCGCATTGCCGATAATCCGCAGGGAATTGATCTGGCCAAGCCTTTCATGCGCGTACTTGACCAGGCCGCTCTCGTGCGCACGAATGCGAGCCTTACCGACGGAATTGACATAGTCGATCGCAGAGCCAAGCCCAATCGCCTGCACGATCGCCGGGGTGCCCGCTTCGAACTTATAGGGCGGCTCGCCATAGGTGATGCGATCCTCAAACACCTCATGGATCATTTCACCGCCGCCATTGAAGGGCGGCATGGTCGTGAGATGTTCGTATTTGGCGTATAGCGCGCCGATGCCCGTTGGGCCGTACACCTTATGGCCGGTGAAGACATAGAAATCGCAGTCGATATCGCGGACATCGACATCCATGTGGACGGCCGCCTGGGCCCCGTCGACCAGGACCGGAATGCCGCGCGCGTGCGCTAGCCTGACGACTTCTTTTACCGGAACGACAGTGCCGAGCGCGTTCGACATTTGCATAATCGCCACCATCCGGGTCCGAGGCGTCAGCAGTTTCTCAAATTCGTCGAGCAGGAAATTCCCGTCGTCGTCAATGGGCGCCCATTTGATCACCGCCCCTTGGCGTTCGCGCAGGAAATGCCACGGCACGATATTGGAATGGTGCTCCATGATGGACAGCACGATTTCATCGCCGGCTTTGATGCGTTCGCGGCCGAAGGTATAAGCGACAAGGTTGATTGCCTCGGTGGCATTGCGGGTAAAGATGATTTCTTCCTTGCGACCGGCATTCAGAAATGCGCGCACGGTCTCGCGCGCGCCTTCGTAGGCCTCGGTCGCCTCGTTTGCGAGATAGTGAAGACCGCGATGCACGTTGGCATATTGCTCGGTATAGGCCTTCTGCAACCGATCGAGGACTTGCTGTGGCTTCTGCGCCGACGCCGCGTTGTCGAGGTAGACCAGCGGTTTGCCGTAGACCTGCATTGCGAGGGCGGGAAAATCCGCCCGAGTCTTGGCGACGTCGTACGAGCCGTTGCTGACCGCCGGATGCATGGTCAACTCCGTCCGCCCAGCCATCTGAGGCTCACGATCATTAGCGCCTCGCGTATTCCTTCGTGGGCGATTTCCTCGATTGTTTCGCCGATGAAAGCCTGCACTAGCAACGCTTCAGCTTCCTTCTCGTGGATGCCGCGCGACATCAGATAGAACTTGAGACCCGGATCGAGCGCGCCAGCAGTGGCGCCATGGCCGCAAACTACATCGTCGGCGAAGATCTCGAGCTCCGGTTTGTTGTCGGCTTCAGCTTGGTCGGAGAGGAGTAGTGCGCGTGTCATCATTTTCGCGTCGGTCTTCTGGGCATGTTGTTTGACAACAATCTTGCCCTGGAACACGCCGTGACTCTCGCCGTCGAGCACGGCCCTGAATTGCTCGCGACTCTCGCAATGACCTGCAGCGTGTTCGATCAGCAGCGTGGTGTCGACATGATCCTTGCCACGCAGCAGGCTGACGCCGCCGATGCCGGCTTTTGTGCCTTCTCCGGCAAAGCGGATGAAACTCTGGTTACGCACCAACTGGGCATCACTGGTAAAGGCGAAACTGTTGAAATGGGCGCGCGCGCCGACCGTGGCGAGCAGGCTCCCGACATGCAAAGCTCGAGCCTGCGTGATCTTGATGTAGTCGACCTGCGCCTCATCGCCGACCACCAGCTCAAGCGCGGCATTAACTTGCGCATCGCCGCTCTCGTGGCTCTCTATAATGGTGACCTTGGCGCCCTTCTCCACCACGACCAACGACCGGACAAACGCAGACGTTGGCTTGTCGCTACCCGTCGCGAAGACGAGATTGATCGGCCGCCTTAGTGTCGCGCCAGCGGATATACGGATCACGGCGCCGTCACTCATCAAGGCGGTGTTGAGCGCCACTGCCACGTCGTCGGTCGCGAAGGCCCGGCCGACATGGGCGGCCACCAACGGGTCGCCTTTGCCGAGTGCGTTAGCCATCGTGTCTATGGCAATGCCGGGCTCCGAAGTCAGGTCGGACATGTCGGGCACAAAAGCGCCGTCGACAAAGACTAGGCGGCGACACTCAACACCTCCCAGTAACTTGCCCGCGTTCTTTGCTCTCTCGCGCGCGCTGGGATCTGGCGACGGCGCCAGGGGATAGAGATCGCGCATCAGCGCGCGCAGATCTGTGTATTTCCATTCTTCGACGCGCCGATGCGGGAGCCCACGCGTATCGAACTGGTTGAAGGCGTCCGCACGCATCGCGGCAATCGTGCCCTTGCCCGGCAAGGTGCCGCGGGCCTTCGCAAAGGCCGCGCCGAGCGCCTGCTCGGCTGGCGTTTTTATTGCGCGCACTTCGGCATTCATGGCGTCAGGCCGCCTCGTCGGCAAATTGCGCATAGCCCTTCGCTTCCAGCTCAAGGGCAAGGTCCTTGCCGCCGGACTTCACGACTTTACCTTTGGCCATCACGTGCACCACATCGGGCACGATAAAATTGAGCAGACGCTGGTAATGCGTAATGACGACCATCGAGCGTTCGGGCGAGCGCAGACGGTTGACCCCTTCGGCAACGATCTTGAGTGCGTCGATATCAAGACCAGAATCCGTTTCGTCCAACACTGCCAGCGTCGGCTGTAGAACCGCCATCTGCAGAATTTCGTTACGCTTCTTCTCGCCACCGGAAAATCCGACATTGACGGCGCGGCGAAGCATTTCCTGACTGATGCCGAGATGAGCGGCAGTATCGCGCACGAGCTTCATGAATTCCGGCGTAGAGAATTCAGCTTCTCCACGCGTCTTGCGCTGCGCGTTGAGCGCAGTGCGCAGAAAGGTCATCGTGGCAACCCCCGGCACTTCCACCGGATACTGAAAAGCAAGGAAAACACCCTTGGCGGCGCGCTCATCGGGCGCCATGTCGAGGATGTTTTTCCCGTTCAGCAGCACCTCGCCTTCGGTGACTTTGTAGTTGTCCTTGCCGGCAAGTACATAGGCCAAGGTCGATTTACCCGACCCGTTCGGGCCCATGATGGCCGCAACCTGGCCCTTTTCGACCGACAAGGTCAGGCCATTGAGGATCTTCTTGTCCTCAACCTCGACATGCAGATTTTTCACTTCAAGAAACGACACGTCTTCATCCTCACACGATTAAATACGTTATCTCTGTATTCCGGTGTCGCCGGGGCGCTGACCCCAACGCCAGCGCCATCGCCTAGCCGACCGAGCCTTCCAGCGAGATTGAAATCAGTTTCTGCGCCTCGACCGCAAACTCCATCGGCAGTTGCTGCAACACGTCTTTGACGAAACCGTTGACGACCAGTGCAGTCGCCTCTTCCGCCGACATGCCCCGCTGACGACAGTAGAACAGCATGTCTTCGGAAATCTTCGACGTAGTCGCCTCATGCTCGAACGTTGCCGATGAATTCTTCGCCTCGATGTAAGGCACCGTGTGCGCGCCGCATTTGTTGCCGATCAGCAATGAATCGCAATTGGTGAAGTTGCGCGCGCCCTTGGCCTTGCGGTGCGCCGACACTAGACCACGATAGGTATTGTTGGATTGTCCAGCGGCGATGCCCTTGGAAATGATGCGGCTGACCGTGTTCTTGCCGAGATGCAGCATCTTGGTGCCGCTGTCGACCTGCTGGTGACCGTTGGAGATCGCGATCGAGTAGAACTCGCCGCGCGAATTGTCGCCGCGCAGAATGCAGCTCGGGTACTTCCAGGTTATCGCCGAGCCGGTCTCCACCTGCGTCCAGGATATTTTCGAGCGAGCGCCACGGCAATCTCCGCGCTTGGTGACGAAGTTGAAAATGCCGCCTTTGCCTTGCGCATCGCCAGGATACCAGTTCTGCACGGTCGAATATTTGATCTCGGCATCGTCCAGCGCGACCAGCTCGACCACCGCGGCGTGCAGCTGGTTTTCGTCGCGCATCGGAGCAGTGCAACCTTCGAGATAGCTGACGTAGGCGCCCTTGTCGGCGATGATCAGTGTGCGCTCGAACTGGCCGGTATTTTTCTCGTTGATGCGGAAATATGTCGAGAGCTCCATCGGGCAACGTACGCCTTCCGGCACGTAGACGAACGAACCGTCGGAAAACACCGCCGAGTTCAGCGTCGCGAAGAAATTGTCCGAGGTCGGGACCACCGAGCCGAGATATTTCTTCACCAGTTCGGGATGCTCGCGGACCGCCTCCGAAATCGGCATGAAGATCACGCCGGCTTTTTTCAGTTCTTCCTTGAAGGTCGTGGCAACTGAAACAGAATCGAAAACTGCGTCCACTGCCACACGCGAGCGCGTGCCATCGCCACGTTCCACGCCGGCGAGAATCTCCTGCTCGCGTAGCGGAATTCCGAGCTTCTCGTACGTGCGCAGAATTTCCGGATCGACCTCGTCGAGCGACTTCAACGAGGTCCTTTTCGGCGCGGAGTAATAATAATAGTCTTGATAATCGATCTTCGGATAGTTGACGCGCGCCCAAGTGGGCTCACGCATGGTCAGCCAGCGCTTGTAGGCTTCCAGTCTCCACGCCAGCATCCATTCCGGTTCGTTTTTCTTGGCCGAGATGAAGCGGATCGTGTCTTCCGAAAGGCCCTTGGGAGCCTTCTCGGATTCGATCTTGGTTTCGAACCCATACTTGTATTGATCAACGTCGATACGGCGGACCTGTTCGACGGTCTCTTGTACTGCCGGCATTCTTCCCTCCGCTCACGGTTGCAAGGACCGCGGGTTGGATTTGTCGGTTATGGTGCTCGCGCTATCGTTCGGCGCTGGTTCCCATGGTTTGATGGTGTGCGGTTTGCGCTACGGCCGCCTGTCAGGCAGCGACACCGCTTCTCTCCTTAAGTAGTGATCGCGCAACGATATTCCAAGTTTCAACGAAACGGTCGACTTCCGCGTCAGTGGTGCTGTGACCGAGACTGACCCGGATGGCTCCGCGTGCCAGCGCAGCATCCACACCCATGGCCGCCAGCACCTCGGAGGGCTGAACTTTGCCGGATGAGCACGCCGAACCCGATGAAACGGCTATCCCGTTGAGATCGAAGGCGATTATGGCGATTTCCGCCTTCACACCGGGAATTGCAAAAAGAGTAGTGTTGGGCAGCCGCGTTACGCGGTCGCCGAAGATCACCGCCTGCGGCGTGGCACCTTTGATGCCTTGTTCCAATCGGTCACGCAGTGCCGCCGTGCGCCTGGTGTCGGTCAGTTTTGCTGCGGTGGCCGCTGCGCCAAATCCGGCGATGGCGGCGACGTTCTCGGTCCCTGCTCTTTGGCCTCGTTCCTGCCGCCCGCCCTTAATCAAAGGCTCGGCGATGTGAACATCACCACGGCGGACAAGCGCGCCAGCACCTTGAGGACCTCCAAGCTTGTGCGAAGAGATGCTCATGAGGTCAGCGCCATGCCTTGCGATATCGCAATCGATCTTGCCGGCGGCCTGCACGGCGTCCACGTGCAGTACTCCTGACGCCGCGTGCACTATCTCGGCGATCTGAGCGATCGGCTGTACGACGCCGGTTTCGTTATTGGCGAGCATCACCGATACCAAAGGTCGCGCGACCTTCTTCAGGGCGAGCGGGAGTGCATTAAGATGGAGCACGCCGCCACTCGTGACCGGAAGCGTCTCGACGCTCTTAGTCGGGAAACGACCGCCGGCGCGTACCGAAGGATGCTCGATTGCGGATACGAACAACCGATCGCGCGGCTCCTTGCGTCCGGCAACTTCGAATGCAGGGGTGAGCGCCAGCATGTTGGCTTCAGTCGCACCACTCGTGAATGTGACGTTCTTCGGGTCGGCCCCGACCAGATGGGCAACCCGCTCGCGCGCCTCCTCCATCAAACGATGGACGGCCCGGCCCTCGGCGTGCACCGACGACGCATTTCCGGTCAACGCTAGGGCCCCGGTCATGGCGGCGCGCGCCTCCTCGCGAAGAGGGGCGGTGGCATTCCAGTCAAAATAGGCTCGGCCGGTCACGCTTTTCACCAGTACCTTGCTACCGTTTTCCCTCTAGGGCCCGCAAAAAGCTTGATTTTTGCCCCGGGGATCGTGTTAGAAGCCCGAAATCGCTCGGCCCTTATAGCGTGTGTTGAGGCCGGGAACAGCGGAATTCGTATAATTAGAATAATTCTAAACTAGTGCCCGGTTCTGTGTGTAGCCAGGCCACAACACACCCCGCTGCCGCCGACGCGGCGCGGCAAGCCCGGTTCGAGGTCGATAGCTATGCCTGAGATCATCTTCGCCGGTCCCGCCGGACGCATTGAAGGGCGGTACCACCCAGCGCGACAGAAGAACGCACCGATTGCGATCATCCTGCACCCGCACCCACAATTCGGCGGGACGATGAACCACCCGATCATCTATCAGCTCTACTACGCCTTTGTGCACCGGGGGTTTTCTGCGCTGCGATTTAACTTCCGTGGTGTTGGACGCAGCCAAGGCTCGTTCGACCACGGTCAGGGCGAACTGTCCGATGCGGCTTCGGCGCTCGATTGGGTGCAGACTATCAACCCCGAGGCCAAGAGCTGCTGGATTGCCGGATTCTCATTCGGCGCTTGGATCGGCATGCAACTATTGATGCGACGGCCGGAGATCGAAGGCTTTATCTCGATCTGTCCGCCCGCAAACCTTTATGACTTCTCCTTCCTGGCGCCCTGCCCTTCGTCAGGCCTGATCATTCACGGCGACAAAGACGCAGTGGTGCCGCACAAGGACGTCACGACGCTCGTCGACAAACTGAAGACCCAAAAAGGAATCGTGATCGAGCAAAAGGTTGTGCAAGGCGCCAATCATTTCTTTGACGGCAAGGTGGAAGCCCTGCTTACTTCGATCAGCGCTTATCTCGACAAGCGGCTGAAGACAGAGCGCAAGCCGGCGGCGTGAGTTCTGGCCGGAGCGCCCTTCGCAACGTTTGTGCTGATGGGCGAATTTGCGATACGCGGCGATCGGTCCGCGAAATGACCCATGCTCCTTGTTAAGACTTACCTCGATAAGAGCGCCATTCACGGTCTTGGGGTTTTTGCGGGCCAGGCTATTCGGAAGGGCACGAAAGTCTGGCGTTTCGTCGACGGCTTCGACCGGGTCTATTCACCGACGCAATTTGCCAAATTGCCGAAGCCCGCGCGGGACTACATCTGGAATTACGGATACCGAGTCGACGGCGAAATTCTGCTAACCAGCGACCACGATCACCACATGAACCATTCGGACAAGGCCAATACACATTGGCGAAATGGGCACATCGTGGCGAAGCGCACCATTCGCAAGGGCGAAGAGATCACCAACAACTATCGGGAATTCGATGCAGGTTTTTGCGCGGCGTTTCTGAAAAGGAAGAAATGACGCAGCGTGCATCGCTCTAGGGTCCCGAAATCGGCCCTCTTTTCGCGGTCATGCGTTGTTGAATCCGACGCCGGACCTGTTACACCACCCGCCGACGGAACCTACGCAGGCCGCCTGAGACCCTGGCAATGAACGCCTATAAATCCGATTTTCTCAACGTCCTCGCGGATCGCGGCTTCATCCATCAAGTATCGGAGCCCGAAACTCTCGACGCTCGCGCAAAGGCGGGGCAAGTCACGGCCTATATCGGCTTTGATTGCACGGCGGCCTCGCTGCACATCGGCTCACTCCTGCCAATTATGATGCTGCAATGGCTGCAGCGGACGGGGCATCGCCCTATTGCGTTGATGGGCGGTGGCACGACGCGCGTCGGCGATCCCTCGGGCAAGGACGAAACGCGGCGCGTACTGACCGATGAGGCGATCAGCGGAAACCTCAAAGGCATCCGCGCAGTCTTTTCGAAATTTCTTAAATTCGAAGACGCCGGCGGCAATGCCGTGATGAGCAACAATGCCGACTGGCTTAACAAGCTGAACTACATCGACTTCCTGCGCGATGTTGGCCGGCATTTCTCGGTCAACCGCATGCTCTCGTTCGATTCAGTGAAATTGCGGTTGGATCGCCAACAGGAATTGTCGTTTCTCGAATTCAACTACATGGTGTTGCAGGCCTACGACTTCGTCGAACTCAAGAAACGCTACGATTGTATCCTGCAGATGGGTGGGTCGGACCAGTGGGGCAACATCGTCAACGGCATCGACCTGGGCCGTCGCATGGTGAATGCGCAATTGTTTGCGCTGACGTCGCCACTGATCACGACTTCGTCCGGCGCTAAGATGGGCAAGACGGCGGCCGGAGCCGTGTGGCTCAACGCCGATCTGGTGAGCCCATACGATTATTGGCAGTACTGGCGTAACACCGAGGACGGTGATGTCGTCCGTTTTCTCAAGCTGTTCACTGTGCTGCCGCTCGACGAGATCGCGCGTCTCGCCGCCCTAAAGGGCAACGAGATCAACGAGGCGAAGAAAGTTCTCGCAACCGAAGCGACCGCCCTCGTGCACGGCCGAGACGCCGCCAACCAAGCTGCCGAAACCGCACGCAAAACCTTCGAAGAAGGCGCGCCTGCCGCGACATTGCCAACCGTAGTCGTAGAGCACCCGATAGGAGTACTTATTGCCGCTGTCCAGACTGGTGCCGTCTCTTCAACCAGCGAAGCGCGCCGTCAAATCAAGAATGGCGGAATTAAATTGAACGGCGTCGTCGTGACCGACGAAAAGCTGACACTTACGACGGACAACGCGACGCCCGAAGGCGTCCACATCTTATCGATTGGCAAGAAGCGCCACTTCCAGCTCAAACCGAAATAATCTCCTCACCGCGATGGCGGAAGGAAATTTGGATCGAATGTTCCCGGCGAAGGGATGAATTTGCGCAGCAGACCAGGCGCGATCGCGCTGACCGGATTGACCGTGATGCGTGGCGCACTTGGCGGGCCAACCGCTTCATAATTGATCCCGAGCAGTCCCTCTTTGTTGCCGCCGCCGAGGAACAGGCCGACAATCGGTATCTGCCCGAACATGTTGTTGAGGCCGTAGAACGGCACGAATGTGCCACGTAGATGCACCTCATCACGCACGTAGTCGATATTGCCTTCGACTGTGGCGCCCACCAGCGGCCCGCGCACGACGCCCTCGCGGACCGACATCTTTCCCGGGAAACGCGTGAAATCCGCGCGCATCTCCGAGAAATCCACGCCGCTCGTGCCCGCCGCGTTCGGTGCTCCGGACACTACCTTCTCGAGCGCCGGCTCGCCGCGCACGGCGAATCTGCGGATAAAAAGCGTGCCGATCTGCGGAGTTTGCTCTTGGGTGGGCGGATCCATGGCAACCCACATCTGTCCGCCGTACATCCTCGGATACATGTCGGTGAAGCGGAACAACGCACCGGCGTCGTCGGTTTCAAAGAAAATCACCTGGTGATTGTCGCGGGATCGCATACGCAAATCCCCGCTGAGCGGCGTATCGCGTCCGATCTTGCTCGACATTGCAAAGCTGCGGATGTGGCCGGAGCGACGCGACATTTTCAGATCGAGGCCGCGTAGCGTCTCGCCATCGTGGCCAGCCACCGTGCCGAGCTTGATATCGAGATCGAGATCGACCTGCTTCGGCTTGTTCTTGTCGACCGACGCGCCCGATAATGACGATTTGACGAAATTGCGCCCATCATAAATATCGCCACGCATGGCGACGCGGAGCGTACCGTCGCCGGCGCGGTCGGCCCTCAATGTGGCCTTGTCACCTTCGGACAGCGCAAACACTGAAAAATTCGCCGACGAGATTTCATTATTGCTGTCGAATTCGACTGAACCGCGCACCGTGGCCCCCGAACCGTCGATGCTCAGATCGTCAAAACGGATTGTCTTTCCGGTTTTCATCAGCACATAAGTTGCGCGCGCGGGCCGCCCAGCCTGCTTCACCCAGCCCGGCAACAGGTTGTCGATCTTGACCGGCGTAAGGTCGGCTTCGATGCTCAAGCCTTCGTCATTGGCGTTGTCGCCGACATGGCCCACAACCTTGACCGGAATGGCGCCGGTCACCGCAGTGCCGAGGTCCATGCCGAGCCGGCGGCGAGCCGCTTCATCGATCGTGGCTTGCAAATGCAGTTCGGCGTCGGTGTCGTCTTTCTGCTTGCGCACGTCGATCGTCGCCGCGGTACCATTGATTTTGACGTCGCCTTTGATCTGGAAGCCGTCGTTCGTCGCGGTGGTCTTGAGGAGTGAGGCTTCGACTTTCTGGCCGAGCAACATCCTTTCCGCGGCAAAATTTACAAGGTCGGCATTGATCGTATAGGTCGATGAATCCTTTGGCGCGGTTCGGCCCAACAACATATTGACCGCGACTTGCGCGGTGACCGTGCCCCGGGTCGATGCGGGGTCAAGCGTGATGCCGACGGTGTCGCGCAAGCCTTCACTTGAAAGGAGCGCAGCCGTGGCCGGCATGGTTCCGTCAATGCGAAAGGCCGCGCGTGCCGATACCGGCTTCGGGTGGGTATCCGGCACCTCGAACACTCCACCAGCGACATTCAGTTTACGCCCGGTGGCGACCTCGGCTGTTCCGCGTCCGATATTGACGACGGCGTTGCGACCGACAATGCGAAGGGTCAGATCGGCGTCCCGGATCGCCGGCAAAGTGGCGATCGGACGCACGGTCGTCCCGCTTGTCTCGATATCCACTGATAGACCGTCATCCGGAGTGGGCGGTCCGTCATGCTTGAACACTTCCAGCGGAGCGTTTCCGGCAATAACCGCGCGTTCGACCATCCCGCCGGAAATATGTTCCTCGACCCACGCGCGCACGTCGGCGGCCGCAAATATCGGCCATATGCGTTTCATGGCCGACACCGGCATGCGCGTGCAGGCGACACCGAACGCGACGTGCGGTTCCCCCGAATAGTCGAAGCGTCCCGTCACTGCGACGCCGACATTGTGCGAGGGTCGCGTATCAACCCGGCTGAAATCGCCTTGTTCGAGATCGATGCGTTTCCGCGCCGTGTCGATTCGCGCGCGGACGGCAATGCGATTGATTGACAGGCCCTCCTCGTCTCCCAATGGCGCAAAAATGATCGGATCGATGACGGTGTCGCCGCGGCTCACATCGAGCAGCCACGTGCCGCTCTGATCAGGCGACGGCTCAAACGCGGCACGCATTGTGAACTGATTGCCACCCGACTGAACCTGAAATGGCACGAGCAGGCTGTTGCGGCGGTTATCCCAGTTGAACCGAAAATCCGCGTGATCGATATTCACGTTGAGCTTGTCGTTGGATTGATCGACGATCGTGCCCGCTTCCGCGACCAACTGGCCCTGCACCGCCTGCGGCACGCCTTCGCGGGAAATTTCCGCACGAACGCTCGCTGACAGGGGAATGTCGATATCAAAATTGCCCGTGTTAAGCCGCAGCGCGAGTATGAGGTCGCGTGTGGAAACCTTGCGCGCTTCAATGCCCATTGCTCGCATGCCCTCGGAGAGCGGGCGCATCGCTGCGGTGATGACCCAGGGCCGCTCCTCGTTGTCGGATTCGAGTCGAAATATGACGCCGCCCTGTCGAGGTCGCGTGAGACTCACATTGATGCCGTCAAATTTCCATTGCTTACCGTTGCGCCGGTCGTCAACGGTGAGATTGCCATTTTTTAGACCCAGTTCGCGCAGGTCATGCCCGTCGAGGCCGGACTCACCGACCGCATCCACCCTCGCCATAAGGGTGGCAAGATTTTCGAATTCGGCACGCAGTGCAGGTGTCCCGGGAAGCGCTTGCTCGTTCGGCCCGGGCGATGCGATCACCGGCTTCGTCGGCTCCGCTACGGCAATCGGTCGTTTGTCGGCGCCCGCGAACACCGTGAGACGGCCATCGGTCTCGATCCGCACCGACATCTCGGCCCCGACGAGATTGAGACTCTGCGCGCGTAGCCTTCCCATCAGCAGGCTTCTGCCGGAAAGCCCAACCTCAGCCTTCGGAGCGCTCGCAACCACCGTACCGTCCGCATCGCGCACAACGATGTCGCGCAGTCGGAGCGACGTACGTCCCTTCGCATCCCGCTCGAGCTGCGTGCCGCCGACGGCCACGCTGTGATTGCCGCCGAAGTTCTCCTCGATTGCCGCCTTCAACCACGGTGTCGCCAGATTGAGTTCAATGGGACCGCTCGACAGTCGCCACCACAGACCGAGCGCCGCAATCATTACCACCGCAAAACAGATCGCCGCGCCGTAGAGCACCCGCAACATGAAGCGCGAACGAACCAGAATGTGGGCCCGGCGGCGCAGGTCACTCCAGCGCCATCCGGTGAGGCCACGCGCGACGCGGCGTTTGCGCGGCTCGTGACCCACGGCTACGGCGTGGGCATGGTGTCCATGGTCTTGCTGACTGCCTGTCATGCCTTAGATCGCAGCCTTTGTCTGGCGATGCGCTCGTATCCTGCCGACTGACGGAGGAAATTCCGCCGTGGCTGACGGCTCCT
>JANWKN010000138.1 GCA_025451355.1 Pseudolabrys sp. | reverse complement strand
GAATTCCCGCTGATGATCTCCGTCTCATTGTCGTGCAAGATGAAAAACGTGAAACGGGGCACGCTGCCGTCGCAGTTCGCTACGTGCAACGTTGGCTAATCCTGGACAATCGAACAATGGCCATCCCTGATGCCGAGGACGTGCACGACTATCGGCCACTGTTTGCGCTCGACCAGAACGGCACGCGGGCAATTGCGACCGCGTCGAACGATCTCATCACAAATCGATAATCTGGCCCTCTCTGGCCACGATCGTTCCGGCACGCACGTCGGTCGCCTCGGCAGCCAGCTTGTCCATGAAGTCGTCGTCGTGCGACGGATCATGATGAAACAGGCAAAGATGTTTGACTTCAGCTTCGTTTGCCAACCGCACACCGCGCATCCACGTCGAGTGACCCCAGCCGGCCTTGGACACAATTTCGCTTTCGGTGAACGTTGAATCATAGAGTGCAAGGTCGGCGTGACGCGCAAGTGAGACCATTTCGGCGTCACGCTTGCCCGGAAATCCCTCGGTGTCACAGAGAAGAGCGAAGACCCGCCCGCCATATTCGAGACGGTAGCCATTGGTGCCGTCTGGATGATCGAGCAATGCTGTCCGCAACGTGACGTCGTCATGAGGGCGAAGTACATCGCCGGCTTTGAAATCCTGGAATTCGATCTTCGCCTTGAAAACATCCATCGGCACAGGAAACCACGGCGAGCTCATCAGGGATCGCATAACCCGTTCAATGCTGTTCGAAGGCTTTAGATTTCCCGCCCAGACTCGTACGCGGTAGTCTTTGCGAAAGAACGGCGCAAAAAACGGCAAGCCGGAAACGTGATCGAGATGGCAATGCGTGATGAAAATATCAACATCACGTATTCCAGAATCTTTCAGAAGTTCAATGCCGAGCGAGCGCAATCCCGTTCCAGCATCGAAAATGAGCACGTGATCGCCGCAACGGACTTCGATGCACGGAGTGTTGCCGCCATAACGAATTGTCGATGGACCAGGACACGGGATGCTTCCTCGGACGCCCCAGAACCGAACCCGCATAGAGGCTTTCAACATTCGGCGTGCCCGAAAAATTATCAGATAAGTTTTATTTGGAATAAAAGGCAATGTCGAGCATGCCGGTCGATGCGGGAAAAAGCTCCTCCAAATGCTCTCGCTTTAGTTCAAATAAGCTATCGGGCCGGGCGCTCGGTTGAATTGCTTCTCAACCTTCGCATGTCCCGACGAATGGGAGGCATGGAGCGACAGGCAGGCTGCCGTCAGCGACAAAGTTTGATTCCGGCGGGTGAGGCTTGTTCGAGCAGGACCCATCCTGCGTAACAAGATGTGCCGTCTTTCTACGCTTGGGCGCGCGCCGAAATCGCCTGGTCGGCCGCGGCGACGCCGGTGATCCAGCCTCCATGCGCGGTCGAAAAATCATGTTGAGAGCATGCTTCTCCGGCAAAGAACAGACGACTATCGATCGGAGCGGCCAGCTTCATGCGGCAGCTCGCCCTTCCGGGACGTGCGTATGAGTACGAGCCGCGCGAAAAAGGATCGGCGCCCCATCGGTGGATTTGAATTTGCTTAACTCGTCCAGCGAAGGCATTGCCAAGCAAACCTGTCAGCTCCGAAAGCGCGAAGTCGAAGAACGCCCGCTCGTCTCCTGCTTCGAGCTCGCTCGCCAGCTGGCCTCCGAAATAGGCTTCGATTTGTGGGCGTCCGAAAGGTCGAAAATGATAAGCTGCGGTCGCTGTCCGCTCGATCGACCCGAACATGCGGCTGTCCGTTTCAAACTCCTCCGCATCTGCCAGGGATAGAAATAGCTTGTCGGCAAGGCCCAGCGGCAATCCCTGAGCGGCCGCGGTCTTTTCCGGCAAGCTCGGAGCGAATAATGCATCGTTCTCGGCGAGGACCGTAGTTGGCAGCGTGACAATCGCTTGATCAGCTACAATGACGCCTTGCGAAGTTTCGATTTTGA
The DNA here is from genome assembly GCA_025451355.1 of Pseudolabrys sp. GTDB lineage: Bacteria > Pseudomonadota > Alphaproteobacteria > Rhizobiales > Xanthobacteraceae > Pseudolabrys. The sequence continues at coordinate 5,203 of JANWKN010000138.1, read as the reverse complement.
GACGCTTGTCGTGATGTTCGATGCGGCTCACCGGGCAACTCAGGACAGCAGGCAAGTTTTCGCCGCAGGCGGCAATCGTGGTGCCGTAGCCCTCGACCACGCGCCAGTTCACGCCCGTATCGTCATAGTTGTCGAAATCGAGCGCCGAAACCTGATCAAGCTCAGTGCCGCTGATATAGGTGCCAACGGCATTGATGAGATTGTTCCAGCGATTGCCGGGCTCCAGCAGGGTTGATGCGGCTACGTCTGGTTCTCTCGTTGCGCGCTCGCTGACCCGCGCAGAAAATTGCACTTGCGCTTCAAGGAATTCTTGCTGGCCCCCTTCGGGAAAGCCAAGGCGGAGTGAACCGCGTCTCCACGGCGGCGGTGTCTTGTCGATTGATCGATTTTGCTCCTGCGCGATCGTCACCCAGGGATTGCGATCCGCAGAATGGAGCCAGCCGCAGCCGAGATCGAGTCCAACTCCCGAAGGCCCGGCAGAGGTCCACGCGCGACCGCCAAGTCTGGAACGAGCCTCGATGATCAAACATTTCACGCCCGCCTTGTGAAGGCGCCGGGCGGCTGCGATGCCCGCCGCTCCGCCGCCGATGACCACCGTTTCGAAATCACCATTTGCCATTTCTGAGTCTGCGTTCGATCGTAGCCATAAATAGGTTTGTGTGCAGCAAGGTTCACCGGAGCGGGGTTTAGACGATAAGCGTAAAGCCCGAGGCGATAAGCAGCACAGCGATCGCCTGGCGGAATCGCCGATCGTCGAGCTTGCCGTAGAGCTTCCAACCAATCCATGTTCCAAGGAAAAGTGGCGGCAATATCATGACCAGCAACTTGAGATCAGCGCGATCGCGTGCAACCCACAATATGCCAGCAAGCGTCACCGCCTGCATGACGATCACGTAGGGTTGGTACACGGCACGCGCCATTTCCTTCGGCCAGCCCCGAAGCTGTGTCCAGATTGTCGGCAAGACGCCTGAATAGCCACCGAGCCCGCCAAGAATCCCACCGATGAACCCGATCGAAACGTCGGCTGGACGCCCGCCGCCGGTGACAGCTGGGAGTTTCGGCGCAAGCAGAGCATAGGCGCCGAACGCGATGAGAAACACGGCCAGCACAATCTTGAGAGCCCCAGCGTCGGTATACGCAAGAAAATGTACGCCGATCGGGACGCCAACCAGGCCGCCTGCCACGAAAGGCCAAATGCGCGCTGGCTCGACATGTTGGCGCTGCTGCCAGATCGTCGTGAGGTGCAACATCAACCCGCAACCGGCAATCAGCATCCCGGACTGCAGAGGATCGATACGGTGCAGCCAGATCGCAGATGCCGCGAGACCGAATGCAAATCCGGTTCCGCCGGCAGCGATACTGCCGAGAAGCGCGCCGAGCCAGAGAAAGCCGATCGTTTCGTAGCTGAGTCCGGCCAGCATCAGTTAGCGCCAGCAACAGGCCTTGCGATCATCGTTGCATGCCCCACAGATTGACCGTTCGCGCTTCTATAGCGCGAAAAATTACGGACTCGACTACGAGGCCGATGAAGATGACGGCGAGAAGTCCAGAAAAAACCGTTGCGGTGTCGAGATCGTTGCGGGCTTCGAAGATGTACCAACCGATGCCCCCTGAGCGGGAGGACACGCCGAAAACCAGCTCCGCCGCGACCAGCGTGCGCCAGGCGAAGGCCCATCCGATCTTGAGACCGGCAAGGATTGAGGGGAAGGCGGCTGGAATCAAAATAAGACCGACGTAACGCGCTCCCTTGAGCCCGACATTGCGGCCGCTCATACGCAGGGTCTCCGGTACGCCGCGAAAACCGATCAGGGTGTTGAGGGCTACAGCCCAGAGCACCGAATGAATAATGACAAACACCAGCGACGGTGTACCGAGCCCGAACCAAATCAATGCCAGCGGCAATAGCGCTATTGCCGGCAAGGGATTGAACATTGCGGTCAGCGTGGAAAGAACACGGGTACCGGCGGTGCTTGCGACCGCGACAGTGGTGAGCACGGCCGCCAACACAAGGCCCAGAGCATAACCAATCGCAAGCGTACGCAGTGATGTAATGGTGCGATCGATAAGGACGCCATTGGCGATGTCTTTGGAAAATGTCCTGATCGTTTCGCCGAAGCTGGGAAACAACAGGCCGTTGTTGAGCCAACGCGCGTACAATTCCCAGATGACGACGATCGTTACAAGGATGGTCAGACGCTGCACGGCTTCGTTGTTGACGAGACGCTCGGTGATCGTAAGCGGCCGCTCGACATCACCGATCGCGGTGGCCTCAATCAGATCAACCTCGAATTCTGGCCGAGGAGCTTGCCCGGGCTTTTGCGACGGTTCCGCGTTCACGCCCGAATTTCCTGTTGCGCGCGTAAAGGATGTTTCTCGCCGAAGAGCAAAGTATGTATGCGCTTCGTTAGTATTCCGAATTCGGGTCTGCCGACGCTGTTGTGATCTAGGCCTTCGGCATCAAGCTCGGCGCGGACGCGTCCCGGATGCGGTGACAGCACCAGAATCCGCGAGCCGATGATAATCGCCTCCTCGATCGAATGCGTGACGAAAAGCACCGTAAAGCGGAGCTGATCCCACAAGGACAATAATTCCTGCTGCATTGTCCGTCGGGTGAGCGCGTCGAGTGCGGCGAATGGCTCGTCCATGAGGAGAATGTCAGGCTCCAGCGCCATCGCGCGCGCGATCGCGACACGCATCTTCATGCCACCCGACAGCATGTGCGGATAGATGTCGCGGAATTTGGTGAGTCCGACTTTTTCGATCACCGCATTGGCGCGCTCCGACGCCTCCTTCGCGCCAAATCTCTTCGTCACCTTCATCGGAAAAAGAACGTTTTGATAGACGGTTTTCCAGGGCATCAATTGCTCGAATTCCTGAAAAACCATCATGCGATCGGGTCCTGGAGATTCGATCGCCCTGCCGTTTATACGGATTGAGCCCTCGACCGGGGGCATGAATCCGCCGACACCCTTGAGCACTGTCGTCTTGCCGCAACCCGAGGGGCCAAGAATGACGTAGCGGTCGCTCTGGTGAACGGAGAAATCGATCTGGTAGGTTGCAGTCACCAGATGACGCGGCGTCTTGTACTGGAGTGTTACTCCTTTCACCTCAAGCAGGGCGGATGTCATCGGCCGGTGCCTTGCATCCGCCATCAGCTGCCTGGCAGATCGTGAATATCGCCGACAAACATATCTTTCCAGCTTGTCGCCTTTGCCGGCACCATGCCGACCCGCGCCATGTAGTCCGCGACGACCATTACTTTCTGCGGGGTCATGGTCCAGGTGTTGTCCTTATCGCGAATGATTTTCTCGGCTTCCGCAGGGGTCAGTTTGGACTTGTCCGCCTTCACCCAAAGTGCGGCAGAACCCGCCGGGTCATCGTTGACTTCTTTCATGGCGGTACGTAGCGCGGCAAGAAAAGCCTGCACGATCTTCGGCTCGCCTTCGTAGAGTTTTGCCGTCGCCCACACGACGTTGAACGTATGCGGCCCACCGAACACGTCATTACTGTTGAGGACGCGATGGACGCGTTTGTCCTCAAGTTCCTGATACATGAACGGCGCCGAGGTGAAGTGAGCCGTAATTTCCGATTTGCCGCTCATCATCTGGGCCAAACCATCAGGATGGCTCAATGAAACGGTCCACGGGTCGAGCTTGTGCTGTTGCCCTGCACCGAATTCTTTTTCCGCCGCCATCTGCAATATGACGGCTTGCATGGACACCCGAACGGCAGGAAGGGCGATGCGGTCCTTTTCGGTGAAGTCCTTGAGGTTCTTGACACCCGGATTGATGCTGTTGAGCCACAACGGCATCGAGTTTAGGGCGGCGATCCCTTTGACCTTAAGGTTATCTTTGGTGCGCGCCCAGATCGTGACAAGCGGACCGACTCCTCCAGAGGCGAAATCCAGATTGCCGGAGATCAATGCCTCGTTCATGGGCGGGCCTCCGGTGAAGCGCACCCATTCGGCTTTAAGATCGAGCCCGCGTTTCTTGCCCTCGGCTTCGAGCAAGTTCTTTTCCGCCATGATGGTCATTGGCAAATAGGAAATGCCATACTGTGTGGCGATACGAACGGTGCGCGTCCCCGCTTTGGCGCTGTCAACGAACAACAATGCTGCAGCGACGAGGAGCGGCATCCAGCGCCAGTCATGCCGGCAATTCAGGCTCATGATCATCCTCCCAACCGCTTGTTCTTTGTTTTGTTTGACCCATCATCCCCCACGCCACGATAGCGTGGCAAGCAGCTATTCGGTCAAGGAGTCGTTCAATGGCGGATCTCATCCCGATCATACAAACCGCGCTTTTCGAACGCTTTGGCGAGCGGCTGGAATTCGACGGCGAGCTCGCTGGTCTCGATGAAATTGCCCGCATTTCCGCGCATCGCGTGCATCGGCGCTATCGCGCGCGTGGTATAGAGCCGCAGTTGCTGCGATTGTTGTGCGCCTGCGCCCTCTCGGCCCCTTCGAAGAGTGATCTTCAGCAGGCGGATATTCTCATTGTTCGTGACAATCGGAAAATTATTGCCATCGCAGACCTGCTTCCGGAAATGCCTTGGGTGCGCGAAGCGCCGGTTTTTCTCATCTTTCTCGCCAATGGCCGCCGGTTGCCGAAAATCTCCGAAATGCGCGGCAAGCCCTTTCCAAATGACCATCTCGATCTGCTGTTCAACGCGACGGTCGATGCCGGCATCGTCATGACAACGTTCCTGCGGGCTGCGGAGGCCGTCGGTCTTGGCTGCTGTCCCATCAGTGTCATCCGCGACCATGCCGCAATCGTCAGCGAAATGTTTGCGCTGCCGGAGAAAGTCATTCCGGTTGCCGGCATGTGTCTTGGCTGGCCCGCGGAGGAGGGCGGCATAACACCTCGCTTGTCGTTGGACACAACCGTTCACGAGGAGCGTTTCGCGGACAGTGATCTCGGCGCCAAGATCGATGCCTACGATCGGCGGCGCGCGGCCAAGCGTCCCTACCGCAATCAGCGCGAGACCGAGCGTTTCGGCCGCAACGAATTTTACGGCTGGTCTGAGGACAAAGCGCGGCAATACGCTGTGCCGCTGCGCGTTGATTTTGGCGCCTTCGTTCGGGCGAAAGGTTTCCGTCTGGACTGAGCGACCGGCGCTATTTTTTTCGGATGCGGAAGGTCAACACGCCGTCGGCCTCCGATTTTTCCTCCAGCGTATCACCGGTCTGACGCAAGAGATTGGG
>JANWKN010000137.1 GCA_025451355.1 Pseudolabrys sp. | reverse complement strand
TCGTAGTCCATTTTTATGAACAACACATGTGTGGGCGCAGCCATCAGCCGCATCACGACTTTCGTGATGATGCCGCATTGACCCAGGCCCCCGAGCATCGCGTTGAAGAGATCGCTGTTGCGCTCGTCGGAGCAGGTTACAATCTGACCGTCGCCGGTCACGATCTCAAGCTCCTGCACGTGATCGACTTGAAGACCAAGATTGTACGTGGTTACGCCGAATCCGCCGGTGCTAATCGTTCCGCCGACCGACAGGAAGGTATCGGCAATCACTGGGACGGTGAGTTTCTGGGCGTTCGCGGCCATGAGGACAGGGTGCCACTTAGAGCCGGGACCCATCTCCGCGGTCCCGCCCGCGCCGGATTTGACGATGCGGACGGCATTCAGGCTACTGGAGTCAACGACCACGCCGCCCGCGACCTGGGTCTGCCCAAAAAACGAATGCGCCTGGCCGCGCATCGCGACCTTGAGTCCCTGGCGGTTTGCGAACTGCACGAGCTTCGCGATGTCCTGCGCATCGCCGGGCCGGAGGATGGCGATCGGTTTCTTGTGCACGACGTGTCCAAAGTCGTCGGCCGCCGTTTGCAAGACGACTTCATCGAAGGACAAATCTCCGCTGAGATCCTTTAGGTTATTGCGCAGCGACTGTGCTGCGGCTAGGTAGTTCCATGCCGGTTGCAGCGCAAGGAGTGCCGCACCGCCTACGAGCCGTTTGCCGAAGTCGCGGCGAGAGATATTCCGCTGCATTATTCACCTCCTTAGTCCGATCATTTGCGCATGCACAGGTCGGTGGCTGCGGTGCCCGGGGTGGCGCATTTTGTCCCGTCGGTTGTGCCGCTCGCACAATGAAACCAAGGCTTCGTCGTCCTCACAGTGAACGGTGTCCGTACCGGTCACGAGACGCAAGGGCGGCGCGGGCGCGGGATCTCCCTTGGCGCGCCCGGAGGCCCGGCAGGACCTGGCGGTCCGGCAGACGGACCCTGTGCGCCTGCTGGGCCGGCGGACCCTTGTGGACCCGGCCCGGGTTGGCCGCAGCCCCCGACTGCCAGCAGAGGATGGAAAAACAGTTTAAAAGCTGCCGCATCGGCAGGCCCCCAGCAATGTGCAACAGCTTGCAGCCACCAATTGAGCACCGTCAAGAAACCAAAAGCTGCAATGTCCGCTTTGGCTCAAACGCGGACATTCTCGGATGTCAACGCGATGTCTGCTTACTCCCAAAAGCGGACATATTGCCGCGATACCACCCGCTAGTTTGGTTTTCTCAGATGGAAGTGTGCTGGGAAATTGACTACAAGTTGCTGAACTGGAAAAAGCGCGAAACTAAGGTCAAGCAAGAGCAACGGGCCGTCGTCATCGACAGCCTCTTGAACGAGGCCAATAAACAAGGCGACAGAACCAACGTCGAAGGCACCACGGTCAAAAAGGTGGCGCCTGTAAAGTAGACTGGCGGCCATTGCTTGATTTTGCGGAACCGGCTGCCCGGCGTTCGGGCTCGGGAGACGAGCGGATGGCAGCTAAACAGCACTGGATTCGATTTGCCTGCGCGATTGCAGCGGCGACCGTGACAATTGGGCTTTCAGCCCGGAGCGCCGCGGCCGCACCGCCAACGTCAACAAGCAGCACGTCAACCGAGAGTCCGGGGCTTGCCGCACACGAACCGAGCACCGGGCGTTTCCTCTACGCAGTCAATCAGGCGGCGGCCACACGGGGTTCCATATCGGTCTACGACATCGGTGCCGGTCATCGCCTTGTTAAAACCATCGAGACCGTTCGCGACGTGGACGACGTCAAGGGCGTCGCCGCCAGCATGGTGACCGGCCGGGTCTACGTGGCCTACCGCACCCGCTCAGGTGTCGGGATGATCTATTGCCTTAATGTCTACGATGATGCGGTGCTCTGGAATCGGGCCATCGATCCCGATATCGACCGGCTGGCGATTCATCCGGGCGGGCAGTTCCTGTACGTTCCGACCTGGGAAGGCGGCTCGACCGACTTTATCAACGTGCTGGATGCCAACACGGGCGATGTCGTTCGCAAGGTGCATTTCTCTAATCGATCGCACGATACTCTATTCCCGGTGTCTGGGCCGCTCTTTCAGGAGACAAAGGCCGAGGACGGAAGCGGGAAATACCTCTATTTGATCGATCCAGAGAGCTACGCGGTCTCTCGCATCGGCCCTTACGCCGGCATTCTCGGGCCCTACGCGGTCGATGGTATGAGCCGCTACGTGGCGAACAACGTGACCGGCCTGTGGGGGATGCAGGTTGCCGAACTCAACAGCGGCCGCATCGTCACCGCCAACCTTGCGGAGCATTCGCCCGGCGAGCCCGGGCTGCTGCACGGGATTGGCTGGACGCCCGACGAGCGCGAGGTGTGGCAGAGCAGCAGCGCGGGCGATCCGCACGTCTATGTATGGAGCATGCGCGATCCGATGGCCCCGGTCTTGGTGGAGCGGGTCAGCATGAAAAGCGGCCGCGGGGCGCATTGGCTGACCTTCGACATCGAAGGTAATTACGCCTATGTCGCGCCCAACAAGAACAGCGATGACGCCACCGAGATCTTCGACGCTCACACCTACAAGTCCCTGGGCCTGATCGGCTCGTCGGAGGACATGATCGAAATCGATTTTGCCGACGGCAAGGTCAGCCGCGTCGGTGATCAGTATGGCGTCGGGCGCGTCGAGCGCACTTCGACGAACTGATTGACGGCGTAGCGAAACGCTTCGCTCGCGACCGATCTCCCGCTGCAGACCGCTCTTGCGACCGAAGCGTAATCAGAATCATGATAATATGAACAATGATTAAATGGTTGAAGGATTGGGCGCGCATCATCAAACAGGATGTGCATGCACTCTACCTTGCGAGCCGGGACCCTCGGGTGCCTTGGTACGCTAAGGCAATGGGTCTCCTGGTTGCTGGTTATGCGCTTTCGCCAATTGATCTCATTCCCGATTTCATTCCGGTCGTGGGATACTTGGATGATCTGATCCTGGTACCCTTGGGTATTCTGCTCGCCATCCAGTTAATTCCGCCCACGATTGTGGCCGAACACCGCCGCTCGGCCGCAGCGGCACAAACGAGACCGAGGTCGCAAGTTGCAGCGGCCACAATTGTCGGGATCTGGATTGCCTCCGTGACGATTTGCGGACTGCTTGTCCTCTACCATCTCGCGTGAACAAAACAGCTCTCGCAAATTCGCTCCAGGCGCCTGACTCGCTCAGAGTCGCCGGGACAGTTAACTCGGTCCGCGCAAGCAAGATGTGCGAAGGCAGACGTCGGCCATTATTAACATTGCTTAGGACGTCATGCGGCCTCGGTCGTCGGATCGATCATCTTATTCACCGCGGTGATCTTCGTTGCGGGAAATCCACTGATCGCCGCATGTTCCCGGATAATCGCCTCATCTTTGGCAAGGTAGACGCAGAATGTCTTATCGTCGGCGACGTAGCTCTCGACCCACTGAATGTCAGGGCCGAGCCGCCGCAAGACCTCATTTGACTTCGCTGCTGCTCCCCGCAGCTGATCCCGTTCGAAAGTGCCCACCTTAGGGATATCACGCTCGATGATGAACTTTTGAAGAGACACCGTTTTCCTCCTATCCCGCATGTTACAGCTCTAACAAATTCCTTCGCCAGGCAAGGATACTGCACTGTCTTACGCTAGCACAGTGGGCGTTTTGCGGCCGGTGGCTCATTCCTCGACGGCGTCGACCGAGGTAGCGCGATCGACCACAAAGCTATTTCGCCACCGATGGAACGGCTGATGAATGGTGATCGACAATTAGCCACGCATCGCCGCGCTTCACGTAAGTAAAGCTGTAGCGTGCAGGTAAACTCTTAGTCTCTCCATCTTTAACGTAGGAAAACGTGTAGTAGCCGGTGTTCACCGCCGTATCACAGTCGTACACGCGGATCAGTTGATCGCCGAACGCGACCTTGAGGCCCGGCAGAACCTTGAAGGCTTCCCGCAAGGCGGACCGATCTGACCGAACATACCCCAGAGGACAGTGTCGTCCGTATATAGTGGTAACACTTTGTCGGGATCGTCTTCACCAAGTGCTCTTGCCCATGTCGAAGTCGCCCCCGCCACCTCATCCTTCGGCTCTGCCGATGCACCGACGAATTCAACAGCAGAGCCAAACTGCCCAACGCGAGTGTCACGTTACTCTCAAATAAGAATCGCATGATAGTCCTCCGTGCGACCGAGTTGGCCCAAGACCGCGCAAATGTGGTTATCCGCTTGCCCGACAGTCGTCGATTTCATCGGCGACCTCTTCACAAGCTGCCGCCAATTCCAAAAACTCTTGTTTTGCGGCCGCGTTTTCAGCGGCCGCGGCTAGTTGCCGATAGTGGTAAGCTTGCTCGCGGTAATAGTCAGAGTTGTGCATACGAAGGTTCAATCTCAGACGAGATATCTGGCCCCGCGACGTTATTAGCCGGTGCTTCGCAATCACAAAATTTAGCAGATGGCTGCCTGTACTGGGTCAAACCCGCTGACCCATTTGCCGCAGCAGGGTCGTGCGCCGGACGCCAAGTGCCAATAGCGGGCATCGCGCCCATCCACTCGATCACCTCGTCGGCGCACCGTCAGTTATTGTATTGGCAAACTTCCTTCGCCACGTAGCGAGCCCGAACGGGTCTTCGCGAGCAGCGAGCCTGCGATAGCTGACAAGATCTTCGGCATCAAGCGCCGGTGCTTCGCCGCGCCTTTGCTCGGCGCCCGCACCCGATCCGGTCGCGAGAGACGTGCCTACGCCGGCGTAGATGTAGTGATCGCCGAAAGCTTGCTTCAATGCCGCAAACGTCGGCTCGCCAGTACAATGACCGGGCGCGATGTTCTCCACTTTGAAAGTATCCTTGAGCGTCGCCACGATTTTAGAGATGGCGTCATCCGACGCGACAACCAAGTGAAAGCCGCCCGCGATCAAATGGATCTTGGGATTTATGGTTGCGGCAGTCTCGACGATCTTGTCGATCCCGGGATGCGAGCAACCGACCACCAGCACAAGTCCATCTGGCGTATTGACGGCGAGCGATAGCTCCTTGAGCTCTCGGGTGCCCGGAGCGTCCGACACAAGAGCGATCAGGGTGATGCCGGGAACAATTTCGGTCGTCTTGTCGATGAGCTCGAAGTTGGCCCCCTGCCAGGCCGAACCGAAGGTCATTACCTCGGGTGGTTTGCCGTCGAAGTAGCGCATGTCCGGCGGCAAGGCTTCGGCCTTGCGATAGAAGCTCGACGGCAGCGACGATCCGAAGATGCCGAAGCCCTCCTTGGGCGCGTAGATCTTCACCT
>JANWKN010000136.1 GCA_025451355.1 Pseudolabrys sp. | reverse complement strand
TCGCTGAAATCCCCAAGCGGAATCGCGTTCTCTGACTTCGAGGGATACGAGGACTGGGCGGTGGTCTCTTCCGCCCGAACCGACGAAGTGCTCAAGGTGATCGTCGCCAATCCGACCATGATCAACGCGTACAAGGCCGGCATTCCAGGCAACGGCCAGCCTTTCCCGGATGGCTCCAAGATCGCGAAACTCCAGTGGAAGCCGAAGAAGAGCACGGAGGCGCCCTTTGCCGTGGACGTGCCGGACGTATTCACGCAGGCTTTCGTCATCGAAAAGGACAGCAAGAGATTTCCGAACAGCGGGGGATGGGGATACGCGCTATTCAACTACGATGCTGCATCCGACAAGTTCACGGCCGATCCCAGCCCTTCAGACTGCGGACACGCGTGCCATGTGGCCGTGAAGGCAAAGGACCACATCTTCCATCCGTACCAGAAACGTTGATCCGCGCGTGCCGCCGACCGGAGTACCGGTTTCATTGCGCGGCCGTAATCTTGGTGTGCCGATCACTGGTTGTGCATAACTACCGATGCAGACAGGCGTAAGTCCGTACAAGGTTGCGGCTTGCCGAAGGAACGGAGCGCAGAGCCTCGTAATTCGCCGTCGCTGTTTCACAGGATAGCCAGAAATAATTCGCTGTCGGATCGACGACGAGCCGGTTCGGTCGAAAGTTGGCGATGATCACAGACAAATATGGCGTGGTTGAATTCCACGGCAAGAAGTTCAAATCAGGAGCAAGCCGTTCAGACGAGACAAAACGTGGGTCGCCAAGCTCCGGATTCGAGAAGCTACCCATCGCAAGCGCTCTCAATGCTGATTTGTAGTTTTCCCAAGATAGGACGTATTTTTTGGTCTCGACGGCATTAACTAAAGTTGCGAGCACGAGCGCGCCAATAAGCATGTGAGTAAGTGGGCCACTCGGTGCCGAGAGTTGTGCGAAGCTTCGGGTCGATGGCGTTAAGCCGTCGGCGCGCATCGCGGAAAGTCCGGCGAGTAACCCCAGCGCGGGCGTTACAAGAACCAATGCCGTACGCAGATAATACCTGTTGCTCGCGTGTACCGATTGGTCGAACCACAGCCAATAAATTGCCATTGCCATAACAACGCCTACCATGGCGCAAAGATGCGCTTTGCTAGGCACGGCCCGCGAAAGGCCGAGGTAGATAAAAACATAGCCGACGATCGCGGCTGACAGTAGCAACACGATATTTGTGCGAAGGATGGTGAGATCGAAAAAGTGCAGCGCGGCCCTCATCAATGCGTTGGCAAAATAGTCATCAGACGGAAACATTATTTTCACAGCGAGCCAGATCGTCAGGGAGACGACGAATGCACCGGTGGCGCGCGGGAAATATGGGTTATGCAAACCGCGCAATGCGAGCGTTAATACAATTGCAAGTGCTAAAACGAGTGCGCCCTCATGCGTCAGGACGAGTGCAAGCATGGCGATAAACAGCAGTGCCGTTCCAGCAACGTTGCGTTTCGCATAGTGACCAATGGCGAGCGTTGGCCAGAACAGCGCGTGCGCCAGCCACACCTCGGTGGGAAAGCCAAAGACCAGTGGGCAGAGCAGGGCAGTGGAACCACAGGCATAGGTGAATATGATTCGGCGGTGTGAGCCGTCGGCGGCGAACGTGCTGATCAGGCCCAAAAGAGGCGCGACATAAAACAAAAATCCATACACTTTAATGCCGTTGAGCGGGTTGCCGGTCAGACCGACGTAGGTTTCGCCCGGCAATAGCGTGAGGATAAAGACCGACGCTCGCGCTGAAATGTTGTGCCAATGAAACGTCCAAACATCCTGAACCGCTACCCCATAAGAAAACATTGCCCCATCGGCATAAAGCTCCAATTCGTAATAAAGCGCGACCACTGGAAATACGATCGACCAGCAAAGGCCGATCCCAATCACTAAAGTCTGCAAAATGTCGACGTTAGACCTAAGAGTGGGCCAGGATAGGGCGTCGCCTGCTTTAACCGCGCACAAGGTGCTGCCTATCCAAAAGCTGCTTGATAACGGGGCCTGCCATATCTGCGATCTGACCAAGCAGGCGCCGTCCAAATTCTGCTGACGCTGCGTGCGCATCGCCAATGACGCCAAGGTCGGCGATCTCTTTCTCGTTTGTGGTCCATGGCCAGGTGACGGCCTGATTGAGGATTGTCGCTCGCACAGAGTCGCCGCTGGGTGAGTTTTTCAATTGCGCAATTTGATCCTGCCGTACCAAGTTCGGCGCGATCGCGAGCATCATTGACGTTTCGTTTTTTCCGCCGTGAATTTCCGGACACTGCGCTTTTGCGTCGAGTTCTGGCCAGGCGGCCGGATGGAGCACGCAGATATTAAGCGCGAAGTCAGCGCGTAATTCTTGCGCCAATGCTTCAAGGATTCCACGGTTTCCACCGTGACCATTGACAATAGCGAGGTTGCGGGCGGGCAGGCTACGGACGATTTCTCGCCCGAGATCTCGCACGAGCGCTGTCATGCTGTGAATTGATAGCGACAGGGTGCCAGGCGCCCAGTCGTGTTCGCGCGCAAGGCTGACCGTCAACGTTGGCAACTGCCACAGATCGAATGTCTCGCCCCAGCGGGCGATGATGCGACGGGTGAATTCCTCTGACAGCACTACATCGGTGTTGAGGGGCAGGTGAGGGCCATGCTGCTCAATCGACCCGATCGGCATGCAAAGCACTGAGCTGGCCCGCAAGCACCTTGCGATCTCCGGAAACGTCAGGTCGCCGATCGATCGGCTCGGCAAGTCAGATTGCATGTCCGCCGCCATCCATTTGCTCCGCTACCTCGGTGGCGCTCCCTCCACGATAGCAGTGCTCCTGCGGCGCGGACACTTCGCTTCGCTAAGACGCGTCGCCAAGAGGAGCGACGAGATGGCCGAGGCGGTGCCCCGCACGTGTCATCTTTGCGGTCATGTAGCGGTGGTTATCAGCATTGATAGGCGCCTCGAGTCCCATCCGGCTGACGATCTCAATTCCGGCTTTGGACAAACGATCGAGCTTGGCCGGGTTGTTGGTAAGCAGGATGACGCGTGTGCATTTGAGCATCTTGAGCATGCGCGCGGCAACGCCATAGTCGCGTTCATCGTCATCGAAGCCAAGCGTGGTGTTTGCGTCAACGGTATCGAGTCCGCCATCCTGCAGCCGATAGGTACGCATCTTGTTGGCAAGGCCGACGCCGCGGCCCTCCTGCGCCAAATAGAGAATAATGCCGCCGCCGAGGTTCTCGAGGCGCGTCACTGCGAGCCGAAGCTGGTCGCCGCAGTCACAGCGCCGCGAGCCAAATACATCACCCGTCAGGCACGCCGAATGCAGCCGCACGAGTACCGGCTTGGCGAAATCGGGCTTCCCTACAATAATCGCAACTTCGGTCCCACCCATGGCGTCGCGGAAGACAATGAAGCGAGCGCTTGATCTCGAATTGAGCGGCATCACGGCTTCGCTTGTCAACGTCAATGACTGAATCGCGTTGTCAGAAAAACTTTTCGCGGCGTCTGCTTCAACCGTTATGATCCCGGACTCGCCTGTGAGAAGGTCCTCGCTCAGATCGGCGGCCAGCACCGCGGGCAACCCATGAGACAATTTCACGAGTTGGATCGCCGCTACAGCCGCACGACGTGCCGGCGTTGCTTTTGGCACTCGGCCGCAACTTGAGCTAGTAACGAAACCGAGGACGGACTCTGCATTGTCTGCAGGCGCAAGCCGAACTGCCATCGAGGCTGTTGCATCGATTCCGAGTGCAAGTGCGCGTCGAGAAGTAATGACAAGATACGGCACAGCCGGCGCGGACAAAGCAGTGAATTCGGCCAACCGCTCGTCATCGAGCCCTTCAACCGGCAACGCCAGAACCCTTTCGTCCGGTGCTGCAATCAGAACCGGCCGCCGGCTATTGAATTCAGCAATGCCGCGGCTGACGCTGGTGTGCCCTTGGTTGCCGAATAGCGCCGAACTTGTCCCCGTTCGCACTGTACTCATTCAAAAACTTTCCATTCTTTGTAGCCCGCCAATGTAAGGAACACCGCTGGCTTGTTATCATTCCGATCGTAGATCGGGTCGATTTGTGCCAGCCTGCCGGCTGGCCAATGTGATAACGCGGTAATGCCCTTTTGTGTGCCGTGACTTTGAGAGATTTCGCAATGCCAAGTGTTCGAGCAGACCCCAATGGCCGTTCAGGTGGTAAGTTGTGCGACCCGTGGCTCCAATTTAGCAACATGTTTCGTGGTAACGTCCAGTCTCTGCCGCAACCATGGGGCAATATATTCAGTCCACTACGAAAAGGCGCGGTGGATGATCTGATGGTTGTCGGTCAAATCGGGCAGTCGCTCGATGGCCGAATTGCCACGGAAACGGGCCATTCCAAATACATAAACGGACCGGCCGGCCTTGCACATCTGCACCGGCTGCGTGCGTTGGTGGACGGGGTTGTCATCGGTGTAGGCACGGCCATCGCGGATGATCCCCAATTGACTGTCCGGCGGGTCAGCGGGCCGCAGCCGGTGCGGGTCGTAATCGATCCTAAGGGCCGCCTGAGCGCCGATGCGCGAATTTTTGCGGCCGACGGCGTTCGGCGACTATTGATCGTCGCGCAGGGAGCGGCCTGTAGACCGCCGCCGGGCGTAGAAGTAATCGCTTTGCCGTCGCTCGATGGGCAGCTTGCCCCGACGGCGATCCTGACTGCGTTGGCTGCGCACGGCATGCGCAGGGTTTTGATCGAGGGAGGTGCAAACACGGTATCGCGCTTTCTTGCCGCCGGCTGCCTCGATCGCCTCCATGTACTGGTCTCACCAATAATTATCGGTTCTGGCCGCGCCAGCGTTGTCCTGCCGGAGATCAAGCGTGTCGATCATGCGCTGCGTCCGTCAATCCGGGTGCATCAGATTGACGACGAAGTTTTGTTCGATTGCGACTTTTCGGCTCAGCGCGTGCGCATCGGGACAGCAAAGACGTCGATATGACCGACACGAATTGACGATATCTTTGCATCGACGGCGTCTCGGCGCCGCGTCAACCAGGCGCTTGCGTCAGCCGCGGTCAGTCCGCTGGTGCCAGCTGCAGCTTTCGCCCATCCGGCAAGAACTTCCGATTGCATTTTGCAATCGTCGGAACTGATGACCCAGTCGGATGCTCCCTGCACTAACGCGTAACTGTGCGATTGGAAGAGGGTGATGGCGATGGCCGCTGCTGCCGAACCGAGCGCGGGCCCGAAACTCTTGTCGGTGCGTTGATGTGCATTGACCGCGGCGGTTATAGCAGTATCGAACGGATCGACCGGGGTCAGTTCAATCCGTCCGTCGTAGCTTAGCGCCGCATAGAACGGGATGGAGCGAGCGGCGACTTTCATCGCAAGACGTTCGAGCCATTTCTCAGAAACGAGATCGAGCAGAGCCGAAGTGGTGACCAGATTGATTGGGCCGTCGAGTGCGGCTTCAAGGTCGCGATTTAGATCCAGCGTCACAGCCGTGGCGGCAACACACTCAAGAGGGCGTGCAGCCATGGCCTTAGCGAGCAATTCGGTATCGTTGTCGACAAGCCGCCATTTTTGCCGCGCGGCCAGTAACGGACTCAGCGCGCGCATTGTCGAACCAGTACCGCAACCGAGGTCGACGATTTGTATCGTGTCGTGTTGTTCAAACGATGCGGCCACAGCGGCCAAAACCTTTGCGTTGCGCGCCCGGGCGTCGTAGGGTTCTCGCAGCGCCAGCCAATCGTCGGAAAAGCTGCTCATCCCACGGCCTCAATCGCGCGCGAAAAAATCTTCGCGGAAGTCGGCCAAGTCGGAAGGCGGGCCCCGGCCGCGCGCGCGGCTTTGCCCATGCGCTGTCGTTCGGCCGGATTCTCAATTACGCGGCGAAGTGCCTGTGCTAGCGCGGCCGGATCGTCGGGCCTGACGAGAATTCCAGTGCCGTCCGGCACCGTATCTGGTATCGCGCCTGCGTTGGTGCCGATCACCGGAAGACCCCGGGCGATAGCCTCGGCGAAGGCCATGCCGTAACCCTCGAAACGCGAGGCAAGAGCGAATACGTCGGCCTCGACATAAAGCTTGGCGAGATGCTGCGGGGTTGCCTCGCCCAGCACGGAAATCCGCTCGCCAAGCTTGTGTAGCGAGATATCAGCATCAAGCTGTCTGGACGCTTGTCGGTCACGTGTGCGATCGCCGACGATGATCAGGCGCCAAGGTAGTTCAGTAAGGCCGGCAAGGGCTGCGATCAGTACGTCAAAGCCTTTTCGTGGCACCACTGCCCCAACTGACAGCAGTCGGATGATACCGTCTGTACTGCCTTGCGCTGGTGCCACTAGATCGCTGCCAGGCGGGACGACGAAGATTCGGTCGGTCGGGACGGAGTAATCTTCGACCAAAATCCGTTGCGTTGCGGCGCTGGTAACGACGACAGCATCCACCGCGGCAAGCGCGGTACGCTCGCTGGCGCGTAGCTTCTCAGCCTGCTCAACGGACAGGCCTGTCTCTAGTGCCAGCGGATGATGGACGACAGCCAGCAGCGAATTTCGAAGTTGTGTTGCGGCGTCAGGTAGAGCACCAAGCGCAAGTCCATCGATCACAACAGTAAGGTCCTTGGGAAGGGCAAAAAGACACGCTTGTGCGGTTGCACGCGTCGTATCGCTTGGTAACGGAAAGCCGTCGCCCAGCCCAATGACGTCGACCTGCCAGCCGAGCCGGCCAAGCTCCGCGATCATACGCCGGTCATAGGCATAACCACCGGTCGGGATAGCAAGATCGCCCGGCACAGCGAATGCAAAGCGCTTCACCACAGATCGGCCTTGTACCAAGCGCGCGCTACATGCGATTCCGAAAGCGCGACGCGGATCGCCTTGAGTTCGCGACCTTCGCGGCCGAGTTCGCTGGCGCGGGCGGCCTTGGCCAGCTGATCGAAAATATGCTTGGTCAGAAATTCGGTCGTTGTATTGGAGCGGCTAAACTCAGGAAGTTCGTCCAGATTACGATAATTCAACGGTGCCAATGCGGCCTTGAGCGCTTCATGTGCGCACGCGATATCAATAACGATGCCATTCGGATCAAGCGTTTCGGCGAAAAAAGCTGCATCGATGACGAAGGTCGCGCCGTGCATGGCCTGAGCCGGACCGAAGACGGCTCCACGAAACGAATGGGCGATCATAATGTGGTCGCGGACCTCAACAGCGAACAAGAAACCCTCCTTACGAATATGAGATGAGCTGGCACACAGCGCCGTTCCTGGTATCCAGAATATCAGGCAGCCGCCGCGGCAAGTCGCAAAACACGACATTTGGAGTGAGGAGTGCGTCGAGGCACGGGTCGGCAAGCAGATTAACTGCAGCCGCGAGCCGGCGACTATGCGTCCAGCGCGATCGGTGCGACGCGGCGACCTTGCCGACTTGGCTCGAAAGCAACCGCAATCGGCGGCTGTGGAAAGTGCCGCCAAGCGGAACCGTGACCGGTGTGTCACCATACCAGCTAAGTTCAAGCACGGTCGCTTCCTCACCGGCGAGCGAAAGGGCAGTACGAAGTCCAGCCGCGTTGCCGCTGGCATGGACGACGAGATCACAGTCGCCCTTTGCCGTTTCGGGTGTCGCGAAACGAACACCAAGATTCTGCGCTAGTTCGGCGCGGCTGTCATTGATATCGACAAGTGTTACCTCGGCGCCGGCGAGACGCGCGCACAGAAAGGCAACAAGCGATCCGACAGCGCCCGCGCCGACAATTGCAATATGGTCTGCCGGGCTTGCCGCTGTATCCCAGATTGCATTGAGAGCCGTTTCCATATTGGCGGCCAATACTGCACGTTGCGGCGGCACGGCCTCAGGCAAGGGCACAATGGCACTACAAGGAATGTTGAAGTGGCTTTGGTGCGGGTAAAGCGCGAACACAGTACGGCCGCGGTGTTCTTTCGGCCCATCCTCGACAAGGCCCACGGTCGAGTAGCCATATTTTACCGGAAACGGAAATCGACCACCCATGAACGGGGCGCGCATCCGCTCGAACTCGCTCTCAGGCACTCGGCCGGCGAGCACCAGCCCCTCGGTCCCGCGGCTCAGCGCGCCGAAAAGTGCGCGCACGCGCACTTCGCCAGGCAAGGGCACCGACAGTATTTCCTCTCGGATCTCGGCCTGTCCTGGCGCGATGTACCAGAGAGCTTGAGCAGTTTCAGCGGTCATGTTGGTCGCCACGATCCCCGACCTTATTGGACTATTCGAACATTTGCTGTGTTATATCATCAAGTTCGCACGGTCTTTCCGAGATTAGAAGTCATAGCCGATTGCTAGAGCGTCCCGTACATCAATCCAAACAAGTCGATGCCACCGGAAATTCCATCACCGGTCGGCGGGTGTTATTTGCTGCGCTGTTCGCGGTCTCAATGGCCGGATTGATCGCGCTTGCTGCTTTGGCGCTGTCGCCCTCCGGGTTCAGTGCAATCGACCTGGTGCTGATCGTGCTGTTCACCATCACGTTGCCTTGGATGGTGGCCGGATTCTGGAACGCCGTCATCGGATTCCTGATTTTGCGGTTTTCACCAGATCTGATTGCAGCGGTGATTCCCCAAGCGGCGCGAATTCGCGGCGATGAACTGATCGCTGCATCCACAGCCATTCTGCTCTGCATCCGAAACGAATTACCTGATCGGATAATTCGCAACCTCGGCCCATTGCTGGCCGGCCTCGACAGATCAGGGTTCGGCGAGCGTTTCCATGTGTACGTGCTGAGTGACACCAGCGACCCACAAATCGCCTCAGTGGAGAAAGAGCGGTTCGCAGAGTTGGCTAGCGTCTGGAGCAATCGTGTCGCAATGACCTATCGCAGACGCGCCGCCAACACCGGTTATAAGGCGGGCAACATTCGCGATTTCTGCAAGCAATGGGGCGCTCAACATGAGTTCGCCGTACCGCTCGATGCGGATAGTTTTATGACCGCCGAAGCCATCTTGTGGCTAGTTCGGATCATGCAGGTGGATTCCAAATTGGGGATTCTGCAGGGACTTGTCGTCGGCTTGCCATCTACCAGCGCGTTTGCACGCGTCTTCCAGTTTGGCATGCGGCTTGGCATGCGCTCCTACACCATCGGCAGCGCGTGGTGGCAGGGTGATTGCGGGCCTTACTGGGGTCACAACGCGGTGTTTCGGCTCCGTCCGTTCATCACGCACTGCGAGCTTCCCGTGCTATCGCAGGACGGAACCGAAACTCGCCACATCCTTAGCCACGATCAGATCGAGGCCGCCTTGATGCGGGCCGCGGGGTATTCCGTCCGCGTGTTGCCCGACGAGGGGCTTGGCTGGGAAGAAAACCCGCCGACCTTGCTCGAATTCATTCGTCGCGATCTGCGCTGGTGTCAGGGCAACATGCAATATTGGCGGTTCGTGACCTTGCGTGGCCTTAAGGTTGTCAGCCGTTATCAGCTTGGGCTTGCGATCCTGATGTTCATTGGATCACCGGCGTGGATTGGCATGCTGGTGCTCGGTACGCTGGGACTGGCCCTTGCTGAAACGCCCGCCGACTTCATGCGCATGGACGCGGGCATAGAACTGTTCATCTGCGTTTTGGTGATGTGGTTCTCGCCGAAAATCGCCAGCGCGATTGACATTTTGCTGCGGCCCGAGCTGCAGCGCGCATTCGGTGGTACTGGTCGTTTCGTGGCCAACTGCATTATCGAAGCAGTGTACTCGATCCTGCTGTGTCCGATTCTGTGGTTCGGCCACTCAATTTTCCTGTCCGGCTTGCTGTCGGGTCGCGAAATCGGCTGGATCGGCCAGACACGTGACGATCACGCGGTACCTTTGACGCATGCACTGCAAAGTTTGTGGCCGCACACGCTTCTCGGCGGTGCCACGCTCGGAACCCTGGCAGTGACGCAGCCGGCCGCGCTTCCGTACGCATTATTACTCGCCGCCGGACCGGCGTTATCGATTCCGTTTGCCATGATTACAGCGTGGCCTTCACTCGGCAGGTTTTCCACACGTGTCGGGATCGGTCGACTACCCGAGGAAACTATCGCTCCGGCAGATCTGGATGCCTTGGCCCTGCCGGCACTAAAGATGGCGGCGCCTACGCGGCTGCCAAATTCGGGCTGAGTGCGGTGCTTCAAGCAATAAGAACCGCGCGCGGCATCGTCCGATCACTTTACATCTACTATGGCGATCGCACCCGTGCGGCGGCTATGGATCGGCTCTACGGCCGCTTCGTGCAACCCGGGGATCTCGTATTTGACATAGGGGCGCACGTCGGCGATCGCATTGCGTCGTTTCGACGGCTGGGCGCGCGAGTTGTAGCGGCCGAACCGCAAACGGCTCCAGTCAAAGTGCTCAAATTACTTTATGGACGTAGTCGGAACGTCACGATCGAACCGGTAGCGGTCGGCCGCGACACCGGTACCGTTGATATAATGATCAACCCGGACAATCCGACCGTTTCAACTGCTTCCCACGAAATGATCAGCGCCGCGCGCAATGCTCCCGGGTGGGAGGTGCAACGCTGGAGCCGAATGGCTCGTGTCCCTCTTACTACACTTGATTCATTGATAGCTCGTCACGGCGTTCCGATTTTCGTCAAGATCGATGTAGAGGGCTTCGAATACGAGGTGCTCGCTGGGCTATCGCGCCCGATCAAGGCGATTTCCTTCGAGTTCACTACCATCCAACGCGATGTTGCGATTGCTTGCGTCGAACGATGTATCGCCCTCGGGCTCAAGCATTTCAATGCTGCGCTTGGTGAAAGCCAAACGCTTATGTACCCTGATTGGGTTGGCGGTGCGGACATCACTGCGTGGCTAACTGAACTGCCGCACGCCGCCAATTCCGGAGATATCTATGCCGCACTCGCCTGATCTTGCTCAGGCGACATCGTGGCACTCTCTTCTGAGTGTCACGATCCTGGTCGCGGCCGGTTACGGCCTGACGCTGCTGGTCTTCTACCCTGGCGTCATGACCTATGATGCGAAATTCGTCTACGAGGACATTGCCAAACACACACTTGGCGACTGGCAATCTCCTGTAATGACCGTGCTGTGGGCGACGATCGATCCAATAGCGCCAGGGTCGGGCAGCATGTTCCTGCTGATAGCGAGCTCCTACTGGATAGGGTTCGCTTTGCTGGCTTTCGCGTTAGTGCGCAGATCGATCTTGCTTGCGGTGCTTGTGCCCATTCTTGCCCTGGCTCCCCCGGCTTTTGCTTTCGTCGGCATCATCTGGCGGGACATGCTGTTCGCGACAACTTGGCTGCTGGCTGCAGTCATTCCCTTCGCCGCCGCCGGTTGCAGTAGGACGCTGCGTGTGCCGGCGCAGGTTGTCGCGATCGTGCTGTGCGCCCTAGGAGTCTTATTACGTCCGAATGCGCTGATCGCAGCGCCAATCCTCGCCGCTTACATTGCGTGGCCAATGAAATTTAGTTGGAAGCGGGTGGCCATCACGTTCGTGCCAGCCATGGTTCTTTTCTTTCTACTTGTCCAACTCGTCTACTACGCTGTGCTGGGTGCGACGCGTCAGCATCCATTGCAATCGATTATGGTGTTTGATCTCGGCGGTATCAGCTATTTCACCGAGGAGAACCAATTTCCGGTTACATGGAACTCGTCCGAGTCCGCGCTGCTTTTTCACGGCTGTTACCGGCCGACCGAATGGGACATCTACTGGCGGCTCGCGCCGTGCGAGTTCGTTATGCAAAAGCTCGAAAAGGATGAAAAGCTATTCGGCACGCCCGCGATTGAAAATGCTTGGATTCGCGCTGTCTTTCGTCATCCGGTCGCTTATCTTAAGCACCGCGCCAGCTTCATGTGGAATTTTATGACGGGCGCAAATCTCACAATGTGGGTGGCCGATGTCGAACGGCCGGGGAGGGATGTATTTTTGGATCGGCCTGCCTTTGTCATCCTAAAACGCATTCACGATGTCCTGAAGTCGACGCCCTTGTTCCGTGCCGCCACGTGGCTCCTCGCGTGTATTGCCGTGTGTGGCCTGGCATGGCCGCGCCGCGACACAGCCGAGGGCACCTTTGCTGTCGGTATTTGTGGGACGGCCGCGGTCTATGTAGCGACCTTTTTTGCTGTCGGGGTCGCCTCCGACTTTCGTTACGGGTATTTTGCGGTGCTCGCCGCTATTGGGGGCGGACTTGCATCGCTGGCTCCTCCGATGCGCCAAGCCCGGCGAACTGCTCCGTGATGAGCCGCGTGAAAACTCCGCCCGACCTTTGCAGTTCCTGGAATGTACCCATTTCGACAATGCGGCCGTGGTCGAACACGAGGATACGCGTAGCGTTACGGATCGTGGCAAGCCGATGGGCAATAACGAACGTCGTTCGGTTCCTCATTACCTCGTCAAGCGCGGCCAACACGTGGCTTTCGGTAGCAGCATCGAGCGCGCTCGTCGCTTCATCGAGAATCAAGATTGGTGGATCTTTGAGCAGCGCGCGTGCGATTGACAGGCGCTGGCGCTCGCCGCCCGATAGCAAGCGTCCGCGTTCGCCGACTATGGCGTCAAAGCCTTCAACTTTGTATTCGATGAAATTAAGCGCCTGAGCGCGGCGCGCTGCGTCACCTAGCTGCTCGTCGGTCGCGTCCGGCTTGCCAACACGCAAGTTTTCCGCAAAGGAGCGATTGAAAAGTAACGCTTCCTGGAACACGACGCCGATGTTGTGCCTGAGAGCGCCAATCTGGATATCGCGTACATCTATGCCGTCGATCCGGATACAGCCGGATTGGGGATCGAAAGCGCGGTGCAGCAACATAAGAGCGGTTGATTTGCCGGCACCCGTCGCGCCCACCAGCGCCACCGTTTCCCCCGGAAGGGCGGTAAAGCTCAGGCCAGAAACTGCTGGGCGTTTGCGATCGTAGGAGAATGAAACGTCGTCGAACTCCACGCGACCGATCAAGCGTCCAGGATCAATCGCGTTTGGTCGATCGTGCATCGCTGGTGTCGTACCGAGTACATCAAAAAACTCGTAAAGGCGTGCTGCATCGAGTGTCATGCGGTTCGTGAAGCTGACCGCCTGCTCCAGCCGCGCTACAACCAAACCGGCAAGTGCGACAAAGGTTGCGATCTCCCCGACCGTGATCAAGTTATTCCGGAATAGCCAGGCACCCAGCGCAACGGTTGATAGAATTGCCAGTGTTGTTGATGCGCGAGTAAGCACGGTGGCAACCGCCCACCATGACAGCACGGGATATTGCGCAGCCAGCAAACGTTCGCTTATTGATTTGAGTGCTACTACTTCGGATTCAACCCGTACGAAGCTGTGCACAAGCGCGATATTGCCGATCGCGTCGGACGCCCTCTCGGTGAGATCAGAGTGATAGGTCTGTACCTTACTTTGCAGCGTTTCGGTCTTGTGCAGCACCAGCGCAGTAAGTGCCGCAAACAGAACGCATAGAACGATCAGTAGGATCGCCATTCGCCAATTGATGAGGAGCGTCAGCGGGACGAGGAGGAGTAGTGACACGAAGGCGGCCAGATGTTCACGGAAAAACCCGAGCCAGAACGCCCACAGAGCATCGGTGCCCTGCAACATGATCTTCATTAGTCGACCGGAGTGGGTTTCGCCATGATAGACGAGCGGTAGCTGCAGGACATGTTCAAAATAGCTTGACAGGACCGCAAGCCGACGGCGGTGCGCAAGTCGATCCGCAACAAGCGCGATGAGCGTCCCGCAGACGATCGTGAACATGCCCAAGCTTGCCCAGACAAGGACCAACCACCAGAGCTTTGCCCAGTCGGCGGATGCGCTGTCAGCCTGCGCGACAGCGAGCACATTGATCACGCTGCCGAAGAGCACCGGTTCAGCGAAAAGTGCTACAGTCACTCCCACATTGGCGAGCGCCAGAAGCCAGCCCAAACTGCTGTCGGGGCCAAGCTTTGCAAGAGCGCGGGCGTAGACCTGCAAAAAACCCATGGAAGGACTTTAGCCGGGCCTTATTTGCTTTCTGCCGGTGGCTCGGACGGAGGAGTGGCTGTCGACGGCGTTGCGGGGGCCGCCGGAGGAGCGGTCCACGCCTTGTAGTCGGCCTCGGAAACGTTTGGCAATTTTTTTAAAAAGGCGACGATTGACCAAATCTCATCATCCTTCACTCCAGCCAATGCAAAACTCGGCATGCCCGTCATGTTAATGCCATTCTTGATCACCCAGAACAATTGGGACGGGGAGCTGTGACCAACGACCTCCTTCAGATCCGGCGGGTCGGGGTGCAAACCTTCCGAAAACTTTGCCCAATTGGCGCCCGGAGCGCCATGACAATTCGCACAGCCATGTGCGGAGAATGACTTAGCACCGGCTTGTACGCTCGCGGGATCGTTGATTGAGGCGGGAGGCTGATCGTGCGCATAACGATTGATCGACGCCGTGCGAACTTTGACCAAGGCCCAGTTGACGATCGTCGGGTCCTCGGCGGTGCCAGCGACATTGTAGAAGCCGCCGAAGAAGAATACGGCCGCGCCGATGCCGAGAATTATCGCAAGCGCGCCGATCGTCGCCAAGATGCGCATAGTCGCCTCCATGCCCGTCCGTAGAGTATAGGAAGTAAACAATAAATCGGCCAATACTCCGCGTACGTTTGCATCAGCCGCCCTGAGTCGGTAACGCCGGGATCGGAGACAAGTTCAGACCCGCGGGTGTTCCTGACCCGGCGCACGATGTGAAAGATAAGCCAGCAGCTTTATTTCGCGACGGCCCCGGGTCACCGTATCCAGGACAAGGCCCACGGCTATGCACAAAAGCGCCGACAACATAAGCCCGGTGGAAAGCACGGCGGCAGGCAATCTTGGCGCCAGACCCGTCTCCAAATAGGTCACCACAAGGGGGATCGCCAATGCGAACGATGAGGCCGCGGCCGCCGCGCCAAGTTCGGTGTAGAACGTCAGCGGGCGCTCCGCGCGGTAGATGTTGAAAATCGTGAGCAGAATTCGGAAGCCGTCGCGCCAGATATTGAGCTTGGAGATGGATCCCATCGGCCGTGCGCAATAGGGCGTAACTATTTCATCGACTGCCAAGCCAGGTTCGAGTGCATGGATCGTAAGCTCTGTTTCGATCTCAAATCCGCCCGACAAAACCGGAAATGACTTTACGAAGCGTCGTGAAAACACCCGAAAGCACGTCGTTGATCGTAGACCCGAATACGAACGCGACGAAGGCGGACAGGAGTTTGTTGCCGGTGCGATGGCCAGCCCAATAGGCAGCGTGTTCACTTTCGAGCGGCCGCCAACCACCATGTCAAGTTTGTTCTCAAGCAATCGTCTGACCATCAGCCGGACGCTCGACGCATCGTACGTCGCGTCTCCATCTACCAATACGTAGACGTCTGCTTCTACGTCGGAAAACATTCGGCGCACGACGAAGCCTTTGCCTCGGTGCGTCTCCAAAAACACGACTGCGCCGGCGGCGCCGGCGACCGATCTGGTATCGTCCGTTGAGTTGTTGTCGAAGACAAAAATCTCCGCGGCCGGTAGTGCGGCACGAAAATCTTCGACGACTTTGGCGACCGTCGCCTCTTCATTGTAGCAAGGCACGAGCACCGCGATCTTGTACGGTTCGAAGCGGCCGCGCTCTACGTCGGCAGATATCGCTTGTTCTGTAGTCAATCGAAGAACTATTCCCCTAGCCGAAATCTGTTTCCAAATTGGTGATCCATGGAATCAAACATGACCGCTAACTGAATGCAATCGGATTGCAGTTGGGACTAAGGGTGATGCGAGCTGGGCAAGACGCAACTGGGCCAATTTGGCCGTAGCTTCGACCCTGTTCAGTCGTTTTTCGTCCTTTCGGGCGACCTGCCAGCGGGCTGCGTCTTTGCGATTCTGTATGTGCATGACAGCGGAAAGATTCCCGGGCAACATTTAAAGATTCGGGTGCCAGCTTCCCTATTTCGAAAAGGCAAAGTGAGCAGCGATCCAGACGCCCGTAATAATCAATGCGAATCCGAAAACATGAAAAGCTGATAGATGCTCGCCTAAGAGCGCACTGCCAAGGATCGCCGTGTAAATCGGCACGAGATGGACGAAAGGTCCAGAGCGATTGGCGCCAATCAGTTGGACGCCGCGGTTCCATGCGGCAAATGCGAGTACGCTCGGAAAAATGGAGACGTAGACTATGGCGAAAACCGTCAACCACGTCGGCTTGAACGTGATGCCTGCGGCCATTTCCCAGATCATGAACGGTAACGTCGCAAGAGTTGAAAGAGCGCCGAAGACAAAAATGAAACTCAGCCAGTGCATCGGCGGGCGCTTGCGCAAATAAACGGCGTAGACAGCAAAGACCATCATGTTAAACAGGATGATGATGTCGCCCCAATTGAACTGCAGGTGTTGCAGGTTGCTCAATTGGCCTCGCGCAATGATGACAAGCACGCCGACCGACGACATCAGGATCCCGCCGAATTGAAATGTCGTGACGCGGTCGCGAAAAATGATTCCACCGGTGAGGATGATGAGCACCGGCACCAGCGAGTTAAGTACCGAAACATTGAGTGCCGTCGTGTATTGCAGACCAATGTATTGTCCGGCCGTGAAGAGCGCCCCACCGACAATCCCGAGCCAGAGTAAGATGCCCCAATGCGCGCGGATCACCGGCCAATCCTGCCTGATGTGTGGGTACGCGAAGAACCCAAGCGCAACAGTCGGCAGCAGCCACCGCACCGTCGAAATGCCGATAGGGGGAACCTCGCCACCAATGGCGCGGCCGACGATGTGGTTGCCGGACCAGAACAAGGTGGCAAGCGCGAGTAGCAAGTAAGGGTTGTCGTGAACCCAACTGCGTTTGGTCAGTGCCCTATCATTGCCACCAGTCATGGGCGGCCGAGCCAATACAGCAAGCCGGCAAGAACGGCCGGCGCCGCGGCAAAACCGACCAGTGCAGCCTTGCCGTCGACGATACGATCGGGGAAAACCTGTAGCACCAGCGGTGCAAGCAAGATCGCTCCGCCCCCGCCGATGACCGCGGCATACCAGGGAATCAACATCAGGGCTGCGGCAATCCCGGCGACGACGGAGGCCGCGGCCACAAACATCGACGTCCACAACGCCGCTGGGCCAGAACCTTGCGAGATTGCCGGAAGCCGTGAGGCCTTGGGGAAATGTCCGCTGGCTGACAAGGCCTGAAGCGAAGCGACCAATATCAGTGCGACGAATACAGCGAGCGGGAAGATACTAGCCAGCGGCATTGTCTTTTCGCACCCGGCAAGGCGGCTTGACCCAAAGAACGCAATCTCCGTAACATACGAGACATATATCAGCCGTACATGCAATCGCCGCGGCCAGGAAAATCCAGGAGCCCCGATGTCGAGCGCGGATGTCGCAGCCAAGCCGGTCGCAAAAGCACCAGAGAAGAAGCCTGACGCCAAAACCGACGGCAAGAGCGAAAAGCGCACCATTACCGAGATCCGCGATTCGAAAAAGACCGGCGAGAAAATGGTTTACATGTCGGTGCCCGACTATACCTCGGCGCAATGGGCCGAGATGGCGGGCGTCGATGTTGCCGTACTCGGTGACAGCCTGGCGATGATCTCCCACGGCCACCGCAGCACAGTCCCGGCGACCATGGATATGATGGTCATGCATGGCCAAGCGGTGCGCCGCGGCGCGCCAAACACGTTCATGCTCGGCTGCATGCCGTATCAGAGCTACCACACAGTCGATCGCGCGCTCGCCAATGCCTCACGCTTCATGCAGGAGACCTTGTGTGACGCGGTCAAGCCGCAAGGCGGCAAGTCGCAGGCGCATATTCTCAAGGCGCTGGTCGACGCCGGCATTCCGACCGCTTCGCACATTGGTCTGACACCGCATACCATCGCGATGTTCGGCGGATTCAAGATCCAAGGCCGCACGGCTGACGCCGCGATGAAGATTCTCGAAGATGCACTCGCCATCGAAGATGCAGGCTGCTTCATGCTGGAATTCGAAGCTGTGCCGGCGAAGATCGCAAAGCTGATTTCCGAACAGCTGACGATCCCGACGATCGGCATAGGCGCAGGGGCAGGAACCGACGGCCAGATTCTCCTCTGCTACGATCTGCTTGGCGTGTTCACTGACTTCAAACCGAAGTTCACCAAGCGCTTCGCCAAACTGACAGAGGTCGCTGTCAACGGTATCAAGGAGTACGTCAAAGAAGTCAAAGAGGGCATGTTCCCCGACGATGACCACTCCTACACGGTGAACGACGCCGAATACGAAAAGTTCGTAGCGATGGTTGCGAAACGAAAGCAAATCTGACGTGGCGCGCGGGCAGGCAACAGCGGCGAAGCGTTCACGGAGCTCTGCGCAACGGTCGTCCCTGAGCGCCGAAACATTGACCGAGCGCGCTTATCGTGCCGTTGAAGAGGAGATCGTAACCCTGCGCCTCAAGCCGAGCCAGGTGCTGTCGGAACAAATGCTCTCGGCGACGTTCGATATTGGCCGCACTCCGATTCGAGAAGCCTTGCAACGACTTGCTCGCGAGGGACTGGTCGCAATTCTGCCGCGCAAGGGCATCCTTGTCTCCGATATCAACCCGCGTAATCAGTTGCTCGTCCTAGAAGTGCGTCGCGAGCTCGAGCGTCTGCTCAGCCGGGCCGGCGCCGAACGGGCGACGAAGGAGCAACGAGAGCAGCTCCAAGAAATCGCCCGGGGCATGGATCGTGCTTCCAAAGCCAACGACGACATTGCCTTCATGCGGCTCGACCGAGAGCTCAACCGCTTGATGATCGAAGCGGGTCACAACGACTATGCCGCGCGCTCTATGAAGCTCCTTCAGGGCTTGTCACGGCGCTTCTGGTACATGCATTACCGCGAGGCCGCCGACCTGCCTTTGTGCGCGCGACTGCACGCGAACCAGGCACGCGCTATCGCGCAGGGCAATGGCGACGCTGCCGCTCGCGCCAGCGACAAATTGATGGACTACGTGGAAAACTTTACGCGCCGCACGGTCTCGGTTTAGCGCCATGAAAACATACGAAGGAAAACGCACGATCGACGGACTCGTGGTCACGGCCGATGGCCGGCCCTTACCCGAACACTATGAGGTCAAACGGTTCACGAAATACGGCTTCGAGTGGACATACGTCGGCGATAGCCCGCAACAGTTGTCGCTGGCGATCCTCTACGATTATCTGGGCGACAAGGAGCGTGCCATATCGCTGTCGGAACCGTTCATGAAAACGGTGGTTGCCAACCTCGACAACGACTGGAGCCTCACGGGCGCAGACATCGACGCCTTTCTGCAGGGAGCCAATGCCCACTGACGTGGGACACGCTTGTTGCTGACATGCGTCAGATATATCATCAACCAGCGAATAACGATAATTACCGCCGCAAAGCGGGTCACACTGGGAGGACTTCCATGGCAATTTCTCGCCGCAGGCTTCTTGCATCCGCTGCAGCACTCTGCGCCGTCTCGGCCTCCGCTGGCATCTTCGCGCCTGCGATCGCGCAGAATAAGCCGCTGCGCATTGGCATCTTAGCGCCACGCTCGGGGATTGCCGCAGCTCCGGGCGAGAACGGCATTCGTGCCGCGCAGTGGGCGGTTGAAAAATATAACGCCAAAGACGGGATCGGCGGCCGCAAGGTCGAATTGGTAATCGAGGACGAGTCGACGCCCAAAGACACGATCGAGCGGTTCAGCAAGCTCGTGCAGCAGGAAAAAGTCGACTGCGTGCAGGGTATCGTTTCTTCCGGCGTCGGCCTTGCACTGGGGCCGGTCATCGAGGAAGCACGCGCACTTACCATCTATTGGGACGGAACTACGCAAAACGGTGTCGACGAAACAATTCCCGATCCGAAATATCTCTTCCGTTCGACCGACAACGAGTGCGAGGCCATGATGGCTTCGTTGCTCACAATCAAGCACTGGAAAGGCAAGTTCGCCAAGGTTGCAGGCATCAACCCCGACTATTCCTATGGCCGCAATAACATGGCGGCGTTCGGCGCCGTGCTCAAGCGTTTCAACATCGAGCATGAGGTGGTGACCGAGCAGTGGCCGAAAGTCGGCACCATGGACCTGACCAGCCACGTCGCTGCGCTCAAAGCGGCAAAGCCAGATCTAATTTTCTCCTCGTTGCTGTTCGCCGATCTGCCCGTTTTCATGAAACAGGCGCACGCCGCCGGCTTGACTGAAGGTATCAAGCTGGTCTTTCCGGCGGCGGGCTGGCAGCACACGCTGATGAAGAAGGAGTTCACGCCTGAAGGCATGCTGTTCGGACACAACACGCTCTATTTCGCCAACCCGAAGAACTCCGCGACCGCGCAGGAGTTCGTGGCGTGGTATGGCGACAAGTTCAAGGACTATCCCGAGTGGGAAGCCGATCGCGCCTATTTCGCGCTCGAATCCTACAGGCAGGCAGTCGAGAAGGCGATGAAGGCAAAAGGCGGCAGCTGGCCGTCACAGGACGATGTGATTCAGGCGATGATCGGCCTCGAAGTCGAAAGCCTGGGCGGCAAGGGAAGCTGGCGCAAGGACAAAATCGCTGATCAGACGTTCGTGCAAGGCTTTACGACGCACAAGAACAAATACGACTTTGTGACGCTCGCCGAACCCTTTGACACAATGTACTCGGCGGACTTGCAGAAACCGCCCGGTGCGAATTTCTGGGAGTGGATCAAGACTGCCCAGTTCAAGATCTAGTTTGCCGACCTGATGTCGGCTTTTGCGAATATTCTGGCCGGCGGCGTATTTCACGCCGCCGTCTTGTTTCTCGTCGCCGCCGGTTTGCAGCTCGTCTTTGGCGTCCAAAAAATCGTCAATCTCGCCTGCGGCTCTTTTTACGCACTCGGCGCATATTTCGGCATCACGTTCATCGGCTATGCAACCCAGTTCGGCGTGTCGCCTTGGCTTATCCTGCCCGGGCTGATCGTGTCAGGGATATTGCTGGGCTTCATCGGCCCGCCGATCGAACGTCTCCTTCGGACAGTCTACTCCCGGGACGAAAGCTTCCAGCTGCTGTTGACGTTTGCGCTGGTCCTGATGTTTCAGGACGTGTTCAAGTTCATTTGGGGGGCGAATCCTCGCTCGCTCGACAACGCCTATCTTGTCTATGGCACTATCAGTGCCGGCGACTTCAGCATGCCGGTCTACAATCTGCTGGTGATCCTGGC
>JANWKN010000135.1 GCA_025451355.1 Pseudolabrys sp. | reverse complement strand
TGCAATGAACGGGTTTTTCCAGCGCCAGTTGGAAATATACGCAGGTTACCACCGCGACGAACGCAACTGCGTCACGCATATATTCGGAATTCCGATTATTTTTCTCGCGGTCGTTTTGCCATTGAGTCTGTGGCCAATTACCTTGTTCAGCATTCCTGCCAACTTAGGGATGGCGCTCGTCGTACCGGCGCTTATTGTCTGGCTGGCGCTCGACTTTGCGATCGGCCTCGCGATATCGGTTGCTGTCGTCCTGCTTCTTTTGGCTGCAACAGTAATCGCGAGCCAAGTCAGTGGCCCTGCCGTCTGGTTCATCGCAGCTGGCTTGTTCATTGCCGGTTGGGCTTTGCAGATAATCGGCCATGCAAGTTTCGAACACCGCAAGCCGGCGCTATTGGACAACCCAATGCACATGCTGATCGGGCCGATGTTCATAATGGCAAAGTTGTTCGTTGCCCTCGGTTTCAGAGATGATTTGGCGCCGGCCATGCAATCACGTCCCCGCGACGCTTTTCCCCGACCGTGACACGGGCGCTCGTTACAGGAGGCAGCGGCTTTATCGGGCAGCACCTTGTGTCGGCACTCGTCGCGAATGGC
Source organism: Pseudolabrys sp. (assembly GCA_025451355.1). Classification (GTDB taxonomy): domain Bacteria; phylum Pseudomonadota; class Alphaproteobacteria; order Rhizobiales; family Xanthobacteraceae; genus Pseudolabrys. The sequence goes on along the minus strand of JANWKN010000135.1, from coordinate 15,323 downwards.
AACTGGGTTCGCATTCTCGATCTTCGCCCCCCGAATATTGTCCCGGCTGGCGTGCAATTCATCAGAGGCACAGTGCTCGATCCGGCTGTTGCCGATGCCGCATTGAATGAAATCGACGTGGTGTATCATCTCGCGGCGCTTCCCGGTATGTGGGCTTTGCAAAGGGAGGACTTCCTCGTCAATTCACAAGGCACCGAAATCATGCTTGCGGCCGCACGCAAGCACGGCACCTCCCGCTTCCTCCATTGCTCCACCGAGGCCGTACTTTTCGGGCGACGGAATTCTAAAGCGGTGATTTCCGAAAACGCGAGGCCAACGTCCAGCGAAATGCCGGGTGTTTACACACGCTCGAAATGGGAGGCTGAACACCTCGCGTTACAGGCCGCCGCATCCGGGTTGCCCGTGGTTATCGGCATTCCAACAGTGCCCATCGGGGTTGATCCCAATTGCACGCCTCCAACAGCAATGCTGAAATATTTCTTGAGGCGCCGCGTTAGATTTTATCTCGATTTCGTCTTGAACCTTGTCGACGTCCGGGATGTCGCGGCCGGCCTGATACTCGCCTTAGAGCGTGGGCAACCCGGCCAGCGCTACATTGTTGGCGGTGAAAATATTTCAATGCGGTCGTTGCTCGACCAGATGGCTCGCATCGCTTGCAGCGCGGACACGCATATTAGAATTCCTGGCGGATTAGCAATGGTGGCCGCACTCGCAATGGATTGGACCGCCAATCACGTTACCCATCGCGCGCCGGCGGCGACCGTGGAGGGCGTGCATATAGCGTTGCGAGCAAAAGCGCTGTCGATCGAGAAGTCGCGGCGAGAGTTGGGCTATGCCCCGCGCCCTATTGAACCCGTTTTGCGGGCTACCGTCATGCGAATGATCGGCGAGAGCGCGAGTCTCCGCACTCCCCCGAAACTTGCGCTTTAGAACGGGATCTCGTCGTCCATGTCGTCGTTCTTGCCTCCGGCGCCAGCCATTGCCGGTTTGCGCTCGCGCGAGGCCGTTGGGCCGGCCGAGCCGAAATCACCATTGTCGGACCCTGCGCCGCCACCGGCGCGATCAAGCATGGTCAGCGCCGAATTGAAGCCCTGGAGCACCACCTCGGTGGAGTAGCGATCCTGCCCGTCTTTATCCTGCCATTTGCGTGTCTGCAGAGCGCCTTCGAGATAAACCTTCGAGCCCTTCTTCAGATATTGCTCGGCGATCTTGGCGAGGCCTTCGCTGAAGATCACGACGCGATGCCATTCGGTTTTCTCACGCCGCTCGCCGGTGTTCTTGTCCCGCCAGGAATCGGACGTCGCCACTCTTAGATTGACGATCGGACGCCCGTCCTGGGTGCGGCGAACTTCCGGATCAGCGCCCAGATTGCCGACGAGAATGACCTTGTTGACGCTGCCTGCCATGACGCTCTCCGTGTGGCGATTAGCGCGTGCCGCTTCAACCGAAGCCGCTGGGCGCTCGCCGTTTGCGGGCCACGTGCCGCACGGGCCCTTTGAAATACGAAACTCACCCTAGTCCTCGCCAAATAGCCTCACAAAGGGGGCGGCAAGCGCGCTGCCCCTAATCCACAGGGGTTTGGACGCGCCGGTGAGCGCCCCGAAAGGGTGCCTTGCGGTTCCGTTCCTGTTATGTTCTAGTCCCTTCCGCACAGGTTTTCAACTGCGATTCCGCACCCGGGCTGGCAAAGGGTAGTCGTTCTTACTACGTTCCCACCAGCAAGCCCGAGCGGCCCCCGCATCTTTGCCGGGCCGGTGGGGCATGTTTGTCCTTATACGTCCCGTTCCACAGTGCTGCGGATCCTATGGCTGAACGCTCCAGCAATCCCACCCGTGACGCCCGCCAGATAACGATCCGCGGCGCCCGCGAACACAATCTCAAGAACGTCGACGTCGCGATCCCGCGCGACCGGCTTGTGGTGTTCACCGGCCTATCCGGTTCGGGCAAATCCTCGCTCGCCTTCGACACCATCTATGCCGAGGGCCAGCGGCGCTACGTGGAGTCCCTCTCCGCCTATGCGCGGCAATTCCTCGAGATGATGCAGAAGCCGGACGTCGACCAGATCGACGGATTGTCGCCGGCGATCTCGATCGAGCAGAAAACCACCTCGAAGAACCCGCGCTCGACCGTCGGCACCGTCACCGAGATCTACGACTACATGCGTCTGTTGTGGGCGCGCATCGGCATGCCTTACTCGCCGGCGACCGGCCTGCCGATCGAAAGCCAGACCGTATCGCAGATGGTGGACCGTGTGCTGGCGTTGCCGGAGGGAACACGCATCTACGTGCTGGCGCCGGTCGTGCGTGGCCGCAAAGGTGAATATAAGAAGGAGCTCGCCGAATTTCTGCGCAAGGGCTACCAGCGCGTGAAGGTCGACGGCGCCTTCTACGAGATCGCCGAGGTAAAGCCGCTCGATAAGAAATTCACCCACGACATCGATGTGGTGGTCGACCGGCTGGTCGTTCGCGGCGATATCGGAACGCGGCTTGCGGATTCGCTCGAGCAATGCCTGAAACTCGCAGACGGCCTGGCCGTGGTCGAGCTTGCTGACACGAAGGCAACCGGTGCCGCCGCCAATCGCGGACGCAATGCGAACGCCGAACGGCTCATTTTTTCCGAGAAATTCGCCTGTCCCGTCTCCGGCTTCACCATTTCCGAGATCGAGCCACGGCTGTTCTCGTTCAACAATCCATTCGGGGCCTGCCCGGAATGCGGTGGCCTCGGGGTCGAGCAGCATATCGACGCCGATCTGGTCATCCCCGATCGCGACACGACCCTGCGCAAGGGCGTGATCGCGCCCTGGGCCAAATCGTCCTCGCCGTATTACATCCAGACGCTCGATGCGCTCGCCAAGCATTACCGCTTCACGCTCGACACCAAATGGAAGGACCTGGCGAAGAAGACGCAGGACGCGATCCTCTACGGCTCGGGCGAGGACGACATCAAGTTCGTCTATGACGATGGCCTGCGCGGCTACACGACCAAGAAGCCCTTCGAGGGCGTGATCACAAATCTGGAGCGCCGCTTCAAGGAAACAGAAAGCGAGTGGGCGCGCGAAGACCTGCAGAAATACTTCACCGACGTGCCGTGCAAGGCCTGTCACGGCGCGCGGCTCAAGCCTGAAGCGCTGTGCGTGAAGATCGCCGACACGGACATCGCGCAGATCGCCGACATGAGCGTGAAGCGCGCCGGCGAGTGGTTCACCGCCCTGCCCGCGCAGCTCAACGCCAAACAGAACGAGATCGGCGTACGCGTGCTCAAGGAGATCCGCGAGCGGCTGAAGTTCCTGGTCGATGTCGGCCTCGATTACCTCACGCTCTCGCGTTCGTCGGGCACGCTGTCCGGCGGCGAGAGCCAGCGCATTCGTCTTGCCTCGCAGATCGGCTCCGGCCTTACCGGCGTGCTTTACGTCCTGGACGAGCCGTCGATCGGCCTGCACCAGCGTGACAATGCGCGGCTGCTCGAAACTCTTAAGCGCCTGCGCGATCTTGGCAACACCGTGATTGTCGTCGAGCACGACGAGGATGCGATCCGCACCGCCGACCACGTGCTCGATATCGGCCCCGGTGCCGGCATCCACGGCGGCGAGATCGTCGCCGAAGGCGAGGTCCAGGATCTCATCGACGCGCCAAAATCATGGACCGGCAAATACCTCTCCGGCGAGCTCTCGGTGCCGATCCCCGAGCGGCGGCCGCGCAATCCGCGCCGCACGATCAAGGTCGTCAACGCGCGCGGCAATAATCTTAAGAACATCAACGCCGACATTCCGCTCGGCCTCTTCACCTGCGTCACCGGGGTTTCCGGCGGCGGCAAGTCGACGCTGCTGGTCGATACGCTTTACGCATCGGTTGCGCGCAAGCTCAACGGCGCCTCGCTCGCACCCGCCCCGCATGACCGCATCGAGGGGCTCGAGCACATCGACAAGATCATCGACATCGACCAGTCGCCGATCGGCCGCACGCCGCGCTCAAACCCGGCGACCTATACCGGCGCGTTCACGCCGATCCGCGAGTGGTTCGCGGGGCTCCCTGAGAGCAAGGCGCGCGGCTACGAGCCCGGTCGCTTCTCCTTCAACGTCAAAGGCGGCCGCTGCGAGGCCTGCCAAGGCGACGGCGTGATCAAGATCGAGATGCACTTCCTGCCGGACGTCTACGTCACCTGCGATGTCTGCAAGGGCAAGCGCTACAACCGCGAAACACTGGATGTGCTGTTCAAGGGCAAGTCGATCGCCGACGTTCTTGATATGACGGTTGAAGAGGCGCTGGAATTCTTCAAGGCAGTGCCGCGCGTGCGCGACGTGTTGGCGCTGCTGCATCGCGTCGGCCTCGACTACATCCACGTCGGCCAGCAGGCGACGACGCTCTCCGGTGGCGAGGCGCAGCGCGTCAAACTGGCCAAGGAACTGTCGAAACGCGCGACAGGACGCACTCTTTATATACTGGATGAGCCAACCACCGGCCTGCACTTCCACGACGTTGCCAAACTGCTTGAAGTCCTTCACGAACTGGTTGAAGGCGGCAACACGGTCGTCGTCATCGAACACAATCTCGAGGTCATCAAAACGGCCGACTGGGTGATCGATCTCGGCCCGGAAGGCGGCGACGGCGGCGGCGAGATTGTCGCCTCGGGCACGCCGGAAGACATTATGAAGGCGAAGCGGAGCTACACCGCGCAATTCCTGGCGCCGGTACTCGGGCGCGCCGCGGTGAGGCGAAGGAAACGGATCGAGGCGGCGGAGTAAGTTCTTACCGTAGCCACGCCTTGTCTCGAAACCTACCGCCCCGGCGCCGAACTCAGGCACTTGGCGAGGTAGACGTAAGATTCCCGCGAGGTCTTCAGGCAGCTTTCTTTGTTATCGGTCGAGACGCGGTCCCAAGCCTTGTCGACGATGGTCCTGGTCGACCGCTCGCTCAGCAGACAGACTGCTTTGGCCATATCGCCCATGCTGCCGCTTGCATGGCCTTCCGCGAAATCCGCGCAGAAGTGCTCGGTATCGAATTCCGGCGCCGCGGCCTGTGCGCCGCCACACAACATCAACACAAATACCGAAACCAGAATGCAGATCATGCCGGCTGCCATACATCATCAGTCGTTTCAGTCCGGTGGCAAAATTGGATCAAATTGTGCAGATACCACCACCTAACCGGGCTTGATCCAGCGCCGGATGAATTCTCCCACCTGCTCCAGCGCCTGCCGTCCCTCCGTGAGCCGCGCGTTCCACATCGGCCAGGCATGGATCATGTATGGCCAGACCTGCAGCGTGACGATGACGTCGGCCAGACCTAACGCCCGGCCGAACCGGACGGCGTCGTCGATCAATGTCTCGGACGAGCCCACCTGAATGATTGTCGGCGGAAAGCCGCGCAGATCCGAGAACAGCGGCGATATCAGCGGATCCTTGCGATCGATCGGTGCGGGCGCGTAGGCGTTCGCAAGCTCCTCGAGATAGGCTTTGTGGATGAGGGGATCGACAGTTGCCTTGGCCTCAAGCGAAGCGCCCGACATCGTCAGGTCGGTCCAGGGCGAAGCAAGCCACGCGCAGCACGGCTGCTCCTCGCCCGCCGCGCGCAGCCGGTTGATCAGCGAGATCGTGAGATTGCCGCCAGCGCTATCACCGCCAACGGCGATGTTGCGCGCGGAAATCCCCTGCTTACGCAGGAAACGCCACGCCGTCATCGCATCCTCATGCGCCGCCGGATAAGGATGCTCGGGCGCAAGCCGGTAGTTGACAGCAAGGGTGAGCATGCGCGCCGCGCGGCCCGCCTCGGTCACCATCCGGCGATGACTGACGATCGAGCCCGAACAATATCCGCCGCCGTGAAAGAACATCAGCACGTGCGAGGAATTGCTGCCTGGCATGATCGACCATTCACCCTGCACGCCACCGAGATCGACCGCTTCGAGCCACACGTCATCGGCGACCGGCCAGGTCGAGCCGATTTCGTCGATCCGTTGCCGCCGCTCGCTCCACCCCACCGGGCGTGGTTTGGCTGTCAGTAATTTGCGGACCGCTTCGATTTCCTGCTGGCTCACGATTTCACCCGCGTGACGGCCAAGATGCTGCGTTAAGCTTAGCAAGACGCAGCGGCCGCTGTCCGCAGAGGCAAGGCAAATGGTATTGTCGGCGCGCGCCCTCGGAGGCCATCGCCAATGAAGCCGGTTGCAACTGACACTATGCACGAAATCGCGGAGGAGGCGGCTGCCGCGTTCAACAGCGGGGGGCGTGAGCTATCATCTTTCTCGGCGCGTCATCCAGCATTCGGTCTCGGCGAGGCTTACCACGTAACCGCGCTTGCACACAAAATCCGCGTCGCCGAAGGATACAGGCCTGTCGGGCGGAAGGCCGGTTTCACCAATCGCGCAATATGGGACGAGTACGGCGTCTACGCACCGAACTGGGGCTATGTCTACGACCGCACGCTGCACGATCTTGGTACGCCGTTATCCCTTGCGCCCTATGCCTTGCCGAAGATCGAGCCGGAAATCATCTTCGGTCTTTCCGCCCCGCCCTCATCTGAGATGGATGACGCCGCGCTGTTATCGTGCATCGGCTGGGTTGCACATGGCTTTGAAATCGTCCAGTCGGTTTTCCCGAACTGGAAATTCACCCCGGCCGATAGCGTCGCCACCAACGCCATGCACGCAGCGCTGCTAATCGGGCCGCGTCACGATATCGGGACGCGCGGGGCGGAATGGCTGCGTGCGCTACCGGAATTCGAGGTCGAGCTTTATTGCGACGGGACGCTGATGGAGCGCGGACGCGGCTCGAATGTGCTCGAAGGGCCGCTTTCGGTGGTGCGCCACCTCGTCGGGCTGCTCGCGCACGATCCCGACAATCCGCCACTCGCCGCCGGCGAGATCGTCGCGACCGGTACATTGACGCGGGCCCTCCCCGTGAAAGCCGGTCAGGCCTGGGCGACGAAACTCAAATACATCACGCTAGAAGGCATCAACCTGCGCTCTTGCTGATGGCATGGGAACCGCACGCGCAGGAACGAATCTGTTTTCGACGGGTTTTCCAGAAAATGGAGATCGACCCGTGAAAACATTCGTTTCGGCCGTTGCCGTGTTCTTGAGCGCGACAACCTTTTCGTTTGCGCAAAGCCTGCCCAATTACGGACCCAACGCGCCCGCGCAGGGGGACAGCTATGGCAAGCCCTATAGCGGGGCGCGTCCCTTGCATTTCAGCGCATATCGCAGGGCTTATGCCTATCAACGGCGGGCGCATTACCGCGCGCATCACCATTGGCCTCACTGGTACGACTGAGGCGGGACACCTTTTCGCACGCGCGAACACATCAAAATGACGCCAGACGGGAACCTTCGCTCACCGGGCCAATTGTCGGAGGCGAGAGAATTCCCTCGATGTGTCGGTCGTACGAGGCAGCGAAAGGGTTTACAATGCACATCACAGGCGAAGGTCTTCTAGTCATTCTAATAGTTGGGCTCATTGCCGGCTGGCTGGCCGGCAAAATTGTCGAGGGCAGCGGTTTCGGCCTGATTGGCGACATGGCCGTCGGCATCGTCGGAGCCCTTATCGGCAGCTGGTTGATGCCGCGCCTAGGTATACATCTGGCGAGCGGGATATTGTCGGCGATCATCGTCGCCACGATCGGCGCCGTATTGCTGTTGGTGATCGTGAAACTCGTCACTGGCGGCTTTCCGCGGCGTCGTTCCTGGCGATTCTGATGAGTTGCGCACAGCTTAAGTGCGCGGCCCTGCGACACATTGGCGAACGGCGATGGGCCACTGCGATGCTGGTGACAGGTTTGGCGATTTGTCCCCCACAACGGCGTTCTGAAAAAGGGGCCGCTCGTTTTTGTGACGGCGGCCCCGAAGAAGGCCACCGGCGGGGTGCCGCCGGTGGCCAACAATTACCAAAAAAGCATAGCGGGGATATTTTTGTGACCAAATTGCAGCAATCTCCAGCCTTCGCCGGGTGCTACACATGCGGCTGACTGCTGCGACAAAACAGGCGCCGAAAAGGTAGCCAGCCACCGCGCGCGGTTAAGCGCGTCAGTCGGGAAGCGTCATCCTACCTTGGTGCCGCACTCTTGCGCGGGTCACCTGCGACCGAGAAACCAACTCGCCGCCAGCAGGACCACGCCGAGACCGCCGGCCAGCATACCGTGCTTGGCGCGGATGCGCATAAGGCCTGTCTCATGTCCGGGAAAAAATGTCGGCAGCGAGTCCGCCGGCACGAGGAAATACATAGCTGCAACGATCAACAGAACGACGCCGAGAATGGTGACAATGGCTTTCATGCTGGAGCCTCCGCTATGCGCCGAGCATAGCAAGACGGCTGCACCTTTGTCCTCACCGGTCTGGCTGCGTGAATTTGAAGGGTTCGGACGTGATGCGATGTGTTTTTTCGCAGGACGGATTGCCGTGTCCACCGCAATATGAGCCGTGCAGCACGAAACGGATGTCGCTGGCTCCGCGCCCCGACAGGATTTCGTACTCGCGCACACGGTCGTCGAATACCTTGCGTAGCGCGCCTCCCCGCAGCGCCACGAGGATCAGAAGACCGCAGCCGCCGGTGCCGCAGAAGAAGGCCGCACGTCCGACGCATTCGGTTTCGTGAAAATCAATAATGTAGTCATCGCGTCCGTCGCCGGTCAGATCGACCTTTCCATACGGCATTGACTGAGAGCGTGACGCGCGCACCGCCGGCGCGCCGGCAGGCATCCTCAGCCGAGACCAACGCACGACGAATTTCTGTCGGAAAACTAACAAAAGCCTGCTGGCCCGACGCGAAGCCTGCGGAGGCTGCGACCATCAGGAGAGCAGGCAAAAGTCCTGGCAGGTTGCGTCGTATGATGGACGCGGCCCCCCGGGAAAGCCTCAGCTGAAGCGCAGTTTACCGGAAAGCCTGGTGGACGTCCCATCTATGTTGATGTGCGCGGGGCTTCCATCCAACAAAGCGTGGATGCCCGCGACAAGCGCGGGCATGACGGTGCTGACCCGCACGTTTGTACGTGACGGACGCGGCCTAGATCGGCGCGTTACCGAGGCGTGCGATCACGCGGAATGTTTGTGCTTCCTCAAGCGAAGTGAAAGCGCAACCAGCAGGCAGCCTTCGAGTATGGCGAACCAGCCGATCATCCAGACCACCGCCAGCGCGCCAAGCCCGGGCCGCACCAGCAAGAGAATGCCGAAGGCAACCGAAAGCAGGCCGCTCAAAATCAGCAGCCACTCGCCTTCCATTTCCTTGCGCAACTGAATCGCGCCCCAGATCTGCATGATCCCGATGACGATCGCCCAGACGGCGATGAAGAACAGCAACACCAATGCGGTGACGCCCGGCCAGGCGAAAGCAAGCAGGCCTGCGATAACGCCGGCAATGCCAACGATGACGAGCCAGAAGCGCGCACCCATTTGGCCACGCGGGCCGGCCACCGCGCCCCACAAGGCAAAAAGGCCGTCGGCTACCGCGTAGGCCCCCCACAGGAGCGTGAGTGTCAGCAAGGTGATGACTGGCCAGGCAAAAGCCAGAATGCCAAAGGCTATGGCTGCGAGACCGCGCAGCAATACGAGCCACCAGTTGTCTGCCATGGTGCGCAGCAATGCGAAGCCGGCCAACGGTGGCCTTGATTCCATGTGTGCGCTTGTCATCGGACGTCTCCCTCAGCTTGAGCTAATCTGCTTTGGGGCTTGGCTTTTGTTCCGGTAGCTCGACTGCTCTCCGTCCGCTCCTTCGCCTCTACTTTAAAGACTAATGAAAATCGTACTCTCACGCGCAACGACGAGATAGTTCATCCGGAAAAATTGAAACGGTCGGTCGGTGTTGCGGTACCGCTCATGGAAGCCGGTACCTCGGCATCGATCTTTCTCACGGCCGCTCCAACCTCCGGGAGCAATTCTTAGACGAGCAAACGCGGCGCGTCGATTGGACCGTGGTCCATTATGCCTTTGGATGAGAAAGCCTACACGGTCGAAATGCGCGGCCGGAGCGACAACCACAAAAGCAGAGCGCCGGTAACGAAGATGGTCGGGAAGATCACCTCGTTGATCGCCGTCCAACCGAATTTCTCGAGCAACTGACCGGAAGAGAACGAACTCAACGCCATGCTGCCGAAAATCAGAAAGTCGTTGAATGCCTGCACCTTGTTGCGTTCATGCGGTCGGTGACATTGCGTCACCAAAGTGGTCGCGCCGATGAACGACAAATTCCACCCGAAACCAAGCAGAACCAGCGCCGTCCAGAAATGCGCAACCGTGATGCCCGAAATTCCGACCACGGCCGTTGCGGCAATCAGAGCCAGACCGATACCGGTGATGCGCTCGACGTCAAACCGCGCGATCAGCGAGCCTGTGATGAAGCTCGGTGCATACATCGCCAGCACATGCCACTGAATACCGAGCGCCGCATCGGTGATTGAATGGCCGCAACCGACCATTGCAAGCGGCGCCGATGTCATCACCATGTTCATCATGCCATAGCTCGCCATGCCGCAAGCGACGGCAACAATAAATCGCGAACTGCGTATAATCTCCGAGAGAGGCCGCGCGCCGTTGTAGTGAGCCGGGCTGAGCGGCGGCACCTTGACGAATTGCAGCACAGCGGCCGCCGCAATCGCGCAAACCGACTGGCCGAGATAGCTCGCTGCAAAGAGATGCGACGGCATGAGATCCTTGGTGAAAATAACAAGCTGCGGGCCAAGCACGGCGGCGAATACACCGCCCGCAAGCACCCAGGACACGACTTTTGGACGATAGGCGTCACTCGCCGTATCGGCTGCGGCGAAGCGATAGGACTGATGCGCCGCCGCGTAGAGCCCGCCGCAGAAGGTGCCGATGAGCAGCACCGAGAAATTGCCGTTCATCACCGCCGAATATGAAATCAGTCCCGACAGAATGCCGAAGGCGGAGCCGCATTGCAGAGAAAAACGGCGCCCGTAATGCCGCGCAAGGTAGCCCAGCGGCAGCGTGCCAAACCACATTCCAAAAACCATGGCCGTGACCGGCAACGTCGCAAGCCCTTTGTCCGGCGCGAGGACTGCACCGACGATGCTGGCAGTGGAAACAATCACCGTATTGTTTCCGCCCGCAAGCGCCTGTGCGACCGCCAGGACTATGGCGTTGCGCCGCGCGAGATTGTCGTCGGGCTTGACGTGCTGGAAGGATTCGGCCGCGGCCGACATTAGCGGGCTCCCGGAAAGCCGCCCCTTGTAGCGGCGATCCCCGAAAATCGCCAATGCCCCCTGTGCAGGGCAGGTTTGAGCGCGGCTTACTGCTTGCGGGGCGCGCGACTCGCCCGCGGCTTGTCCTGGAACTCCACCGCGCCAGGATGGCGAATGCTCGCCTCCCTCGCCTCGGCGATTGTTCGGGCCCCTATCTGTCCCAGAGAAGCGCGCAACTCGTCGATATAGAGATCAATCAGATAGTCCGGCCCGTCATCGCCGAGCGCCGCCACGGCCCACAGAAAGGATTTCCCGGCAAAGGCGGCATCCGCTCCCAGCGCCAGCGCCCGCATCACGTCCTGGCCACTGCGTATCCCGCTGTCGAGCACGATCGTTGCCTTCTTGCCGACCGCTTCGACGATGGCGGGCAGCGCGTCGATCGACGGCATCAGCGCCTCGATCTGGCGGCCGCCATGGTTCGACACCCAGATGCCCTCGATACCGAGCGACACCGCCTTGGCCGCATCCTCCGGATGCAGGACGCCCTTCACCGCCATCGGGCCTTTCCACGCGTCGCGATAGCGTTTGACCTCTTCCCACGAAAAAGCACCGCCCATGCGCGCGCGCGCAAATGCGATGATCTCGTTGGTCCAGGCTCCCGCAGGCGCATAGTCGGCGATCGTGGCGAAGCGCGGGTAACCGTGACGCAGCAGCGCGAGCATCCATCTCGGACGCACCATCATTTCGCGGATCATGCGCAGGTTGGGTCTGAATTCGTGCGCGAGGCCAGCGTATGTCTCGCGCGAGCGCGTCGTGCGCACAGGCACGTCGAGCGTGAGAGCGAGGACCTTGGCTTCAACCGCCTCCGCACGCCGAACCAGATCGAGACCGATCTTGTGGTCGTCATGCCAGAACCGATAGAGCTGCAGCCAGAACACATCGGGCGCAGCTTCAGCAGCCTGTTCGATGGTGGCGCCGCCGGCGACGCTGAGCGTGTAGGGAACGCGCGCACGCTGCGCCGCTTTTGCCATCAGCAGATCGGCGCCCGGCCACACCAGCGACGGCCCGCCCATGGGCGCAACGCCGATCGGCGCCGAATAGTTTCGCCCGAACAGTTTGACGTCGACTGGCGGCAGAGTGGGCATCACCCCGTAGCGCGGCGTGATCTTGATGGCATCAAATGCAGACCAGTTGTGGGCAATACCGATGTCGTTCCCCGCGCCGGTATCGCCATATTCGAAGGCGAACAGCGGCACGTTGTGCGGCGCGCGACGGCGCAGCCAGGCGCTGGTCGGAAAATGCTTATGGTGTTTTTGAAAATTCGGATGCTGGCCAACTGGTGCCACCGTCGATTTTTTCGCCGTCATGTCGTGCATGGAGAAGTCCCGTTCTTTGATTTCATTATAGCCGCGCGTGACATGTCCGTCCCGTCTCAAAAGTGACTGAAAGACGTCCGCTTGAACGTAAGAGCGCGGCCGTCGCCGGCCAGAAACCGAGCGCCCTCGCCCGCCTTGATTTCACCGATCTCGGTAACCGCCACGCCACTTCCCCGGGCTGCCGTGCGGAAACTGTCCGCCTTGGCCGGCGGCACCGTGCAAACAATCTCGTAATCGTCGCCGCCGGTAAGGACGGAATCGATGGCCTCGGGTTCGGCAGCGGCCGCCGCTTTGGCCGCATCCGAGAGAGGAATACGTGGCACGTCGATAGTGGCTGCCACACCAGACGCGCGGCAGAGCTTGGAAAAATCCCCGACAAGACCATCGGAAATGTCCATTGCCGCCGAGGCGTGGGTGCGCACAGCCTCGGCCAGCGCATTTCGCGGCTGTGGCAGCAAGTAGCGCGAAACAAGATGTTGGCGCTGCTCCTCGGCCAAATTCCAGTCCTTGCCCTTGCGCATCATGAGGCCGAGCGTGGCATCGCCGATCGTACCGCTCACAAACACGTGGTCACCCGCTTTGGCCCCGGCCCGGCGCACCATCGTTCCTTCCGGAACAGCGCCGAACATTGCGATGGAAACGGTAATCGGTCCCGGCGTGCGGTCGGTATCCCCACCGAACAACGGGCATGAGAACAGAACGGAGTCGCCGCGCAAACCCTGCGCGAACCCCTCGAGCCACTCATCGCCAACATCCTTGGGCAAAGCGAGTGACAGGAGAAAGCCGAGGGGCCGCGCACCCTTTGCGGCCAGATCGGACAAGTTTACGCGCAACGCCTTGCCGGCCACCGAATGCGCGGCATCCTCGGGGAAAAAATGTACGCCCCCGACAATGGCATCGGTCTTGAGCACGAGATCGCAGTCCGGCGGCGGCGTGAGAAATGCAGCGTCGTCCGACAGACCAAGTGCGCCGGGATGGGTCGCGAGCGGCTGAAAGAAACGCGCGATCAGGCGATCCTCGGCCGACATATCGTCGCGCCCCGGCATCGTTTCACCCGGTGGCGCGGTCGAACTCGCCAGCGCGCAGGCGCCGCGCGAGTTGGTCGAGCACGGCGTTGACCATGCCGGTCTCGTCGCGACCGACAAAAGCGGCAGCAACGTCGGCGTATTCGGCGACGACCACGCGCGCGGGCACATCGTCGCGGTGAATCAGCTCGTAAGCCCCCGCGCGCAACGACGCCCGCAACACGGCTTCGATACGTTTGAGAGGCCAACCTTTCGACAGTGCTTCGTCGATCAAGGGATCAAGCTCGCGCTGTTCGCGCACCACGCCGGAGACGACGTCGCGGAAGAAGGCCGCCTCGGCAGGCAGATAGTGCGCTCCCTCAACTTCGCGGCCGATCCAGTGGCTTTCGAATTCCGCGAGAATGTCGTTGAGGCCGGTCCCGGCAAGATCCATCTGGTAAAGGGCCTGCACGGCGGCGAGCCGGGCCGCACCACGCTTGTTCGCCTTGCGGGCGTCTTTTTCGTCGCGTGCGGCGGGCGTGCCCATCAGAGCCACACCAGCGTCTGCTTGAGCGCGACCATGGTTAGCGCCGCGCGCGCTGCATGACCGCCTTTGTCGCCCTCTTCCGCCTTCGCCCGCTCATGACCCTGAGCCTCGTTTTCGACCGTGAGAATGCCGTTACCGACGGGAAGGCGCTCTCGCACCGAAAGATCCATCAAGGCTCGCGCCGACTCGTTCGCCACGATCTCGAAATGATGGGTTTCTCCGCGGACCACGCATCCAAGCGCGACAACGCCGTCATAGGGCGCGCGACGCCGCCGCGAGGCGTCCATCGCAATACCGATGGCGGCGGGAATTTCCAGAGTCCCCGGTACGCTCACGCGGTCATAGCGTGCACCCGCATCATCGAGCACGCGCGTCGCGCCGCGCAGAAGCTCGTCTGAAATACTGTCGTAAAAGCGCGACTCAACGATCAGCATATGCAGGCCGCCGCGCTTTTTCGCCGTGCGTTTCTTTTTGGCCATCACATTCCCGTTTCAAGGCGGTGGTAGCAAGCGGTCACCGTCCAAACAAGACACTACTTCATCTCCGCCAGCCGCGCGGCGTAACGAGCCATCGTATCGACCTCGAGATTGACGTCGTCACCCTTATGCAGTGCGCCGAAAGTCGTCACGTGCAAGGTATGGGGGATCACGAGCACCGAAAACGTATCCCCCTCCACGGCATTGACCGTGAGAGAAACGCCATCGAGCGCAACCGACCCTTTGGTCGCTACAAAGCGCACAAACTCACGGGGCGTCCGCAGCACGAAACGGGCCATTTCTGTCATGTCCTCGCGTCCGACGACCGTGGCAATACCATCCACGTGACCGGCAACCAGATGCCCGCCCAGTTCGTCGCCGAATTTCAGTGCCCGCTCGAGATTAACCCTGGTCCCCGCACGCCACCGGCTCGCCGTCGTGACACGCAGGGTTTCGTCCCCGGCTTCGACCGCAAACCAGGTGCGGCCATCCTCCTCGCCCCCTTCGACGACCGTCAGGCATACGCCTGAGCATGCGATCGAAGCACCTTGAACGATTCCGGCGCGCGGGTAGTCGCAGGAAATAGTCAGGCGATGCAGATTTCCAGCGCGCGGCTTGACCGAACGCACTTCGCCTATGCTTGTGACGATGCCGGCAAACATAATTCAAACGCGCACGAAAGTTTCAATCGTATCGACGTCGAGTGTCTCGGTGCCCAGCGAAGTCAGCCGGCCTGTAAGCGCATCAATCGGCATGCCCTCCAGCGGATCGATGCCGCCAGCGCCGATGGGTTTGGC
>JANWKN010000134.1 GCA_025451355.1 Pseudolabrys sp. | reverse complement strand
GTCTGCCCGCTGCTGGAGTTGCGAGGACACCTCGATGCCCTGCGCCTTCGCTGTCTTCAGGTTAATCACCAGATAATACTTAGTCGGCAGTTGGACCGGGAGGTCACCTGGTTTTTCTCCGCGCAGAATGCGGTCCACGTAAACGGCAGCCGCCCGCCACAAATCTTTTCCATCGATACCATACGAAACCAGCCCTCCACTCGTAACGAAGAAGCGATACGAATAAACCGCTGGCAAGCGCAGACGTGTGGCCAACGCGACAATCAGATCGCGGTTGTCGAATGTCGAAGGAGCCGGCGCGACGATGAGGCCACCATTCGGCTCCTGCGCAAACTTCGTGAGGACGCTTTCAATGTCGGTTGGGTTGCGCACAGCTGCTGCCGT
Source organism: Pseudolabrys sp. (assembly GCA_025451355.1). Taxonomy (GTDB): domain Bacteria; phylum Pseudomonadota; class Alphaproteobacteria; order Rhizobiales; family Xanthobacteraceae; genus Pseudolabrys. Next base: position 6,527 of record JANWKN010000134.1, on the reverse strand, counting down.
CACCGTGACACCGAAGGTGGATGAGGCCGCCTCTGCCGCGCGCACGAACGCCACATTGGCCGCAATATTCGGATGGTGGACGACAGCCGCCCGGCGCACACCAGGGGCAAACTCTTTGAGCACTTCCAGCCATTTCCCGGCAATTGCGGGCTCGAAACTGTGGAAGCCAGTAATATTACCGCCTGGATGCGCCAGGCTCGAAACGAAGCCACTGCCAACTGGATCGGACGCCTGCGTGAAGACAATCGGAATGGTTTGGGTCACCTGGATCAGAGACGACACCGCCGGATTGGCGTAGGCAAGGATCACATCCGGCGAAAGGCCGACTAGCTCCGCGCCAGCTGCGCGGGTACGTTCTGGATTCCCATCCGTAAATCGATATTCAAACTTCACGTTGCGGCCGTCACTCCAGCCGAGTTCCTGGAAGCGCTGCTTAAACGCAGCGAGAAGAGCCTGCGTTTCTGGGTCGGCTTGGTTGAATGGGCTCAACACGCCGATGCGCCGCACGCGCTCGCTCCGCTGCGCAAGCGCCGCAACCGGCCACGTCGTCGCCCCTCCAATAAGCGTTATGAGTTCGCGCCGTCTCACTACCTTCCCCACAGGACAGGCGATCGTATCGGATTAAGCAACTGCGCTGGAAGGGGGCCAATGTCCGCTTTGGGTCAAAAGCAGACATGTGCAGTGCACCCACGCATGTCCGCTAAGTGCCAATAGCGGACTCATCAGCGCAAAAAGGATCGTTATCGATCACCTCGGTGACTAGCAGAGTCAATGGAAGGCCGAGCGCCCTTGGCCCCTTGAGGTTGATGACGAATTCGAATTTGATCAGTTCTGCCACGGCAGGTTGGCACCTCCCGCACAGCGGGCGACAGGAAAAAGCGATCCCGAGAGCGTCAGAAATGAACGAGATCTTGAGAACCCCGGAGGAACGTTTTGCCAATCTGCCCGGCTTTCCCTGGAGCCCGCGCAGCATCGATGATTTGGTGGGCTTCGACGGTTTAGCGATGTCCTTTCTCGACGAGGGACCAGCAACGGCGCCTGTATTTCTCTGCCTGCACGGCGAGCCGACCTGGAGCTACCTCTATCGGCGTATGATTCCACACTTTCTCGCGACGGGCAGCCGCGTCATCGCGCCCGACTTTTTTGGTTTCGGTCGCTCGGATAAGCCCGCCGACGACGCGATATACACTTTCGACTTCCATCGTAACAGTCTCATTGCCTTTATCCGCGCGCTCGATCTGACCGACATCACCTTGGTGGTGCAAGACTGGGGCGGTCTCCTCGGCCTTACGCTGCCCATGGAGATGCCCGAGCGCTTTGCCCGATTGGTCGTGATGAATACGATACTGCCGACCGGCGACGTGCCTCTCACGAAAGGATTTTTGGATTGGCGGGCGTATGCCAACGGCCATCCGGATATGGCCGTCGGCAAATTGCTCGCTCGTACGTGCCCGCATCTGTCGCCTTCGGAAGCCGCCGCCTACGACGCGCCTTATCCGGACGTTCGCTATAAAGGGGGCGTCCGCCAATTTCCCAACCTGGTGCCGGAATTCGTCGACAGCAAAGGTGCCGCAGTCGGTCGCGCAGCGCGGGAGTTCTGGCGCAACGAATGGAGAGGACCTAGCGTCATGGCGATCGGCATGACTGATCCGGTCCTCGGGCCGCCGGTCATGCGCGGGCTTCGTCGTGACATCCGCGGCTGTCCGGAGCCGCTCGAATTCGTTGATGCCGGACATTTCGTGCAGGAATGGGGCGAAGAAGTTGCCCCGGCTGCAATCGCGGCGCTGCAGCATTAGTATGTTGGATAGGTTGAGCGCGAACCAGTTCGGCCGCAATCAGCCGATTCGATCATAATGTCCGCTTTGGGTCAAAAGCAGACATTTGCGCTGCAAAACGTCATGTCCGCTTTACCCCCGAAGGCGGACATGTGCGGCACACTAGCCCATGTCCGCTTTGTGCTAGTAGCGGACATTGCACCCGGCGGGCTGTTTCAAAACAAGGCGGTAAGGAACGCGGGCGCTCAGCGTACCAGATGCGACAGCGTCTTCGCTGAGACAACCGGCCGCTGAGCAGCTTCGGCGATGGCCATGCCAAGACCCTTGGCCATGCAGGCATAGCCCCAGTCGTTCATATGCACACCGTCGGGCGACACGAACCTCTCAAACACCATGTGATCGACTTCGCTCCAGTGCTTCATCACGTTGAAGCGAGGGAACAGGTCGACATCTTCCCGCTTCGCGGTCGCGGCGATCAGTTCGACCATGCTCGCGACGCCCGCCTTTGCAATTACCTTCGGTGCGAACTGCAGATCAATCAGCACGGCGTCGGCACCGATGGCGCGGATCTTCTTGAGGCCGTCGCGGATCGAGGTGTCGTGGACGCTGAGCTTATTATCGCGGATGACCGAATTGGTGCCGAGCTGCCACAACACCACGTCGGGATGTTCGGCCAGCACGCCCCTGTCGAAGCGCTTGAGCATGTCGCCGACTTCTTCGCCGCTTACCCCGCGATTGATCACGGTGATCGAATGGTTGGGGAAATGCTGCTTGAGCTCGATCGCCAGCCGGTTTGGATAACTCGCCGCCGCCGAGCTTGCGCCGGCGCCAGCCGTCGATGAAGACCCGATGGCGACGATAGTGATCGGCTCTTCGCTCGCCAGCCTCTGCGCAAAGCGCGACAGCGGATTGGCGAGCCGCACCTGATCGAGAGAGACGTTGCAGCCTGATACCGGCGCCTCGGCGCGCGCCGGCAGCACCAGGCAGACGAGCAAGGGCGTCAGCAACGGCCACCACATGGCTAGATTTGAATTAGGTTTGCCCACTTGATTGAAGTGGGTATGACGTTCACTTTTGTTAATGCGTGCAGCGCGAAAAAGAAATTCAGCGTCCTGCCGCGTGAAAGTGTCAGCTTTACTGACATGAAAACCGGAATAAACATTTTAGGCACATTACAATTTCGATTGGTCATGCATATGTGGGGGGTACAGCGCCCAGCACAGCGGCGTCTTCTTGACCACATCATGTGTTAGAAAACGAAGAGCGCTCGGTGTGCTGGCTCCGCTCATCCCGATGTCGAGAGTTTCCTCTGGTGATTGGGGCAGTAACGACCAATGACAGATCCCTATTACATCAATGAAATTCACTCCGACCTGCGAGGGGTTAAGGAGGGTTGGTACGCGATTGACGAACGCGGCCGCCTCTTGTCTGGCCCGTTTTCAAATCAGGAGATATGCCTGACAAGAATCAGCCAGTTAGAGACAGACGAATGTCGAAAGTAAAGTTTATCTCCTCACCAACCGAGATTTCCAAACATTTTTGCTTTGAAATAGCGTTTAGACGTGACTTCTCCAGTTGGTCAGTGCGACTGCAACTCGAGGACGCACATCAGCTCGTTCTGTCCGTAATTCGGTGACTTTCGCTCCGACATTCACGGATGAAGAGTGGTCAGCAACAACATCGAGACAAAAATGAATGCACTCGCCATCAACGAAAAATAGAAGATTTTTCCGGCCAAACCTGGAAGAGCATGAACTGAAGTCATGAAAGCCTCCAACGATTGTATCGTGATCTCGTGATCAATTTTTCACCTGAGATGACACACTGAACTGTTTTCTCGATGGCCATTTAGCGTCTCCGCAGCGCCACCGCCGTACGCAACGAGAACCTCTTCTGGTGCGGCGAGAGCTTGCGCCTTAAACTCATCCTGGACCATCAGTCTCAAGATTGCGTGTTGAATTGCCACGGTAGAAGGTAGCTTGAGGTCTCGTCCAAATCTGCGCGTATGCATTGCGGACTCTTTTTGGGCTCGGTGCGTTGTTTACCTGAACATAGGAAATTAGAAGTCCATGCCGCCCATGCCGCCCATGCCGCCGCCCGGCATCGCCGGAGCGCCTTGGTTCTTTTTCGGCACTTCGGCGACCATTGCCTCGGTGGTGATCAGCAGACCGGCAACCGACGCCGCACCCTGGACCGCCGAGCGCACGACCTTGGTCGGGTCGATGATGAACAGCGATCGCCAGGATGTGAACAGTCTGCACCGCCGGAACGACCCAGTTCGTGACCTGGATGGCCTGGCTGAGCGGCGTTTGGTCGATCCACACCCAAATCGCATTGAGTGCCTTGGTAAGCGTGGGGTTCATATCAGCGGGTCAAGACCATCGGTCTATCAATCTCACAACCAGCCGCGGGCTTGGTGAGTAGATCACTGCCGGCATAGGACCTATTTCGACACCTTCTCCAAGTACGCGATGAGGTCGGCGCGATCGCTTGGGTCCGCCATCCCCGCATAGGGCATGCGGTTAGCCGGCACCATGGCCTGCGGATCGGCAATGAACTTATCGAGCGTCTCCGGCGTCCAGGAAATTCCGCTGCGTTTCATGGCCGGCGAATATCGAAAATCTGCCAGCGCGGCCGCCTTGCGCTCAAAAATTCCCTGCAGACTAGGCCCCACATTATTGCTGCCGGCTTCTAACTTGTGGCAGGCGGCGCAATCCTGGAAGCGCGCTTCGCCGCGCGCAGGATCGCCGCCGGCGCGAGCCGTGCCGACCAGCATCAGCGTCAGGGCCAATGCCGCTGCCGCGCGTGTGACGCCGATCATGCTGCCACCAAGGGACCAGGATTCGTCACGTAACGGTTCTTGATCGCGTCCGCGGTCCAATAGGCTAACGCGCCCACCGGCCCGGTCGGATTGTACGACGCGTTGTGCGGAAACACGTTAGCGCCGACGACGAACAGATTGTGGCAGTCCCAGCTCTGCAAATATTTGTTCAGCGCACTGTCGCGTGGATTCGTGCCCATGATGGTGCCGCCGGTATTGTGGGTGCTTTGGTAGGGCACCACGGTCCACGGATCGGTACGCGCCCTAGCCGGATTGAGTTTGGTGGGATTCATCGACTTGGCTATATCATTGATCACCTGCGCCGCGTGGGTGCCCATTTTGTGTTCGTTCGCCTTGTAATCGAATGTCATGCGCATCAATGGCTGGCCAAACGCGTTGCGATAGGTTGGGTCGAGGTCGTAGCAATTGTAGCGATTGGCCATCACACTACCGCTGGCATTGATCACCATTGCGGTCTGGTACCACTTCGCGGTCGTCCTTTTCCATTCGCTGCCCCATTGGGGCGTGCCGCTCGGGACCGGACGGTAACCGATCGGCAACACAGTATTGAAGCCGCCCGCCACATTATAAGCACCGACGAAATTATGCGGTGCGCGGTCGAACGCCCAATTAATGTTGAAGTCGTCAATGGTGGCGTTGGAGCCGCCGGCGTTCATAAACGGATTGAAGTACTTGCCTTCGAAGAAGAGTGTGGCGCCAGCGCCGGTCTGGTAACAATAATTTTTGCCGATAACGCCTTTTTGCTCGACAGGATCGTAAGGCGCTCCGATCCCTGACAGCAGCATTAGGTGCACATTATTGATGGCATAGGCGCACAGCAGCACCATGCTGGCCGGCTGCTCAAATTCCTCGCCGTTAAGCACATTGGTGTAACTCACGCCGGTAACGCGCTTACCGTCGGAGTCCTTAGTTACCTTGGTCACCCAGGAATGGGTGCGCAGTTCGAAATTAGGGTTGCGCATGGCGATCGGGATCACTGTAATATGCGGGCTGCCCTTGGCATTGGCTTCGCAGCCGAAGCGCTGGCAATAGCCGCAATACTGGCAGGCACCGAACTTGGCGCCGTCAGGATTTGTATAAGCCTGCGACGCATTCGCGGATGGCCGCGGAAACGGGTGATAGCCGGCATTACGCGCGGCGTCGCTGAACATCTCGCTAGCTAGAATGGGCGTCAGCGGCGGGAGCGGATATTCCCGCGCGCGCGGTGCCTCGAACGGATTGCCGCCCGCCTGAATCTGGCCGTTGATGTTACCGGCTTTGCCGGAGACCGCCGCGGTATACTCGAACTTGTCGTAATAGGGCTCGAGCTCGGCGTAAGTGATACCCCAATCCTGGATGGTCATGTCCTCTGGGATAAAGCTCTTGCCGTAGCGCACTTCGTAATTGGAGCGGACTTTGAATTCCATGTCGGTCCAGCGCCAAGTATGGCCACTCCAATGCACGCCGGAGCCGCCGACCACCTCGCCGGGCAGGAACGAGCCGAGCCGCCGCATCGGCAGTGCTTCCTGGGTCGGACTGTTGCGCACCGTGATGGTGTCGCGCGCGGTGTTCTGCATCAGGTCGTGGCGCACGACATAGCGCAACTCGTCGCGGATGTTGGGCAGCGAATAATCGTTCTCGCTCGTGCGGGGTGCGCCACGCTCGAGCGCGACCACCTTCAAACCGAATTCCGCCAGTTCCTTGGCGAGAATGCCGCCGGTCCAACCCAGCCCGACAATGACGACATCGACTTCTTTGAGTTTGGTGGTCATGGTCCGCCCCTCAACTCATATCCGCAATGCCGATGGGCTTGTTGGGGAACGGCTTACCGCGATATTTCTCCACATGGTCGCGATGCACCGCGATAATGCCGGGGAAGCCGATGATGGCCCAGCCCGCTTTGTTACGGTTGCCGCCATAAATCGGATCTG
>JANWKN010000133.1 GCA_025451355.1 Pseudolabrys sp. | reverse complement strand
CGGCGTAAATATAGCTTTCGAAATCTTTGTAGTGTTCGTCGCGGAAAAACAGCGACACCACGCCGGGCGAGGCCGCGCTCAGGAAGCCGCCAGCGGCCTTCACATCATTGAGTGCAGCCTTGAGATTGTCGGCATCGACTTGCGGTGCCTTCTCGTCCCGAACGCGGATCGGGGCATTACACGCCGGTGTCTTGCGACGGGAACGACCCGGATCGCCGAAAACGCGTTTTTCGAGCCGCGGGAAATCCGACAGATCCTGATAGACGAAGGTATTACCGGTGCCGCCGAACCCGTCGAGCCGGTCCTTGATGTAGGTGGCGTAGCTCGGCTTCGACATTTCTCCATCGTTGATCAGATCGATGCCCGCATCGGCTTGTTTTCTGACGACCTCGGCGACCGCCGCTTTCACCCGTGCCGCCAAGGCATCTGCGTCCACGGGGACACCTTCCTCTTTGGCGTACATCGTCCGGATAAGGTCATCCGGCCGCGGCAGACTGCCGGTATGGGTGGTCAGGAAGCGGTCACGGCTGCGCTGCATGGCTGAACTCCTGGCCCGACTGTAGAGCAGGCCGATGGCGGAAAACCATCGTCTGGCTTGCGTTGACAGGACCCGGTGGGCTGCGTATGTAGCCCGCAAAACAGCAACTCGAGTTAGTCATGAAAGTCCGCAATTCCCTGAAATCCCTGCGCGGCCGGCACCGCAATAATCGTTTGGTGCGCCGGAAGGGCAGGGTCTACATCATCAATAAGACCAATCGCCGCTTTAAGGCCCGTCAGGGCTGATTTTCGGCGCCGGACGGCGCCTGTTCCGTCGCGCATATTGGTTGGCCGTAGGACGCGGAGGCACTACACTCCGCCTATGCTTCTGCGCACCCGATTCCTCGCAGCACTCCTCAGCGCGGCTGTGGCCGCCGCATGTGCCATGCCCGCCGTCGCACAATCCGCCAAGCGGGGCGAGCAGGCGGCCAAGCGGCCGCAGGTGTCGCGCGGCGAACGCCCCCGCAACCTGGATTTCCTGTTCGGAGCGCTCAAACTCGCGCCCGATGACACCACGGCCAAGGCCATTGAAGAGCGCATCTGGTCGCTCTGGACGGCCTCGCGCAGCGACACCGCAAGTCTTCTGATGACACGGGTGAAGACCGCGATCGAGGCAAAGGATCTCGACCTTGCGGTCACGTTGCTCGACGGGATCGTCAAGATAAAGCCTGACTACATTGAAGGCTGGAATCGGCGCGCCACGATCTTCTACATGAAAAAAGACTATGGGCGGGCGATTTCCGATATCCGCGAGGTGCTCAAGCGTGAGCCGCGCCACTTTGGCGCGCTGGCCGGACTCGGCTTGATTCTGCAGGACATTGGCGACGACAAGCAGGCGCTTGAAGTTTATCGCCGAGCGCTGGCGGTCTATCCGCGCATGGAACGCATCCCCGATGTCGTGAAGACGTTGCAGGAAAAAATCGAAGGCCGCGATATCTAGCCGCCCAAAGCCGCCAATGTCGTAAAGGGCCGACAGCCTTCTGCCGATCCCGACTGAAAAAAATCGCGTGGATGTCGTCGGCGACTCGATTGATCGGGCGCAGACCGGTGCAATCTCCACCCGACAAGCTTGACTGATTCTTCAACGGAAGGCCGGTGCCGGATGTGGGAAACGCCCTTGTCAGAGGGACTCCAGAAAGAACAGCGCCTATGAGCGTCTAAGCCGGCCAAATTCCGACAAACCCGATTGACTTGCTTGGTTACAAGATCTCATTCATGGGCGAGGCGCATCTGCGCTGGTTATTTGGAGAAATTTTCATCGACGCCTCGTATTTCTTCCATACAGACAACGATCGCCCGTGATCTTCGATTGCGGCAGCAACATTGGGATGTCGGTTCGCTTCTTCAAGAAGCTGTATCCGAATGCCTGTATGTTGCGTTCGAGCCCGACCCCGCCACGTTCGCAACCTTGAGACGGAACGTCTATCAAAACCATCTCTCGGATGCCGAACTGCATTCTGTTGCGATCGGTGATCATTCAGGCCAGATCGAACTCTTTCGCGATCCGTCGCCTGAGAGTTCAAGCCTCAGAATGAGTACGCTGCGGCAGCGCCACGACGGACCAAGTGTCGCCGTTCAGTTGCGGCGCCTGTCGGATTTCATCCGATCGGACATCGACCTGCTCAAGATCGATGTCGAAGGGGCCGAAGATGCCGCGTTGGGCGATCTGGCAGGTAGCGGCAAGCTTCGATATGCCAAACGCCTGCACCTCGAATACCATCATCACATCGATGCATCCGCCGACAAACTATCGTCGATGCTGCGGCTGATCGAGGAGAACGGCTTCGGCTATCAGTTGCGGGCGATCGCGAAGCCCTGGCCAGTCGAAGCCTCGTTTCAGGACATATCGATCTATTGCTACCGGAAGTGAGCGCAGGGCAAGGACCAATCCTTTGCTAGCCCTGGTCAGTCCTTGGTTAGTCTTTGGCGCTGTCGGCTCCGATATAGGCGATGCGCAACATGTTGGTCGCGCCGGGCGTGCCGAACGGAACGCCAGCCACGACGATTACGCGCTGGCCGGGCTTTGCGAAATTTTCTCTGATGGCGATGCGGCAGGCGCGCTCGACCATGTCGTCCTGGTCATGCGCGTCTTCGGTAACAACGCAATGGACTCCCCAGACGACCGCAAGGCGCCGTCCGGTCGAGATATTCGGCGACAGCGCGACGATCGGAGAGCGCGGCCGTTCGCGCGCCACCCGCAAGCCGGTCGAGCCTGAGGATGTCCAGCAGATGATGGCCGCGAGATCGAGCGTGTCGGCAATCTGCCGGGCGGCGTCGGCAATTGCGTCGGCGCCCGTGGCCTCCGGCGCGGCGCGCTGCGCGGCGATGATGTTGCGATAGAGCGCGTCCCCTTCGACCTCTTCGGCTATGCGGTTCATTGTCGCCACCGCCTGCACGGGAAAGCTTCCGGCCGCAGATTCTGCCGACAGCATCACCGCATCGGCGCCTTCGAAAATCGCCGTTGCGACGTCGGACACTTCCGCGCGCGTCGGCACCGGGGCATTGATCATCGATTCCAGCATTTGCGTTGCCACGACGACCGGCTTTCCGGCGACCCGGCCGGCGCGCGTCATCTGCTTCTGAACGCCGGGCACTTTCTCCAGCGGCATTTCCACGCCGAGATCGCCGCGCGCCACCATCAGGGCATCGGCCAGATCGATGATCTCGGCCAGCCGGTGCACCGCCTGCGGCTTTTCGATCTTGGCCATCACGGCGGCCCGGCCGCGCGTGATCTTCTTGGCTTCCGCGATGTCTTCCGGCCGCTGGATGAAGGATAGCGCCACCCAATCGATGTCCGTCGCGAGCGCCGCTTCGAGATCGGAACGGTCTTTGTCGGCAAGCGCCGAGAACGGGATCATCGTGTCGGGAAGGCTGACGCCTTTGCGGTCGGATAGCTTTCCGCCGACGACAACGCGCGTGACGATGCGCTTTGGCCCCGCTTCGGAAACGGTGAGCCTGACCTTGCCGTCGTCGATCAGCAGCGTGTGGCCGGTCTTGATGGTCACGAAAATTTCCGGATGCGGGAGGTAAGCGCGCGTCGCGTCGCCGGGCGCCGCATCGGTGTCGAGCACGAAGGAGTCGCCGCTTTTGACCACGACGGCGCCGCCATTAAAGGTGCCGAGGCGAAGCTTCGGGCCTTGCAGGTCGATGAGCACGCCGATCGGTCGGCCGGTGTCGCGTTCCACGGCGCGGATCATGCCGACCAGTTCGCGCATGCGCTCCTGGCTGGTGTGGCTCATGTTGATGCGGAAAACGTCGGCGCCGGCTTCGAACAGGCGGGCGATCATGTCGGCGCTCGATGACGCCGGTCCGAGGGTTGCAACGATCTTGGTCCGCCGCATTCGTCTCATTGTCTCGAGCCTCCGGGCGACGTCGGGGATGTTGCCGAGGGTGGCGTCATTGGCGATGACGGCGGTGTCAACGGTGGAGTCGTCGGCGGTCTTGACACCCCCACCGGCCCCCGCGGCGCAAGTGGCCGCTCAGGCGGTTGTTCGGCAGCATCTGTCAATTGCACCGTCCAAGAGCGTTGCTCTCCGGTATCAACCTCGAAAAAACCGGTGCGGTCATAGCCACGCGCTAGACAATTATCGGTACCGCGGATCGTAAATTCCTTCTCACGAGAACACATGTAAGCTTTGCCGGACCATTCACCACCACGATCATAGTCGATGGCGTAGATATAATAATAACGCGCGACCAAGGCGCCTCGTAGCAGTGTCTCGCAAGAGCGTGATGATACGTTCCACCAACCTTCGGTGGTCCAACCTTCGTTGTCTTTGTAGCCGATCGCGACACCGACCCGGCTACCAGTATTGTTGCATAGCCGGAAATCGGCTTTAGCCGGAGAAATCGATGCACCCAGCAACAGCGCGGGGGCAACCACAGCGCAGGCAACGGAAAAGCAAAGGCGGCACCTAACGTTGATGAGCAGCGATGCGGTCACGTTTGTCGCGGGTTCCGAATAATGCGGGATCTGGCGTGATCCGTTACGATCCGTCAACGATGATGGCACGGAAGTCATTAACGTTGGTGTAAGTCGGTCCCGGTGCCAATAAGTCCCCAAGTGCCTCAAAAAACGCGCTTGAATTGTTGTCCGCGAGAAAGGCGGCGGGATCGAGGCCAAGCGCTTTGGCACGAACAGTCGATTCGCCGTCAATCAACGCACCGGCGGGGTCGGAGGGGGCACCGGCGCCTCCGTCGGTTCCGTCGGTGTCGGCGGCGATGGCGGCGACTGCCGGCATGCCGGCGAGCGCCATCGCGAGCGCCAGCGCATACTCCTGATTGGGTCCACCGCGACCTTTGCCGCGCACCGTGACGGTCAGTTCGCCGCCGGAGAGAACCACCGCGCGCCGCCCGTTCGCCCGCAAATCGCGCACGAGACGCGCGTGCTCGGCAGCGACGTCGCGGGCCTCGCCTTCAATGCGATCTCCGATGAAAACGCACTCGTAACCGGCGGCGAGAATGGCCGCTTCAGCCGCGCGCATCGCATCGGCCGGCCGCGCTGCCAGTACGACTTCGCTGCCGGCAAAAATCGCATCGCCCGGCTTCGGCGATTCATTGCGCGAATCCGCAAGCGCGCGCGTGACGGCGTCGGGAATTTCGAGTTTGTATTTCGCAACGATCGCGCGCGCATCGCGCAACGTGGTCGGATCGGGCACGGTCGGCCCCGAACCGATCGCCGAAGGATCATCGCCCGGTACGTCGGAAATCGCGATCGTCATCAGCTTCGCCGGATGCGCGTGCGACGCCAAACGTCCGCCCTTGATCCGCGACAGATGTTTGCGCACGACGTTGATTTCGTTAATCGTCGTGCCGGAGCGCAGAAGCGCGCGTGTGACCGCCTGCTTGTCCTCGAATGAAATTCCTTCCGCTGGCGCAACCAAGTTAGCCGAAGCGCCGCCCGACATCAGCACAAGCACGAGATCGTTTTTGTCGGCGACGTCCGCGAGCTTCAGCGCGCGATCGGCGCCCTCGAGGCCTGCCGCATCTGGGATCGGGTGCCCGGCCTCGATCATGCGCACGCGTCGCAAATGTCTTCCATAGCCGTGACGCGCAACGGCAACGCCGCTCAGTCGTTCGGCGGCAATATTCAGCCCGTCGAGGTAGTGCGCCTCCGCGATTTCCGTCATCGAACCCGCCGCCTTGCCGGCTGCGAGCAGGATCAAGCGGCCCGGCGGCGGTGCTGGCAGCAACGGAGGCAGGCTCGCAGCGGGATGCGCTGCCGCTACCGCAATGCGGTAGAGATCTGCGAGAAAAGAGCGCAGGGGCTGATTCATGATCCGAGCATAGCTGCCCACCCCCTGGAAAATCAGCTTATAATTATCGACTGACTGACTCGACCCGGCGCCAACCGGAATTGAGCCGAGGCCTCCGCCGCCGCAGGGGTGCGGACGGTGGCCACCAAATGCGCGGATCAAGCGCAAACCACCATAACAAAATCACTCTCAAGGGAGAGAAAACGTATGGCTGCGACAAAGCCGGACACGCCTTTGCTTTGGGTCGTGCGCGAGCTGTTGAACTGACCGGCACGAAATTCGGCTGCGGTTCCGGTCTGTGCGGCGCCTGCACAGTTCACATCGACGGGAAGGCCGTGCGCTCCTGTCAGATTTCCGTATCGAAAGTGGCGGGACGGAAAGTCACCACCATCGAAGGCCTTTCGGCGAATGGACAGCATCCCCTGCAGAAAGCGTGGATCACGGAGAAAGTGCCACAATGCGGCTACTGCCAGTCCGGACAGATCATGCAGGCAGCGACGCTTCTCGCG
>JANWKN010000132.1 GCA_025451355.1 Pseudolabrys sp. | reverse complement strand
ACCCGAAGGCCGACACACCCGGATGCACCAAAGAGGCCCTCGCCTTCTCACGGCTGCGCGCCGAATTCGCCAAGGCGGATACTGCAGTTCTCGGGGTTTCTGCCGACCCCGTACCCGCCCAGGACAAATTCAAATCCAAACATAAACTCACCATCGCGCTTGGATCAGACGAGACCAAGAAAATGCTCGCAGCTTATGGCGCCTGGGGCGAGAAATCGATGTATGGGCGCAAGTTCATGGGCGTCATCCGAAAGACCTTCCTGATAGACGCGGCCGGTCGTATTGTGCGGGCCTGGCCGAAAGTACGTGTCCCCGGACACGCCGAAGAGGTACTGTTAGCTGCCCGTGAGCTCTAATCCCGCGCAATCACTAATGAATCATAGCCATACCCCAACGGGATTACGGGTTTCTTAACTATATCCGATTGATATCGAGTGCGCTGGACCGCGGTCCAATGAGGACCGAGGCGGCGCGGAGCGTCGATGTCGCACTCGTCACTTTCGTACTCCCCGGCTGCCGACCAGCCCGCTCGCCAGGCATCACCACGAGCTCAGTCAGCCGCCGCCATCTCCCGACATCTGCAACGTACCCATAACGGGTACACGCTCACACGCGCCGGACATCAGATCCGCATCGGGCCAGTCGCTTTCTGGATCGTGGTCGGCGGTCTCGTCGCCATGGCAATCTGGTCTATCGCGACCGGCACCTACTTCGCATTTCGCGATAATGTCCTGACCCGGTTGATCGGCCGTCCTACGAAGATCGCATTGCCGAATTGCGCGCACAGGTCGACCGCATTATGAGCCGTCAGCTGCTCGACCAGGAGCAGTTTGAAAAGACGCTCAACAGTCTGCTTCAGCGACAGTCGACTCTGGAACAACGTGCGTCGGCACTGGCTGGCGACCCATCAACGACGGGCACGGTCAAACCGGCGCGCACGCCGGCGGCCATGCCCCCGGCTGAAAAGCCCGTACGCGTATCGCCAATCAGTGACACAGTGATATTCGTCGCGCCTGCGGACCGTGAAGCTGGGCCGCAATCACGCGAATTGCCGATGGGGGGAACACGCATTGCCGAACGCGCCGCTGCCGGCGGCGTGAACGGAATGTTGGCTCGGATTTCTCTTTCGCTGGACAAGGTCGAGCAGAAGCAGGCCGCGACCCTGACCGATCTGGAGGAGCGCATCGACACGCGGGCGCGTCGGATACATAGCGTCCTGTCAGACCTTGGCGTGGATCTCGGCCGCGCTTCAGCCCATGGAGCAACTGGCGGACCGTTCGTTCCCGTCAAACCTCCGCAATCGGGGGCCAGCGCTTTTGAACGCCAATTGTATCGCATCCATGTCGCACGCGCGCAGATCGACCGGTACAGCCGCACGCTTCTGGCGGTGCCGGTACGCAAACCCGTCATCGGCGAGGTCGATATGAGTTCGCCGCTCGGCATGCGCATGGATCCTTTTCTTAAAGGACCGGCGATTCATACGGGCATTGATTTGCGTGGCGATGCAGGAGATCCGGTTCGCGTCACCGCCAATGGCAAAGTGACGGTCGCCAGTTGGCAAGGCGGATACGGCAAGATGGTGGAAGTCGACCACGGCAATGGATTTTCGACCCGCTACGGCCACATGTCCGAAATTGACGTCAAGGTTGGCGACCAGGTTCGGATCGGCCAGACAATCGGAAAAGTCGGTTCAACCGGCCGCTCGACCGGTCCGCATTTGCACTATGAAACAAGAATAAATGACGAAGCAGTCGATCCGCAGCGATTCCTGCGGGCAGGAATACGACTCGGCAATATCTAGTGCGCGGGGCCCCGGTTACTCCACGTCTTCGACTTTTTCCGGCCCTCCGCCGAAAGCCTTTTGCGCCAACGCCGCCTGCATGAATTCGTCGAGATCGCCGTCGAGTACCCCGGCCGTGTTCGACGTGGAAACACCTGTGCGCAAGTCCTTCACCATCTGATAGGGCTGCAATACGTACGACCGAATCTGGTGTCCCCAGCCGATATCGGTCTTTGCCGCCTGCTCGGCGGCCGCCTTCTCCTCGCGCTTCTTGATCTCGATCTCGAACAACTTCGCTCGAAGCATGTCCCAGGCCATCGCTCGATTGCGATGTTGCGAGCGGTCACTTTGGCATTTCACCGCGATATTGGTCGGAATGTGCGTGAGACGGACCGCGGATTCGGTCTTGTTGACGTGCTGACCTCCCGCACCGCCTGATCTCATGACGTCGGTACGCACATCGCTTTCCTTGATGTCGATTTTTATGCGGTCGTCGACCACCGGATAGACGGTCGCGCTAGCGAACGAAGTATGCCGGCGTGCGTTGGAGTCGAATGGAGAAATGCGCACGAGGCGGTGCACGCCGTTTTCGCTTTTCAGCCATCCATAGGCATTGTGACCTTTGACGACGACCGTCGCCGATTTGATACCGGCCCCTTCACCTTCGGTTTCTTCAATCCATTCCACTTTGTAGCCGTGCGACTCGGCCCAGCGCACATACATGCGCATGAGCATGCTGGCCCAGTCCTGGCTTTCGGTGCCGCCGGCGCCCGCGTGGACTTCGAGATAGCAATCATTTGCGTCGGCCTCGCCAGAAAGCAGTGCTTCCAACTCGCGGCGAGCCACTTCGACTTTCAACCGCTTGAGAGCCCCTTCTGCCTCGACGATCGTTTTTTCGTCCTTCTCCGTCTCGCCGAGGTCGATCAGGGTGAGCTGATCCTCTAACTCCTGCTCGATCCGCCCGATAGCCTTTAACTGATCGTCGAGAGCGTCACGCTCGCGCATGACGCGCTGAGCGCGCGACTGATCGTTCCAGAGATTGGGGTTTTCCGCCTCTTTATTCAGTTCGGCAAGGCGACGCGTAGCGGTGTCAACGTCAAAGATGCCTCCTCAGCAGCCGTACCGACTGCTTGATTTCCTCGACAAGATTCTGGTTCTCCGCTCGCATGCTTTTATCCTTGGTCCGAATTGTTCCGCATTTAGCGTCCCTGACGTCTCGCCGCAACCCTTCGCGGCGGATCGCGGGAAACTCGAGGCGTCCCCGGAACCATGGCCTTGAGGATGAATTGATACTTCAGATGGGGATTATGCCCCCAAGAATCATCACAACGAGGACACCAATGGGCCTGTTCAGTAAAGACATCAAAACTCTCGACGACCTCTTCGTGCATCAGCTGCGCGACATCTATTATGCCGAAAAACAGATCGTGCAGGCGCTTCCCGACATGATCGAAAAAGCAAAGGATCCCGGCCTCAAGCAGGGATTCGAAGCGCATCTCGGCGAAACCAAAAATCACGTCAAACGGCTTGAGCAGGTCTTCAAGATGCATGGCGTCGAAGCAAAGGGCGTCGAGTGCCCCGCGATCGACGGCATCATCGAAGAGGCTGACGAAATCGCCGGTGAAGTTGACGACAAAAAAGTGCTCGACGCAGCGCTGATCGCGGCGGCTCAGGCCGTCGAGCACTACGAAATCACCCGCTATGGGACCTTGATCGCGTGGGCTAAACAGCTTGGCCGGCCTGATTGCGCTAGCGTGCTGCAGGAGAACCTTGAGGAAGAAAAGGCTGCCGATTCGAAGTTGACATCCCTTGCCGAACGCAGCGTCAATGTGAAAGCGGCCTAACCGTCTCCAAAGAAAAAGCCCCGACCAAAACTGCCGGGGCTTTTTTATTTCCAGTGTTCAAATGTGTGGGTTCAATCCGCTCAGTACAGTCCGCCTGTACCTGAGCGAACCGCACGTTCCGCATCAGGGTTGACCCCAAACCCCCAGGATCGTCCCTCGGGCCTGGGCGCTGTTCCGTCCGGAGTATCCCCGCCGCCGACTACCGAGTAGCCATCAGGCGGTGCGGTGCCAGGCTTGAAGGCTTCCAGAATTGCCCTCTCGGTGCCAGGTCCCGCGCGTGTCCCACTCTTTGGATCCACACGGACGAGCTTGATGCCTGGTGGCACACGAAATGGCGCTGAAGCCTTGTCTGCAAGCGCGACCTTGAGAAACTCTTTTACGATTGGCGCTGCGAGATGACCGCCCGTCGCACCGCGGCCAAGATGACGCGGTTTGTCGTAGCCCAAATAAACCCCCACAACGACGTCCGGAGTGTAGCCAATGAACCAGGCGTCCTTTTCATCATTGGTCGTCCCGGTTTTGCCTGCGACGGGCTTCCCAACCTCGCGCACCACAGTCGCTGTACCGCGTTGGACGACGCCTTCCATCATTGAGGTGATCTGATAGGCGGTCATCGGATCGAGAATCTGCTGGCGCCGATCGACCAGCGACGGCTCGGGCTGGTCCTCCCATTTCTTTCCGGCGCAACCGGCGCATTCGCGCTCATCATGCTTATAGACCGTGTGGCCGTATCGATCCTGAATGCGGTCGACCAGTGTGGGCTTCACGCGCCGGCCACCGTTGTCGAACATCGCATAGGCTGTTGTCATGCGCAGGAGCGTTGTCTCGCCCGCCCCGAGCGCGAACGACAGATAGGGTGGCAGGTCGTCGTAGACACCGAAGCGTTTCGCATACTCGGCAATGAGCGGCATGCCGATATCCTGCGCCAGTCGAACCGTCATCACGTTGCGCGAATGTTCAAGACCGAAACGCAGCGTGGACGGGCCATAGAACTTGCCCTCATAGTTCTCCGGTCGCCAAGCGCCGGCGCCGGGTCCCTGATCGATCTCGACCGGGGCGTCGAGAACAACCGTCGAAGGCGTGTAGCCGTTGTCGAGCGCGGCAGCATAAACGAAGGGCTTGAATGAGGAGCCGGGTTGCCGCAGCGCTTGAGTCGCGCGGTTGAACTGGCTTTGGTCAAAGGAGAATCCGCCGACCATCGCAAGCACGCGACCAGTCCACGGGTCTTCGACCACCATGGCGCCTGAGACTTCCGGCACCTGATGCAGGACAAATTGCCCCTCAGTTTTTCCCGGTTCGACGTAGACCACGTCGCCGGGGTTGACGACCTGATTGACTTTGGCAACCGGCTTGCCGCCGGTCTTGGCCCATTTCATTCCATCGAGTGGCAGTATGCCGACGGCCCGCTCCTTGCTCACGTAGCCGCCAGGTTCGCGCCCCGGCTGCAAGCCGATGCGCGCCGATTGATCGCTGACTTCCAGGACCACAGCCAGCCGCCACGGCGCCACATCCGACAGCGCCTTTACTTCCGCGAGTTTGACGCCCCAGTCGCCGCCAATGTCGATCTTGCTGACAGGACCGCGCCAGCCTTGTGTTTCATCGAAGCGCACCAAGCCTTGAATGAACGTCTTGCGTGCCAATACCTGCAATTTGGGGTCGAGTGAGGTTCGGACGGAAAGACCACCCTCGTAGAGCTTTTTCTCGCCATAGCGCTCATAGAGCTCGCGACGGACTTCCTCTGCGAAATATTCGCCAGCGAAAATATGCCCGCTGGTGGATTTGCTTGTCACGCCGAGCGGTGAACGCTTGGATTTTTCGGCGTCGGCGGCTTTGACGAAGCCCGACTCGGCCATACGATCGATCACCCAATTGCGCCGCTCGATCGCGCGCTCGCGCTGCCGGAAGGGGTGGTAGTTGTTCGGCGCTTTCGGGAGCGATGCGAGATACGCTGCCTCGGGAACGGTCAGTTCATTGACTGCCTTGTCAAAATAGACAAGCGACGCCGCAGCTATGCCATATGCACCAATGCCCAAGTAAATTTCGTTCAAGTAAAGCTCGAGGATCTTGTCCTTGCTGTAAGTTCGCTCGATCTTGAGCGCGAGAAGCGCCTCTTTGACCTTGCGCGCCATCGAAAGTTCGTTTGTGAGCAAGAAGTTCTTGGCGACTTGTTGCGTAATGGTTGAAGCGCCCTGTGGGCGTCGGCTCGATCCGAAGTTCTGAAGGTAGACGACGCCGGCGCGCGCTATGCCGGTGAAATCGAGTCCGCCGTGCTCGTAAAAATTCTTATCCTCGGCAGCGAGGAAGGCATTGATCACCAGCTTGGGCACGGCCTGGATCGGAATGTAAAGGCGCCGCTCGCGCGCATATTCGGCGACCAGCGATCCATCCGCGGCGTGCACCCGGGTCATCACCGGCGGCTCGTAATCCTGCAATTGAGAATAGTCCGGCAGGTCCTTGGAAAAGTGCCAGAGCAGGCCGGCGGCCGCGGCTACCCCGACCACAAAGAGGATTGTGCCCGCTGCGAAGAGAAAGCCTAGGAAGCGTAACACGAGCTTCATGATCAAATGATCCCGTTTCGCACCCGGTTGCAGGCATCATCCGCTGTTGCGAGGAGTCCCCTAACCGGCGGACATACTACCCCTACTGAGCCGCTGTCGCCACCGGGCAATGCCTGTGTTTGCCCGGTTTTATGTTTAAACTGAGGCCGCTTGGTCATAATCAATTGCGTCCCCCAGCACCTGCCACCCGAGGGGTAAAGTAAGCATCCACGGCCTGCGCCAGTGCCTGGGCGGTACGGGCTCGCCAGTTCGCCGACGTCAGCTGTTTGAGGTCATCTTTGGTCGACATGTAGCCGAGCTCGACCAGCACCGATGGGACATCCGGCGCCAAGAGCACCTTGAAGCCTGCCGATTTGAGGGGATGTTTGTGGAGCCGCGCGGCGCTTTTGAGCTCCTCCACCACTGTGCGGGCAAATTGCATCGAAAACGTCTTTGTCTCCCGCTGCGCGAGATCGACGAGAATATTGGCCACATCGTCAGGTTCGGCAGTGAGGTCGACGCCGGCAATGACGTCGGCCTTGTTTTCCGTCTCGGCCAGGCGTGCCGCTTCCGCATCCGACGCGTTTTCCGAAAGCGTGTAGACAGTCGCGCCTTCCGCCAGCCCTTCCCGCTTCGGCAAGGCGTCGGCATGGACCGAGACGAAAAGCGCTGCGTTGCGTGAACGCGCGAAGCGCACACGTTCCCCGAGCGCAATGAACTCGTCTTCCGAGCGAGTCATCGCAACCCGATATTTGCCTTGTGCTTCGAGTTTTTCGCGCAAGGTGAGTGCGAAGGCGAGCACGACATCCTTTTCAAGCTCTCCGCCTGTCCCTTTCGCGCCGTTGTCGATACCCCCATGCCCGGGATCGATAACGATAAGTGGGCGCGCGTCTCCCTCGACTTTAGGCGGCGCGTCGCTCGGCCTGGCGGATGCACTTTGTTGGGCGGAGCGATTTGCCAACGTGATGTTGCGCATGAAACTCGCACGATCAGTTGCGACAAGATCAAGTACGAATCGCGCGGGCTGACCTTCGGCTGCATCAATGACGAACGACTTTTCGAGCCGCACCGGTGCTTTTGTATCGAGCACAATGCGGGAGCCACCTTGCATGATCAGCCCGTAGCGGAAAGCTTTTACCAGCCCACGCGCCTGCACGCCGGTGTTCGCGGGGAGCTTGAAAGTTGTCCGCGGCAGGTCGACCACCACGCGATAAGGATCGGCAAGCATAAAAGCGGTGATGTCTATCTTCCGGCTCAGATCGACCACAAAGCGTGTCTGCTTGTCGTCCCCTCCGATTCGGATGTCGGTGGCGACAGATGGCGACTCTCCTGAAGGCGCCGCCTCGCGTCCGCCGTTCTCGGCAGCAGCGCCGGACGGCGCACCGAGCGTCGTGCAGGCCAGCGTGATGGCTATGGCGATGGCGCGGGTTTTCACGAATCCGGACCCTTCAGGCCTCTTTTTAACCCATTAGTCCCGCTTCGGTTAACGGAACTTAAGCGGTAGGCCCATTCCTTACGCAGGTGTGGCCTAAAGGGCAAAGCCTCCCTTGCCAGCAATGGTCTGGGGCCGTATGTAGAACATGCTGACGGTTAGAGTTCCGGTTGTGCCGCGTTCGGGCCCCGGCCGCTACGGTCCTGTACCGCCCCCTCGAGGAGGTTTGGCGGACGGCCAAGCGAAACGAGCCGAAACCCTTGTGAAGGACACCCGGATCAGCGCGCGGCCAAAGGGCCGTTCGCGACCTAGCCGTGAGCGACGAGAAACCTCGGTTCGCGCCTATGGGGCGCGACCGCAGCGCTACGGGTCGCAAGTTTCATGCTGCCACTGACGCAGCGAAGGTATTTTGAGGTTAATTGCCCTACGCACCGCCGCAATGGCGGTGCGTGGTGGCATGAGGCTAGCCCGCGCGACCCTTCCCTTCCACACCAATCAGGCCAGCATTCCCCCTTACCGCCTTGCGCCGTCTTCGGTGCGCGAGCGCGCTCGGGTGGCAGGCCTAGTGAGATTTTCCAATGGCCGACAAAATGCTCATCGACGCGACGCACCCGGAGGAGACCCGGGTCGTCGTGCTGCGCGGCAACCGCGTCGAGGAGTTCGATTTCGAAAGCGCGAACCGCAAACAGCTGCGCGGTAACATCTATCTAGCCAAGGTCACACGTGTTGAGCCGTCACTTCAGGCGGCCTTTGTAGACTACGGCGGCAACCGCCACGGCTTTCTGGCGTTTTCGGAAATCCATCCAGACTACTACCAAATCCCTGTCGCCGACCGTCAGGCGCTGATCGCGCAGGAAGAACTCGACCAACGCGCGGCCGAGGCGGATGCAGAAAACCGTCGGCGCGGCCGTCATCGGTATAGTGGCGCGGATCATCGGCGCAATCGCGACGCCGTGCAAAGCGAACCGGTCGCCGGCGAGGAGCCGCAGCATGAGGCCGCCGCCGAAAATCCGCCGGGGGATTTCGGTTTTGCCGAGACGACTCACGAGCAAGCGCAGAACTTTTCCGCGCCCTCGCCTGAGACCGAGCCGGCTCCGCCTGAATTCGTCGCAGAGGAACACACTCACGACGCAGCCGAAACTTCGGGTGTGGAAGAGCCTGGGCCTTCCCCGGAGGCAGGCGCAGTGATGTTTGGAACGATCGCCGAGGGCGAGCAGCCTTCCGCGGCGGCCGAAGGGGCGCTGACAAGTGATGCGGCGCCAGTTGATTCCGCCAATGGCAACGGGGAAGAGCACCCCGAAGGAGAAGCAGTCGAATCCGTTGGCGGGGCCGACGCGCTCGAGGAAGTCCAAGAGCGGCTGCCGCGGTTCCGCCGCCAGTACAAGATTCAAGAAGTCATCAAGCGCCGGCAGGTGATGTTGGTGCAGGTCGTCAAGGAAGAGCGCGGCACCAAGGGCGCGGCATTGACAACCTATCTGTCGCTCGCCGGCCGCTATTCGGTGCTGATGCCGAACACCGCACGCGGCGGCGGCATCTCGCGCAAGATCACTTCGTCCGAAGATCGTTCGCGACTTAAGGAAATCGCCCAGGAACTGGAAGTGCCGGAAGGCATGGGCGTGATCTTGCGAACGGCCGGAGCCAGTCGCACCAAGACGGAAGTCAAACGCGACTTCGAATATCTTCTGCGGCTGTGGGAGACAGTTCGCGACCTCACGCTCAACTCGACCGCGCCCAAACTCGTCTACGAGGAAGGCTCGCTCACAAAACGCTCGATCCGCGATCTCTACAGCAAGGACATCGAAGAGATCATCGTGTCCGGCGAGGAAGGCTTCAGGGACGCACGCGATTTCATGCGCATGCTGATGCCAAGCCACATGAAGCACGTGAAGCAGTACAAAGATTCCCAACCGATGTTCACGCGGTACGGCATCGAAAGCCAGCTTGATGCAATGTTCTCGCCGGTCGTCCAGCTTCGCTCAGGCGGCTACATCGTGATCAATCAGGCCGAAGCGCTCGTGGCCATCGACGTCAACTCCGGACGTGCCACACGAGAGCACCACATTGAGGACACGGCGCTCAAGACAAACTGCGAAGCGGCGGAAGAAATCGCGCGCCAGCTGCGTCTTCGCGATCTTGCCGGCCTTATCGTCATCGACTTCATCGATATGGACGAGGGCCGGAACAACCGTACCGTTGAACGCCGGTTGAAAGAGGCGCTCAAACACGACCGCGCCCGCATCCAGATCGGCCGCATCTCGCATTTCGGCCTTCTAGAAATGTCGCGTCAACGGATTCGTACGTCTGTTCTGGAAAGCTCAACTGACAAATGCCCGGTTTGCGGCGGCAGCGGCCATGTTCGCTCCGTCTCGTCGGTGTCGTTGCAGCTGCTGCGCGCCATCGAGGAAATGCTGATCAAGGGCGCGACGCACAATTTGATCGTGCGCACACGCGCCGAGGTCGCTCTATATGTGCTCAATCACAAGCGCGCCCATCTGCGCGCGCTGGAGGAGCGTTTCCGCATCACCCTAACGGTATCGGCCGACCCAGCGGTAACCGGCCAACAGTCGTATGTGATCGACCGCGGTGAACAGGTGCACACGCCTGAAGCCGCGCGTAACCTCGCCGCCCAGCAACCGCAGTTGGCGCCAGTCGAGGAAATCGAGGACGAAGTGGTCGAAGTCGACGAGCATTTCGAGGAAACCGAGCTTGGCGTAGCCGAAGCAGAGGTAGAGCAACGCGTCGAAGGCGTGGAGGGCGGCGAACGCGAAGGCAGCCGCCGGCGCAGGCGACGACGCGGCCGCGGTGGCCGGGGTCGCGGCGGCGAGCCGCGTGACAACGTGCAAAACGGGCAGGCTTTCACGCACGAGACGACGCCAGAACACACGGTCGCACACGAAGACCATAACGGTGGATCTCCCGAGGAAGAAGACGGCTTCGGCCAGCCGCAGCCGCGTCAGGAAAGTGCACAGGATGAGGGCGAGTTGCGCGAAGGACGGCGTCGCAGGCGGCGCGGCCGCCGTGGTGGCCGCCGCAACAGGCAGCGCAATGGCGAGGCGCCATTGCGCTCTGCCGAAAATGGGGCCGAGCCGGGAGTAAATCACGTGGCGGACGATTTCGATCGGCCGGTGAGTTACGACAGCACCCAGGACTACGCGCCGCCGATCGAACAGAAACCGCCGGAGCCGCGGGCCCCTGCCTTCAGCGCCGAGGAACCGTCACGAAGGCGCTCGACGATTCGCGAGCCGGCGCCCTTTGCATCCGACAACCCACCCGTCCCGCCACCCAGTGCCCCGCCGAGCCCGGTGGTTTCAAGCACGGGTGCTGAAGAACCTGTTGCGCCCAAGCGCGGCTGGTGGGGCAAGCGCTTGTTGGGCGACAAGGGCTAGCCGCCGATGAAATCCGCCTGGGTCGATAGTGATGCCAAGGCGGCTGTCGATCATTGGGCGAAGGCGGGCGTTACTCCCGAGTTGGCGCTACGGGTCTATTCGACCCGCTTGCTCGGCCGCGAGCCCAAGTTGGTTCTGCATGGAGGCGGCAACACCTCGGTGAAGGTGCGGACCAAGGACCTGCTGGACGACGAGGTCGATGTCCTCCGCGTCAAGGGCTCCGGCTGGGACATGGCCAGCATCGAGCCAGCTGGAATGCCGGCCGTACGGCTTGATGCACTGCGCAAGCTCCGCACGCGTACCGCCATGCCCGACGAGGAAATGGTTCGCGTGCAGCGCGCGGCTCTCATCGATCCGCATTCGCCAAATCCATCGGTGGAGACGCTCCTTCACGCCTTCGTTCCGCACAAATTTGTCGACCATACACACGCGACTGCGATCCTTAGCGTGATCGACCAGGCCGAAAGCGATGTGCTGTGCACGGAAACCTTCGGCAATCGCCTCGGATTTGTGCCGTACGTCATGCCGGGCTTCGGCCTTGCGAAAAAAGCTGCCGATGTGTTCGAGAAAAATCCGGCTGTCGAAGGGCTGGTCCTCGACAAGCACGGCATATTCACGTTCGGCGAAGACGCGCGCGAGGCTTATGAGCGAATGATCGAATTCGTTACGCTCGCGGAAGAGCGTCTGCGAAAGAAAGGCAACGCGAGGTTGCGAAGCGCGAAAATTCCGGACCGGATTGCATCTGTATCGGACGTCGCGCCGATCGTCCGCGGCGCCTGCACGCTGAGAGATGCCTTCGGCGAGGGCGCGCACAAACGCTTGATCCTCGATTTTCGCAGCAGTGAAATGATCCTGAACTACGTGAACGGCAAAGAGGTCGCACGCTATGCCGGTGCTGGCCTGCTCACGCCCGATCACGTCATCCGCACCAAGCCCTGGCCGCTGATTCTGCCGGCGCCGGAACGGGGCATGCTCGCAGACTTCAAGAGCGCTGCGCAGCAAGCCGCGCGCGCTTTCATGGACGACTATGCGGCGTATTTTGCCCGCCATAAGGCGCGCGCGAATGGCGCGCCGATGCATGACCCACTGCCCCGCGTTATGCTGGTACCTGGCCTCGGACTGTTCGGACTGGGCACGAGCGCCAATGATGCTCGCATCGCCGCGGACATCGCCGAAGCTGCAGTAGAAGGCATTACCGGCGCCGAGGCCATCGGGGCTTTCAACCCGATTTCCGAAGCCGACACTTTCGACATCGAGTACTGGTCCCTGGAACTGGCCAAACTCGGCCAAAGAAAGCCCCTGCCGCTTGCCGGCCAGGTCGCCGTCATCACTGGAGCCGGCGGTACGATTGGCGGGGCGACGGCGCGGGCTTTCGTGCAAGCCGGTGCCGAGGTCGCATTGCTTGATGTTGATGCCGCTGCAGCGACGAAACAGGCCAAGGCCATCGGCGGACCGGCACTCGCCATTGCATGCGATGTGACCGATATGGGCTCGGTGCGCGACGCTTTCGGCAAGGTCGTCGAAACTTTTGGCGGCGTTGATATCGCGGTGTCCAACGCCGGTGGGGCGTGGCAAGGCAAGATCGGCGAGGTCGAAGAAGAACAGCTGCGCGAAAGTTTCGAACTCAATTTCTTCGCTCACCAAAAGGTTGCCCAGGCCGCGGTGAGCACCATGCTCAAACAAGGCATTGGCGGCTGCTTGCTATTCAACGTTTCCAAACAGGCGGTAAACCCGGGGCCGGAATTCGGGCCGTACGGTTTGCCGAAGGCAGCGACACTATTACTGATGAGACAATATGCCCTCGACTACGGGGCCGACGGTATCCGCTCCAACGCAGTCAACGCCGACCGTATCCGTTCCGGCCTGCTGACTGAGGACTTCATCACGCAGCGCGCCAAGGCGCGCGGGCTCACCGAGAAAGAATATATGAGCGGTAATT
>JANWKN010000131.1 GCA_025451355.1 Pseudolabrys sp. | reverse complement strand
CCGATCGTGGCGAGCAAATACGTTGTCGAGGCCCTCTTCGTGCAGCATCTCGATTCCCTCAGCGAGGCCGTGCAACATCTGCGTCGCTGGCGTGTAGGGGAAGAAGCCCTGCTTGTTCATCGTCAACATTTCGTCCCAGGCCCAGAACGATTTGGTGAGCTTGGACGTCTTGTTCGCTGCCAGCGCTTTGTCGCTGACCGCATTAAACGACATACCGGGCGGTAGCATCAGACCCTTCTGCGCGCCACCGACTGATACGTCGACGTCCCATTCGTCATGCCGGTAGTCGGCCGAAGCCAACGAAGAAATGGTATCGACCATCAGCAATGCAGGATGGCCGGTCTTGTCGATCGCCTTGCGGATCTCCGCCACCGGCGAAAGGCAGCCGGTTGAAGTTTCATTGTGCAGGAAACAGACCGCCTTGATCTCCTTGCCCTTGTCTTCACGCAGACGGGCTTCGATCGCGGCCGGGTCGGCGCCGATGCGCCAGTCCGTGGCAATGAACTCGGGAACGAGGTCAAGTTTTTCGGCCATTTTCTTCCAAAGCGCGGCGAACTGGCCGGTTTCAACCATCAGCACCTTGTCGCCGGGCGAGAGAGTGTTGACGAGCGCGGCTTCCCAAGCACCTGTTCCGGTCGCGGTGTAAATGATGACCGGGTTGGTGGTCTTGAAAATGGTCTTGATGCCTTCGAGACACTTTTTCGCAAGTCGCGAAAACTCGGGCCCGCGGTGGTCGATAATGGGCGTGTCCATCGCCCGCAGGATGCGGTCGGGGAGCGGCGAGGGGCCCGGAATGTGCAAAAAATGGCGTCCGACCGTACGCGAGGAATTCTTGGCCATAAATATTCCGCTCCTGAACGGCAGCTTCTGAGGGTTTTTTCGTGGCTCAGCCACGGGCGGGCCCAATTCCGGGCGGCGCTTGTGGCGTTGAACTATGAATGCAACATTGCGGTCAAGCGGTTTTCCGCAACGCAAACTAGTCATCATGCATAGGCTTGGCTCAGCCCAAAAAGGATAAAAAACGTGGCCGTAGTGATGCCCGGTCTGGAACGTCGGCTCAAAGCCGAATTGACCGGTGAGGTTCAATTCGACCGATTCGCGCGCGGCCGCTACGCAACCGACGCCTCCCACTACCAGATTATGCCGATTGGCGTGGTCGCCCCACGCACGATTGAGGAAGCCGATCGGGCGATAGCGATTGCTCGAGGCGAGGGCGCGTCGGTTTTGGCTCGCGGTGGCGGCACGTCGCAGGCCGGACAGACCGTCGGCAAGTCACTTGTCGTAGATTGCTCGAAATATCTCACGAGAATTCTCGACCTCGACGTCAAGCGCGGCAGGTGCACGGTTGAGCCCGGCATTGTGCTCGATGATCTCAATCGCCAGCTCAAGCCCCACGGTCTGTGGTTTCCGGTCGACATCTCGACCGCCTCGCGCGCGACGATCGGCGGCATGGCCGGCAACAATTCCTGCGGGGGCCGCTCGATGCGCTACGGCACCATGCGCGACAACGTGATGTCGATTGAGGCCTTGCTCGCCGACGGCACGCTCGCACATTTCGGCCGCATCGGGGGAAGACTGAAGGACGTACCGACGCCGCTCCGCCCGCTTGCCAAGGACCTTCTGGCCATCGGCGCGCGCGAAGCCGACGAAATTGCCGCGCGGTTTCCGAAACTCCAGCGTCGCGTCGGTGGCTACAATCTTGACGCGCTGGTGCCGGGCAAGAACGACATCAATCTCGCCCATGTGCTGGTCGGCGGTGAAGGTACGCTCGCGTTTTCCACGCGCATTGAATTAAAGCTGTCGCCGTTGCTCGGCCGTCGCGCCGTCGGCGCCTGCCATTTCGGTAGCTTTCATGAAGCAATGAATTCGGCGCAGCACATCGTGCGCCTCAAGCCGATTGCGGTCGAGTTGATAGACCGCACCATGGTCGAGCTTGCACGTCGGATTCCGATTTTTCAGCCGACGTTGGAAAAGTTCGTATGCGGAACGCCCGAAGCCATTCTCCTCGTGGAGTTCGGTGAGGACGATCACGAAGTCAATCTGCGAATGCTGCAGCAGCTCAAGGACTTGATGGGCGATCTCGGGTTCGGCTGGGACAAGAGCGGCGCGAAATGGGGCGGCGTGGTTGAGGTGCTCAATCCCGATCTACAGGCCGCGATTACCGAAGTACGCACAAGCGGTCTCAACATCATGATGTCGATGAAGGAGGAGGGTAAACCGGTCTCTTTCGTCGAAGACTGCGCTGTGCCGCTCGAACACCTCGCCGACTACACCGCGCGCCTCAGCGCGATTTTCGAGAAACACGGTACGCGCGGTACCTGGTACGCGCACGCCGGATCGGGTTGCCTGCATGTGCGGCCAATCCTCAATCTGCGGCAGGAAAAGGATGTTCATGCCATGCGCGAAATCGCCGAGGAGGCGTTCGCGATGGTGCGCGAATATAAAGGCTCGCACTCGGGCGAACATGGCGATGGTCTCGTGCGTTCCGAATTCAACGAGCCGATGTTCGGATCGCGACTTGCCCGTGCTTTCGAGGAGGTGAAGGACCGCTTCGACCCGAACGGTCTTTACAATCCGGGCAAAGTCGTACGCCCGCCAAAATTCGATGACCGCAATCTGTTCCGTTATGGTCCCAGCTATCACGGCGAGCCGCTGAAGACGCATTTCGACTGGTCGCCTTATCCCGGCGTGGGCGGCGGCCTCCAGGGCGCCGTCGAGATGTGCAACAACAACGGGGCCTGCCGCAAATTGACGGGCGGGGTTATGTGCCCGAGTTATCGCGTGACCCGCGATGAGCGCGACGTCACGCGCGGACGCGCCAATACACTACGGCTCGCTATCACTGGGCAGCTCGGATCGGCAGCGCTCATTGCGGATGAAATGGCCGAGACGCTGAAGCTTTGCGTGTCTTGCAAGGCCTGCCGCCGCGAGTGCCCGACCGGCGTCGACATGGCCCGCATGAAGATCGAGGTGCAGGCCGCGCGGGCAGCGAAGTTTGAGCTCTCGCTGCATGAAAAACTGGTCGGATTTCTCCCGCATTACGCGCCCCATGCATCGCGGTGGCATCATTTCTTCAACATGCGAGACCGCAGCTCGCTCTTGCGCAAGGCGTCGCAAGCTGTCGGTCGTTTCGCGTCCCGTCGCAGCCTACCGAAGTGGCGAAAAGACACTTATCGGGACCGCTCGGATTGGCGCTACAGCACGGCGGAGGAGAACACGGCGACGCGCGAAATCGTATTGTTTGCCGATACGTTCAATCGCTATTTCGAACGTGAAAACCTCGATGATGCACTAAGCGTGCTGGTTGCTGGCGGATATCGCGTTTACGCACCACAGCCCCCGGACCTGGACGAACGGCCATTGTGCTGCGGCCGCACTTTCCTCTCCGTCGGCCTGGTTGATGAGGCGCGTCGCGAGATGCAACGCACTATGGATGCGCTTGCACCTTATTTGGCGCGCGGTCTACCGATCATCGGACTTGAACCAAGCTGCCTGCTCACATTCCGCGACGAATTGCCGGCTTTGTTCAAAGGTGAAGTCGCCGAGGCGCTGGCTGCGAATGCATTTCTTTTCGAAGAATTTATCGCCCGCGAGCACCGGGCAGGTGATTTAGAACTGCCGCTGGGGCCACTGACGAAAAAGGCCCTCCTGCACGGCCACTGCCATCAAAAGGCATTCAATGCGATGGGGGCGGTCGAAAGTACTCTTCGGCTCATCCCCAAGCTTTCCGTCGAGCCGATCGAATCAAGCTGCTGCGGCATGGCGGGCGCGTTCGGCTATGACGCTGAAACCATCGACGTCTCGCTCAAAATGGCTGAGTTATCGTTGTTCCCGGCAGTCCGCAGGGCGGAAGCCGACGCGCTAATCGTTGCCGACGGCACGTCGTGTCGGCATCAGATCCAAGATGGAAGCCAACGGGAGGCTCTGCATGTCGCCCGCGTCCTCAAGATGAGTCTTGAAGCGGCGCATTGAAGGTCGAGAGGTCGATTCGTGCCTGCTAAACTCTTCCCCACGTCTCTTGTCGGTTCCTATCCGCAACCGGAATGGCTGATCGATCGCGCGCGGCTGTCGAAGATGGTGCCGCGCGTGCGGA
The DNA here is from genome assembly GCA_025451355.1 of Pseudolabrys sp. Taxonomy (GTDB): domain Bacteria; phylum Pseudomonadota; class Alphaproteobacteria; order Rhizobiales; family Xanthobacteraceae; genus Pseudolabrys. Next base: position 7,207 of record JANWKN010000131.1, on the reverse strand, counting down.
TGGATGGTCTCTGGCTGATCGACCCGAAGGAACTCGAGGCGAAACAGGACGAGGCGACGCTCCTTGCGATCAGGGATCAGGAGCGCGTCGGCCTCGATATCATCACCGACGGCGAGCAGCGGCGCGAAAGCTATTCGAACCGCTTCGCCACGGCGCTCGAGGGCGTCGACACGGAAAACCCCGGATCGACACTTAATCGCAGTGGCAAACCGATCCCGGTGCCGCGCGTCACCGGAAAAATCCGGCGAAAGCATCCGGTCGAGCTGCGTGATCTTCAGTTTCTGCGCGCCAACACGAAAAGATCCGTAAAGATCACGGTGCCCGGGCCGTTCACGATGTCGAAACAGGCACAGAACGAGTTCTACCAGTCCGACGAGGCCATGGCGCTCGATTATGCCGCCGCCGTGAACGACGAGATCAAAGATCTGTTCGCTTCCGGCGCGGATATCGTGCAGATCGATGAGCCTTGGATGCAACAACATCCGGACAAGGCACGCGCGTACGGTCTCAAGGCGCTTGACCGTGCACTCGATGGCGTCAGCGGGACTGTCGCCGTTCATCTGTGCTTTGGCTACGCGGCGGTCGTGCATGACAAGCCGACCGGCTACTCGTTTCTGTCCGAATTGGAAGGATCGAAGGCCGCGCAGATTTCGATCGAGGCGGCGCAGCCGAAGCTCGATCTTGGCGTGCTGGAAAAGCTGCCATCGAAGACCATCATCCTTGGTGTGATCGATCTATCGGACATGAATGTTGAAACGCCGGAAACAGTGGCTGGGCGCATCCGCAAGGCGCTGCCGCACGCACCGGCGGAGCGGATAGTGATTGCGCCCGACTGCGGGATGAAGTACCTGCCGCGCGATGTAGCGTTTGGCAAAATGCAGGCCATGGTGCGGGGCGCGGCGATCGTGCGCCTGGAGCAATCCGACGATTAGACCGTCAGCGGCTTGAACTTGGGCCCAATACCCGCAAAATGGGCCTAATAACAAGGACAGCGGTTCCCATGCTGAGGAACCGGAAAATCACCTTTAGGGAGGATGCGATGAAGAGTTTCGTTGTTGCCGGCACGGCCGTTGCGGCCATGACGCTGGCAAATGCGCCGGCGTTGGCATGGGAGCCTACCAAGCCGGTTGAAATCGTGGTGGCTGCGGGTGCAGGCGGTGCTTCGGATCAGATGGCGCGCATGATTCAAGCGGCCATCCAGAAACACAATCTGATGAAGCAGCCGATGGTGGTGTCGCTTAAGGGCGGCGCGTCCGGCGCTGAAGCGCTGATGTACATGAAATCAAGTGACAGCGATCCGAACAAGGTGCTGATCGCCTATTCGCTGATCTACATGCTGCCGCTGTCCGCAAAGATTCCGTTCAACTGGCGCGAGCTGACGCCCGTGTCGGTGATTGCGATGGACCAGTTCGTGTTGTGGGACAACACGACGCTGCCGTACAAGAACGTGAAGGAATTTGTCGACGCGGCGAAGGCGTCGGCGCAGCCGTTCAAAATGGGCGGCACTGGTTCCAAGCGCGAAGATCATGTCCTCACAGTTTTCATGGAAAAGAAGACCGGCGCGAAGTTCGCGTATCTGCCTTATAAGTCGGGCGGCGAGGCGGCGACCCAGCTGGTCGGCAACCACACCGCGTCGAACGTCAACAATCCGTCGGAGAATCTCGAAGTCTGGCGCGCTGGTCAGGTGCGAGCGCTGTGCGTGTTCGACAAGGAGCGCATCTCGTACAAGACCAAAGTGACGGACACGCAGTCGTGGAACGATGTCCCCACCTGCAAGGAGGAGGGGCTCGACGTGCAGTACCTGATGCTGCGCGCCATGTTCCTGCCCGGCAAGGTCACGCCTGAGCAAACGGCGTTCTACGTCGATCTGTTCAAGAAAGTGTCGGAGACGCCGGAGTACAAAGACTACATGGAAAAGCAGGCGCTCAAGCCGATTTTCCTGACCGGCAAGGACATGGTCAAATTCCTTGAAGAAGACGACAAGCTGAACTCGAGCCTCATGGAAGAAGCGGGCTTCGTCGCAAAGTAAGCATGACGTCGGCCACGGGCTGTACACCGGTTCCGGGCTCGGAATCCAGAAGCGTTGTGAGTCGCTCTGGGTTGCGGGTTCGCGCTGTGCACGCTCGCAATGACAAAGACAGGTAACAATGTCCTCCGAAACTGAAATTGCCGTCGAGGATCCCACCGCGCCGGCTGAAGACTCGCCGCCCGTCACAAGCACCCGAGTCGTCGAGATCGCCGTTTATCTTGTGCTCGTGGCGCTGGCACTGTTGCTCGCGTTCGACAACTGGCGCACCGGCATGGGCTGGGCGTCGGATGGTCCGCAGGCCGGCTATTTCCCGTTCTACCTATCGGTCATTCTCGCCGGTGCCAGTCTCTACGGCCTCGGCACCATGTTCTTCAATCCTTCCGAGGGGAGAGAGGCGTTCGTCACGCGCGATCAGTTGCGCCGCGTCATGCAGGTGTTCGTTCCGACTTTCCTGTTCTGCCTGTTCACCCAATGGCTCGGGCTTTACGTGGCGAGTTTTGTGCTGATCGCCGGCTTCATGTGGATGGTCGGGCGCATCGCTTTGTGGAAATCGCTGCTCACCAGTTTCGTATTTTCGATGATCATGTTCGTCACCTTCGAAATTGCGTTCGACGTGATCATGCCGAAGGGCCCGATTGAAGCCCTGTTTGGGTACTAGCAGCCATGGAAGCTTTCACGCTCCTCGCCCACGGCTTTGTCGTCCTTCTGACCTGGAAAACGCTGGCCCTGATGATGGTCGGCCTGGTGCTCGGCATTTTCGTCGGCGTGCTGCCTGGATTGGGTGGGCCGAACGGCGTTGCCATTCTGTTGCCGCTGACCTTCACGATGGATCCGACTTCCGCCATCGTGATGCTCTCGTGCATTTACTGGGGTGCGCTCTTCGGCGGCGCAATCACCTCGATCCTGTTCAATATTCCCGGCGAAGCCTGGTCGGTGGCGACGACGTTCGACGGCTACCCGATGGCTCAGCAGGGGCGTGCCGCGGAAGCTCTCACCGCCGCATTCACGTCTTCCTTCATCGGCTCGCTGTTCGCGGTGCTTCTCATTACGTTTCTGGCGCCCGGCATCGCTTCGTTCGCGCTACAGTTCGGCCCGCCGGAATTCTTCTCCGTCTATCTTTTGACGTTCTGTTCGTTCGTCGGGCTGGGGCGGGAGGCGAAGCACAAGACCATCATTTCCATGGCCCTCGGTCTGCTGCTTGCCGGTGTCGGCATGGACACCGTTTCCGGCCAGTTGCGCATGACCTTCGGCTTCAGCGATCTGTTGCGCGGGATCAATTTCCTTGTCGCTGTCATCGGGCTATTCGGAATAAGCGAAATCCTGCTCACCATGGAGGAGCGGCTGGCGCTGCGCGGCCACTCGGCGCGCATTAGCCTGCGCGTGCTTTGGAATGTGTGGAAAGACATGCCGCGCTACTGGATCACGCTGCTGCGGTCCTCGGCCATCGGCGCTTGGCTCGGCATCACGCCGGGCGGCGCGATCGCTGCCTCGTTCATGGGCTACAATCTTGCCAAGCGCTTTTCGAAGGACCCCGAAAGCTTCGGTAAGGGCCGCATAGAAGGCGTGTTCGCGCCGGAGACTGCGGCACATGCCTCTGGCACGGCCGCGCTCCTGCCGATGCTGGCGCTAGGAATTCCCGGCTCGGGGACTGCTGCCATTTTGCTCGGCGGACTGATGGTGTGGGGCCTCAACCCCGGGCCTCTGCTGTTTGTGGAGCACAAAGACTTCGTCTGGGGCCTCATCGCATCGATGTATCTCGGCAATATTGTCGGCCTGGTGCTGGTGCTTACGACGGTGCCCGTCTTTGCTGCGGTGCTGCGGGTGCCGTTTGCCGCGATCGCTCCGATGATCGTCGTGTCCTGCGCGATTGGCGCCTACGCCATCCAAAATGCTATGTTCGACATCTGGCTGATGCTGCTGTTCGGCGTCGTCGGCTATGTTTTCAAAAAAATCGGGATTCCGCTGGCGCCATTCACGCTTGCGCTTGTGCTCGGCAGCCGCGCGGAGGACGCATTCCGGCTGGCAATGATCGGCGCCGGCGGCGATCTGCGCGTCTTCTGGTCGAACAGTCTCGTGGGTTCGATCACGACGCTGGCGTTCATCCTGCTGTTCTGGCCTGTGATCAGCAAAGCCGTCGGGCGGGTCAGCGAGCTGCTGCAGCCCGCCAAGCGAACGGGTTGATCCGCAGTTTCTATTCCGCGGGCCCTGGCTCGGCGGCCTGTGCGCGATCGGCCGGCGCGGTCCGGCGCACGGTCGGCATCACAAGCCGTGCCAGTGTGGGGATGACGAGCAGGCTGCAGATCGGCGACAGAAGCATGCCGCCGACGATCACACAGGCGAGGGGCTGCTGCACCTGCGAGCCGATGCCGGTCGAAATCGCTGCCGGCACAAGACCGATACAAGCTGAAAATCCGGTCATGAAAATCTGGCGCATGCGCGCCTGGGCGGAACCGATGATGGCTTCATCCTTGCCGAATCCCTCGTCAAGACGGCGACGTATGTAGGAGACGAGCAAGATGCCGTCCATTGCCGAGACGCCGAACAAAGAAATGAAGCCGACGGCCGCCGACACGCTGAAGTTCAAGCCGAACACGTAAAGCCCGAGAATTCCGCCGCAGGCGGCGAACGGAATTCCGGCCAGTGCCAGCAGGCTGTCGCGTACGGAATTGAACAGGCTGTAGAGCAACATCATGATCAGCAAGAGGCTGAGTGGAACGATGATGGCGAGCCTCTTTTTTGCTTCGACGAGAGCACCGAACTCTCCGGACCATTCGAGCCGGTAACCTTCCTTCAGTTGCACGTTTTTGGCGATGCGCGCTTGCGCGTCAGCAACGGTCGATCCGAGGTCGCGACCGCGAACGCTGTATTTGATCGGAACAAAACGCTCCGTATTCTGTCGATAGATGTAGGCGGCGCCGGTCTCCAACCGCACTTCGGCGACGTCGCCCAGCGCAATATAGGCCGTCGGCGATTTTGGGTCGGAGTTGGGCAAAGCCACCGGGACCGAGCGAATGGCATCGATGTTGTCGCGGTATTGCGGCGCGAGGCGAACGGTCAGCGCGAAGTTCATCTCACCTTCGTAGACGCGGGTAACTTCCTGCCCGCCGATCGCAGCCTGAACCACCGTGTTCATGTCGGCGACAGTGATGCCGTAGCGGGCCGCCTTGGCGCGATCCACCTGGATGACCAGATTTGGCTGACCAAGCAGATTGAAAGCGCCGGGATCGGTGACGCCGGGGACTTTCGCAAGCTCTTCCTTCACCGCTTTCGACAGACGTTCGAGTTCGCCGAGATCGCGTCCGAAAATCTTGACCGAATTCTCGCCTTTTACGCCGGAGACGGCTTCTTCGATATTGTCCTGGATGTATTGCGAAAAATTGAAATCAATACCGATGAACTCGTTCTCGAGCCGCGTAGCCAGCTCTCGCACGAGCTTCGGTTTGGTCAGGCCCTCGGGCCATTCTTCAAACGGCTTGAGCGGCACAAAGAATTCGGCAACGAAGGACCCGTCTGGGTCGGTGGCATCTTCACCGCGACCCTGCTCGGAGACGACGGTGCGCACCGGCGGATAACTTGCGATCACGGCGCGGATCTTGTTGACGGTGTCCCGACCCGCATCGAGCGTAATCGTGGGCGGAAGCAGGGCACGGATCCAGAGATTGCCTTCCTCCAGCTTGGGCAGAAATTCTGTGCCGAGGCGCATGCCGAGCGCGCCGCAAAGAATAAGAAAAGCGAGCGCGATCGTGGCTGCGACACGGGCGTTCTTCACCGCCAGAACGAGAACGCGCTCGTAGACGCTGCGAATGTGGCGCACGAGGAAGGTTTCAACTTCGGTCACCCTCTCGGGCAACAGGAGTGAGGCCATAACCGGAGTTACCGTGAAGGTCGCGATCACCGCACCGAGCAGGGCGTAAGCGTAAGTGCGCGCCATGGGTCCGAAAATCTGTCCCTCGACGCCCTGCATCGTGAAAAGTGGCAGGAACGCCGCGATGGTGATGACCACCGAAAAGAAGATCGGCTTGTCCACCTCGACAGCTGCCGCGAGGATCCGGTGCAGGCGATCGCCGCGACTGCTATCCGTCGGATGTCGCGCCGCGTGATGCGCAAGGTTACGGAAAATATTCTCCACCATGATGACGGTGCCGTCGACGATGATGCCGAGGTCAATCGCGCCGACCGACAACAGGTTGGCGGAGTCGCCGCGCATCACGGTGATGATGACTGCAAGAAACAGGGCGACGGGAATTGTCGCGGACACGATCAGCGCGCAGCGCAGGTTCCCCAGGAATATCCATTGAATGAGAAAGATCAGCGCAATGCCGAACAGCATATTGTGCAGCACCGTACGCACGGTGATCGCAACAAGGTCGCCGCGGTCGTAATAAGGCTCAATGCGGACGCCGGGCGGCAAGCTGCCGTCATTGTTGATGCGCTCGACGGCTGCGCGGACGCGCGTCACGACGTCCATTGTCCGCTCCAGCTTCTGCATCAGGACGATGCCGAAGAGGATGTCATCCTGGTTATCGCGAGCTGCGATCCCCAACCGCGGGGTAAAGCCGACCTGGTTGTGCGCGATGTCGGACAACACAACCGGCAATCCGCCCTGCTGGCTCACAACGATATTGTTGATGTCGCTGATCGATCCGAGCGCACCGACGCCGCGCACGTTGACCGACTGTTCGCCGACGGCAATCGTCCGGCCGCCGACGTTGGCGTTGCTGGTGGAAATAGCACTGATGATCTGCGGTAGGGTAAGTCCGTAGGACCGCATCCGGTCGAGATCGATCTCGACTTGGTATTCCTTGGTCTTTCCGCCGAGCGGGGAAATGTCGGCAATGCCCGGAACGATGCGCAGTTTGCGCTCGACCACCCAATCCTGGATGGTCTTGAGCTGGATCAGGTCCATGCCGGGCGGACCTTTAAGCTGGTAGCGCAAAATCTCACTGATGCCGCCGGCCGGAGATATTACCGGTGTTACTGTCGGAGGCAACGTAGCGTCTTTCAGGCGGTTAGTGACCTGCTGGCGCACGAAATTGTAGTCGCGGCCATATTCGAATTGCAGCCGGACAAAACCGAGAGCGAATACGGTGTTCGAACGGATATATGTAAGACCTGGCGTGCTGGCGACAGCAATCTCGAGCGGGATGGTCACATATCGTTCGACTTCTTCCGGTGACT
>JANWKN010000130.1 GCA_025451355.1 Pseudolabrys sp. | reverse complement strand
CAGGTCAGTCACGCTTGCCGCGTTTATCGGCGCCGTTGCGCTGTCGTGCGGTACTGCAAAAGCCGAACCGCTTTTTGCCTTCCTAGCTCCCGCGGCTCCAACACAGACCGCACCGCAAACGGTTGCGGTCGCGCCTAACGACGAACAGGACGAGGCGCCGGTCGATGCTCGCCTGCGTCGACAGATCGTGAACTATTCAAACCACGAAGCTGCCGGCACCATCATCATCGATACCCCGAACACTTTTCTCTATTACGTGCTCGGCAACGGCAAGGCGATGCGCTACGGCATCGGCGTTGGCCGCGAAGGCTTCACCTGGGCGGGCGTAAAAACGGTCGAACGCAAGACCGAGTGGCCGGACTGGTATCCACCGATCGAAATGCTCGCACGCCAGCCGTACCTGCCGCGCATGACCGCGGGTGGCCCAGGCAATCCGCTCGGTGCCCGCGCCATGTACATCGCCGGCACGCAATATCGCATCCACGGTACCAACGCGCCGAGCACGATCGGCAAACAAGTATCGAGTGGCTGCATCCGCCTCACGAATGAAGACGTGATCGACCTTTACAGTCGTGTGCAAGTTGGCGCGAAAGTAATTGTGCTGCCGCAGATAGCGTCGGCTAAATCGCGTCAGACCTATGCTTATGCGCCTCCATCGCAAAGCCGCGCGCAAGCGACCTGGGACACGATACGGCCCTCCGGCCGGTACTAGATCTCGGCATCACCGCCCGAATTGCCGGCAAACCGGCCATGACAAGGCTTCAGAGTTTCGGTAAACCGCTCCGCACCAGTAACGGAACGGATCAAACCAATGCGTATTGCAGCCATGGCCGCCGGAGCTGTCGGCGGTTACTTCGGCGCGCGCCTTGCGGCGGCGGGCCATGATGTTTTCTTTATCGCACGTGGCGCTCATCGAGACGCGATTGTAAAGAACGGGCTCAAGATCGAGAGCGTTCATGGCGACATGCATCTTGCAAAACCGAACGTCACTGATGATCCCGCGGAGGTCGGGCCAGTCGACATCGTGCTGTTCGCAGTCAAGCTGTGGGATACCGAGTCGGCAGCAGAGGCGGCGCGCCCACTTCTCGGTCCGGATAGTCGCCTCATTACAGTTCAGAACGGCATCGACAGCGTCGATCGCCTTTCGGCGGTGCTCGGGGCCGATCGTGTGGTTGGCGGTGCCGCTTACATCGCCACCGTCATGGCTTCACCCGGCGTCATCAGGCACACGAGCCAATTCGCGATCCTGCGCATCGGTCGCGCCGACAAGAAGCCCGACGCGAAACTCAGCGCGTTTGTCGACGCCGGCAAGGCCGCCAAGCTCGACATTAATCTGTCGGCCGATATCCAACGCGAGCTTTGGCAGAAGTTCATCTTCCTGACGGCAATGGCCGGCTCGACAGCGAGCCTGCGGTCCACTATCGGCCCGATCATCGCGGACCCTGAGTTGCGCGAATTTTTCCACGCCCTCATGGAAGAGGCTTTCGCGGTCGGAAAAGCAAAGGGTGTTGCGCTCGATCATGCTTACATCGATGAACGGATGAATTTCCTGGTGAACAAGATTGAGCCCGGTATGCGGGCATCGATGGCGCACGACCTTGAGCGTGGCAACCGTCTGGAGCTTGATTGGCTCGCCGGAAAAGTGCGCGCGCTCGGTCGCGAATTCGGAATTCCGACACCGGCAAGCGACACCGTTTACACGGTCCTCAAACTGCACCGCATGGGCACGCATTGACTTGGACGCGAGGCGGCGAACCCTCTTTCGTGCGTCATGGATTGCCGGGTCAAGCCCAATGACAATGTGAGAGGTTGAACCGGCGGATGGATTGCCGTGGGCCACCGCGCTAGGCGCCACGCGTACCCGACACATGAAGAAGCCCCGACGCCAGCGTCGGGGCTTCCCGTGCGTTACGGTTGGAAAGGGCAAACCAAACCAGCCGTCCCTGCACATTGAACGCCGGGAAATGGCGCCACTTTGAAGACCGTGCCACGCTCAAAAAAAGGCCGCACGCAAGCCGCGCGGCCGTGAGTGAGGTATTACCTTCGCAGCCACTCATTCTGTGTTTGCCAGTATCCGTTTGTCGCGCGGCTGCTGCAACACATCGTTCTGAATGCCGATGATCTGAAGACTTTCGAAGCACTCATCGTTAACGAGGTGACCGTCTCGCGCAGGCGCGATCTCACCGTCGATGGCTACGAATATCGAAAACTCAGTTTCATCAGGGACGGCTATGCCGTGCGTTACAAGCTGTTGCGCAACGGCAAGCGTCAGATTCTCAACGTGCTCCTGCCCGGCGACATCGTTGGAATACCGGGCAGCTTCCTCGAGCGCGCCGTCTATTCCGTGACCGCAATCACAGATGTCGATGAATGTCTGCTCGCTCGATTCCTACGTGCAGCTCTGTTATCGCCGACCACAATTCGGATTGGCCTTGACCTGGATCGCCGTGCAGGAAGCGGCAATCTATGCCGAGCACATCATCGATGTCGGCCGCCGGACGCCGGTCGAGCGGCTGTCGCATTTTCTCCTCGAGCTTCACGAGCGCCTGCACGCTATTGGCCGCGCCGACAAAACCGGTTTCGCCTTGTCGTTCTCGCAGGAAGTAATGGCCGATGTTCTGCGCATGAGTGTTCCGCACCTCAATCGCATGATGCAGAGACTGCGTTCCGAAAAGCTGATCGCCGGAAGCGAACGTCGGGTTGAATTTGGCGATCTTGGCGCGTTGCAGTCGCTCGCTCACTATCAGCCGCAGACTCTCACGCCAGTCCCAACGCCGGTGACGGCCTAGCGCCTGCGCGCGGCCGTCGGCAGCATGACTGCCATCGTGGCGGCGCCGGCAACCGCGCAAATCGCAGCAACTATCAATCCGGCTCTGTAGCCGAACGCAAACGATGCGACCCCGGCGGAAAGGGCGATGCCACCCAGTTGCGCGACTCTGGTCACTGCATTGTTGATGCCTGAGGCGAGGCCTTCATCAGTATTCGCCACGCTCGACATCACCGAAGCTGTTAACGGTGCCACGATCAGCGCAAAAGAGATACCCAACAGCATCATTGGCGAAAGCACCCCCGGCACCAGCGAGGCATCTTTACCCAACGCCAACAGAACCAATGCCAAGCCCGCGCCGAGCGGCCCGGCAATCAGCGGGATCCTCGCACCAATCTTGTCTGCCAGCGCACCGAATGGTCGCGATAGAAGACCGACGCCGAGCGTGAAAGGAAGAAAGACAAGTCCGGCGCTTGTCGGTGATAGGCCGCGTTGGTCGACAAGATCGAAGGACAAAAGAAAGAACATAATCGAGAGCCCAGTGTAGATGAGCAGCGTCGCGATGTTCAGGCCGACGAAGGGCCGATTGCCGATCAGCCTCGGTGGGGTCATCGGAGATGGGCTTAGGCGTTCCCACAACACGTACGCAACAAGCGCCGCGGCGCCGACGACGGTGCTGAGAGCGATCATCCTGCCGCTTGTCCCACTCTTGTCCGGACCGATCTGACTAAGCGCCCAGGCCAAACCGCCGAGCGCGACAGCAAGAATCGCCGCGCCCGCAACATCGAAACGGCGCGCCGCATGCTGGTCGGGCGGGGCGTAAGCGACCAGTAGCGCGACAACCGCTGCGGCGAGCGGCGGATTGATCGCGAACACCCACTGCCAGCCGTAATTCTCGGTCAGCCAACCGCCGAGGATCGGACCGCCCGCGGTGGTGAGCGAGGAAGCGGCAGCCCACACACCGATGGCGCGGCTGCGCTCTTCCTTCGGATAAGTTGCGCCTATTAGTGCCAAACTCGCCGGTGTCACAATCGCCGCGGAGATTCCTTGCGCCACGCGGCACGCAATGAGCCACTCGATCGACGGCGCCACCACACAAGCTGCCGATGACAATCCGAAACCAACGCAACCGATCGCCAGCATACGTGCCTTGCCGTAGTGATCGGCGAGAGCGCCGCCGATCAATGTCAGCGCGGCGAGCGCCAGCACATAGCCGTTGAGCACCCATTGCACGGTGGCGAGGTCGGCGCCGAAGAACGCGCGTAGCTTGGGCAGCGCAACGGTCAGTGCCGAACCATCGATAAAGGCCATCGATGACGCCAATACGCAGGCAGCCAGCACCATCCGGCGCTGCTGTGGAGCAACTTCTCGTCCGATCTCACGCGGGCAGGGCTCGGCGGCGATGATGCCGCGGTCGCATGGCTCGACAAATGGCTGCGCCATGCCCGCATCATGGATTGCCGGGTTAGACCCGGCAATGACGTGGTGGAACGCAGTGGGGCTCAGGGCCTCAGTTGAACTTGTAGGCCAAGCCGAAGTTCACCGTGTGAGTGCGCAGCCTGACGTCAAAGTTGTCGATGACCGGACCGGCGCGCAACAATCCCACCTGTAATGTTTTTCACCTTGCACCTCATCACGGATGCGCGGGTCAAGCCCACACATGACCCAGAGTGTGTGGCATTGACACCTTTGCCCCCGCGCCTACATTAAACATTGTTCCGAGGGGTGCCCTGTTGGTGGGCTGAGAAAAACCCTTTGAACCTGATCCGGGTCATGCCGGCGAAGGGACAGGACAAATGGCGACTTCCATCTTTCTTGCGCGATTGATCGGGCCCGTGATGGCCCTGGTCGGCGTGGGCGTGCTCGCCAATGAGGCCGCGTTCCGCAAGATGGCGCAGGAGTTTTTGCGCAGCCCGGCACTCATATTTTTCTCCGGCATGATCCTGCTGCCGACCGGGCTTGCCATTGTACTCAGCCACAATGTGTGGATCGCGGACTGGCCGGTGATCATCACTTTGCTCGGATGGGCCGCCGTCATCAATGGCGCGGTGCGGGTCTTAGTGCCTGACCGTGCAACGAAGCTCGGAAAGAAACTTCTCGGTTACAACTTCACCATGGCGGCCGCGGCGTTCTGGCTCGTCGTCGGCGCCGCGCTCTGCTACTTCGGTTTTCGCTCGGGAGTAAATGCATGAACAAACCCGTCACCAGCGCCGATCTCGTCACCCCGAAAGTCACGACAGGTCCGCTGCCCGCCTCGCGCAAGATCTATTCGCAACCTGAGGCCGCGCCAGACCTGCGCGTTCCTTTGCGCGAGATCGCGCTCGATGCATCGTCGGGCGAGTCGCCGCTGCCGGTCTATGACACGACGGGTCCGTACACCGATCCGGATGTGACGACCGATGTGGAAAAGGGCCTGCAGCGTACGCGCATCGAATGGGTGAAAGAACGCGGCGGCGTGGAGCAATATGAAGGCCGGCCGATCCAGCCGGTCGACAATGGCAACGTCACCGGCAAGCACCTGGCGCGCAATTTCCCGAACACGCCGAAGCCTTGGCGCACCCTCGATGGCAAGCTCGTCACACAGTATGAATTTGCTAAGGCCGGCATCGTTACAAAGGAAATGATCTACGTCGCCGAGCGCGAGAATCTTGGCCGCAAGAAGCAACTTGAGCGCGCGGAAGCCGCACTCGCCGACGGCGAAAGCTTCGGCGCCTCGGTGCCCGCCTTCATCACGCCGGAATTCGTGCGCAGCGAAATCGCGCGCGGCCGCGCCATCATTCCGTCAAACATCAACCACGCCGAACTCGAGCCGATGGTCATCGGCCGCAACTTCCTGGTGAAGATCAACGCCAATATCGGCAATTCCGCCGTCACATCATCGGTCGAGGAAGAAGTCGAGAAGATGGTGTGGGCGATCCGCTGGGGCGCCGACACGGTGATGGACCTCTCCACCGGCCGCAACATCCACAACACGCGTGAATGGATCCTGCGCAATTCGCCGGTGCCGATCGGCACCGTGCCGATCTACCAGGCGCTGGAGAAGGTGGATGGCGATCCCGTCAAGCTCGACTGGGAGTGCTACAAGGACACGCTGATCGAGCAGTGCGAACAGGGCGTCGATTATTTCACCATCCACGCCGGCGT
>JANWKN010000129.1 GCA_025451355.1 Pseudolabrys sp. | reverse complement strand
TCTCTATGAACGCCGGCAGTTTTAGCGCCGCGATGATCCAGATGCGCTCGAGCCTGACGCCCGGCGCCAATATTGACGATGCTGTACGCATGATCGGTGAGGCGAAGGCGGCTGGCGCGGACTACGTGCTCACTCCAGAAATGACGAACATTCTGGCGGCCAAGCGCGAACAGCTTTTCGCTGTGATCGCGGAGGAAGAATCGGACAATGCGCTGGCAACGTTGCGCGAACTGGCACGGCAATTTGGCATCTACATTCACATAGGGTCGTTGGCCATCAGGATTTCGCACGATAGAGCCGCCAACCGCTCTTTCCTTGTTGACCCAAAAGGCGATATCGCGGCGCGCTATGACAAAATCCACATGTTCGATGTCGATCTTGCCGGTGGTGAGAGTTATCGGGAATCACGTAACTACCGACCTGGCGACTCGGCGGTGCTGGCGGATCTTCCGTGGGGACGACTGGGACTGACGATCTGTTACGACCTTCGTTTCCCCGCCCTCTATCGTGCTCTGGCCGAGGCCGGCGCGACCATGCTGTCGATCCCCTCTGCATTTACAAAGCAAACCGGCGATGCGCATTGGCACGTTCTTCTTCGCGCCCGTGCCATCGAAAACGGTTGCTTTGTTTTCGCAGCGGCGCAGGGCGGCAAACACGAGAACGGCCGCGATACATACGGCCATTCACTGATCGTTGACCCTTGGGGGCGCATCATTGCGGAAGGCGGCACCGAACCCGGGGTAGTCATGGCCAGGATCGATCCCGCGGAAGTGACCAAAGCGCGAGCACGCATTCCGTCGCTGCAGCACGGCCGGCGCTTTGAAATCGTGGAGCCGATAGCGGAACCTGCCCACCTGCATGTCGTGCGAGGGGCAGAATGATTCGCTACACGCTCGTCTGCGAACGGGGCCACGAATTTGAAAGCTGGTTCCAGGATTCCGCTTCCTATGACAAACAGGCCAAGCGCGGTTTGGTGAACTGTCCACAGTGCGGCTCGGCCAAGGTCGAGAAGGCAATCATGGCGCCGCGGCTGTCCACGACTGCAAAAAAGCAACGCACGCCAATCGAAGCCCCGGCTCCTGCGGCGGAGGCCGCGGCCCCGGTGCCGGTACCGGTACCGGTAGCGCCTGTCGCAATGATATCCCCGCAAGAGCAGGAATTTCGCTCCAAGCTCAAGGAATTGCACGACCACTTGACCAAGAACGCCGACAATGTCGGCGCGAAATTTCCCGAAGAAGCGCGCAAGATGCACTACGGCGAGGCCGAGCACCGCTCGATCTACGGGGTCGCTTCGCCTGAAGAAGCTAAAGAGCTTTCCGAGGAAGGTATCGAATTCCACCCCTTGCCGGTATTGCCCGACGAGCGGAACTAGTGCGGCCACACCAGTAGCGCAACTCCAACAACCACCAGCACGATTCCGAAAGCCTCGCGCTGCGACGTCGGCTGCTTGAACACGAAACGCGTCACCCCCTGCGCGAACAGAACTTCGACGAGAGCCAGCGTACGCACATTGGCCGCGGTTGTGATCGCGAAGGCCAGAAACCAGAATTCCGACGCGAAAGCGCCCATGAAACCGGCGAAAAGCGACGGTCTCCACGCCGCGGCGATCGTACGCAGAACCTTGGGGTCTCGCAGCACAAGATAAAGCGATAAAAACGCGGCCTGGATCACCAAACCAACCGTCACGGTAAAAGTCGCTGCTACCACAAAGTTCGGCAGATGCAACGAGAGAATGGCCCCGCGATAGCCGATGGCGGAAAGCCCGAACAGCGCGCCCGACATAAGGCCGATGACAGTGGAGTGCACAGTGGGCCTCTCGTCGATTCCGCCCTTAAGCGAGATGACGATCACGCCAGCCGTCGCCAGGATAATGGCGGCAGCTGAAAGCGCGGTGATCCTGTCGCCGAGAAAGACCAGCCCGAACAGCGCCACGTGCACAGGCTCGGTCTTGATGTAGGCATAGGCCACCACAAATGAACGCTGACCCATCACCGAGAGCATCGTTGCCGTCGCGGCAATCTGGGTGAATGCACCGGCGATCACCCACGGCCAGAATATACTTGGCGGGGTCGGCAGCGCCTCACCGGTCGTGATCAACACGCCGGCGAGGAGGAGCAGCGCGAACGGAAAGCCGAAGAGGAAGCGGACGTGAGTGGCGCCGACGGTCCCGAGCGTCGCCGTCAGTTCACGCTGCATCGCGTTGCGCGCGGTCTGCGCCGCCGCGGCAATCAACGTAAAGACGGCCCAGAGCATTTTGTCGGTCACTTACACAGTAATGCCCGGCCTTGTGCCAGGCATCCACGTTCTACTTTTCCTAACAAGCCCTCGATGACCACGACAAAGCGCGGCGAAGACAGAGTAGGTATTCGCTACGCGGCGCTGGCCCGGATTTCCGGCGCCTCGGGAAATTCAGTGATCGCGCCCTTCTCGTTATCGATGAGTAGGAAAAGGTCAAAATACCGGATCGTCGGAGCGCCGCCGGTACGTTTTATTATCGACTGTCGCCATTCTTCGTTGTGCGCCTTTTTCGCTGCCTCGACCGAAGGCCAGATATACACACCCGCGCCGGTCTTCCCGTTGAGTTCAAGCAGGAAGTGCTTGCGCAACAATTCTTTGTTGTCGCGCCACCTGGGAATGACGTTGCGCGCATCCTCGGCCATTTGCTCACGGGACCACCCCTTCGGGGAATTGAATTCAACCAGTTCGAGAATCATGCCCCTCTCCTTTTATTTCTGACGCTGCGCAACCAGCATGTAATTGACATCCATGTCAGATGATAACTGCCAGCGGTCGGCAAACGGATTGTAGATCACGCCGCGCTCTCCGACCACTTGCAAACCGCCGCGCTCTATCGCCGATTCCATTTCGACAGGCGTGACGAACTTATCCCATTGATGAGTGCCGCGCGGCAGCCAGCGCAACACATATTCGGCGCCGACTATGGCCAGCGCGAAGCTTTTTAGCGTGCGATTCAGCGTAGCGGCGATCATCAACCCTGCGGGCTTCACCATGCTTGTACAGGTCGATACAAATACCTCTACATCGGCGACGTGCTCGACGACCTCCATCGCCAACACAATATCGAAGCGCTCGCTCCCGGCAGCGAGGTCCTCGGCCGTGGTTACACGATAGTCGACTGACACGCGCGCATCTTCGGCATGCGCACGAGCGACTTTGATGTTTTCCTCCGACGGGTCGGCGCCGACTATATCCGCGCCCAGACGCGCGAGCGGCTCGGACAGGATACCGCCGCCGCATCCGATATCCAGCATGCGCAATCCTTTGAGGCAGTCGAGTTTCTTGGAATCGCGATCGAAGCGGGCGGCGGCCTGGTCGCGGATATAGGCCAGCCGCACCGGATTGAATTTATGCAGCGCCGCCATCGGCCCGCGTGTGTCCCACCAGTCGGGGGCGTGGCGCGAGAAGCGCTCGATCTCGGCCTGGTCGACCGACGGTGCATGACGCTTTCCTGCCATTGCTCTCTCCGGTCCTCGCGAGGTCAGCGCGCCGTGACCTGATTTCTGAACTCGAGCGGCGCATCGATATTTTGCAGCGGCTCGATGCCGACGCCCGTTCCACGTATTGTGATGTCGCCATAGTTCAGCATGCGTCCCAGAATCGACTGATCGACGTCCACGCTTTCGACCTTATCCATGTTCATCTCGACCGTGTGGCGGCGGACAAAGCCGCGCTTGTAGACAATACGTCTGTCGGTCACGTCGATTTCCGTTGTCCAGCGGCGAAACCACGCGCTGAAGGCCAGCCCTAGACCGAGCAACGCGCAAACGATTGCCACCAATAGCGAGACGGGGCCGAGAGCGCCACCCACCGTTAACGCCACAAATGCAAGCAGCCAAAGGCCTATCGCGGGCAGGTAGACGATCCAGTGCAAGGTCGTCGTATATGCCACGGTCTCACCTGGTTGCAGGATTTGATCGATGTATCGCATTGTCGCGCTGATGTTGCGGTTGTCGTACCCCACCGGTATGTATACGCGCCTTTTGGGGCCGGCGCTCGGAGCCTTCACGCTTGCGCCGATCGCTTGTTAATACCTTTCGGCGCATCCGGGAATGTCATGGCTCGACTGGTGATGAAATTCGGCGGAACATCCGTCGCCGACCTCGACCGCATCCGCAACGTGGCGCGCCACGTCAAGCGCGAGGTCGATGCTGGCTATGATGTTGCCGTCATCGTTTCCGCGATGGCGGGCGTCACGAACCAATTGGTTGAGTGGTGCCGTCAGGCAGCCATGCTACATGACGCGCGTGAATACGACGCAGTTGTGGCAACCGGCGAAGACGTTACTGCCGGACTTCTCGCGATCGTTCTCGAGGGCATGGGCGTCAATGCGCGCTCCTGGCAGGGCTGGCAACTGCCGATCTTGACCGACAACGCACACGGCTCTGCTCGCATCCTTGATGTGAACGGCGCCGAACTGATCAAGCGCTTCAAGGAGCACAGTCAGGTCGCAGTCGTTGCCGGCTTTCAAGGCATGCACAAAGAAACAGGGCGCGTCACGACGCTTGGACGCGGCGGCTCCGATACTTCGGCGGTGGCGATAGCTGCTGCTATCGGCGCCGAGCGCTGCGACATCTATACCGATGTGGACGGCGTTTACACCACCGATCCGCGCGTGGTGCCCAAGGCGCATCGGATGGACAAGATCGCGTATGAAGAAATGCTCGAGCTTGCTTCACTCGGGGCCAAAGTCATGCAGGTGCGTTCGGTCGAACTCGGGATGGTGCACAATGTACGGATCTTTGTGCGCTCAAGCTTCGAGAAGCCCGACGACATCGACCCCTCCAAGCCGCCATCTGGCACGCTTATTTGCGACGAAGGAGATATCGTGGAACAGCAAGTCGTCACCGGGATCGCCTTTTCCAAGGACGAGGCGCAGATTTCGCTCCGTCGGGTGCAGGACAAGCCGGGGGTCGCCGCCGCGATCTTCGGTCCGCTCGCCGACAGCAACATCAATGTCGACATGATTGTGCAGAACGTGTCCGGCGATGGCGCCACGACCGACCTGACCTTCACGGTACCGTCCGCCGACTACGAGCGTGCCCGCGTTACGCTCGACAAGGCAAAGAACGCTATCGGCTTTGAGCGACTCGATGGCGCGACCGACGTTGCCAAGGTGTCCGTCATCGGAATCGGTATGCGGAGCCACGCCGGCGTCGCGGCAAAGGCGTTCAAGGCTCTCTCCGAACAAAAGATCAACATTCTCGCGATCACGACCTCCGAGATCAAATTCTCGGTGCTTATCAAAGCCACCCAGACCGACCTTGCGGTTCGCACTCTGCATACGCTCTATGGGCTGGATAAGATCTGAGCGATGGCTGACGACAAACTTTTTGAATTGCTTGCGCCTATGAGGCGTACGGCAGTCGTCAACATCGGCGCGAGCGACATCGGGGATACCGATGCGTCTTTGCGGTGACGGAACACGGCAGCCTGCCTAAGGAGGCGGGCGGCCACTACCTCAGTCTGTTGAAAACGCGCTGCATCGATGGGCAATGCTGCTCTGCAGCCGAGTTCGCGATCTTTATCCTGCTCTGGGTGATCCGGGGCGGCGTAAGCGTCCGGGCAGCCTTATTGGGATGGCAAGGCCGCCTTTGGGGCGCTCGCGCCCAGCGCTAAGCCATACAGCCTTTGGCTTGCCCCTTGCATGGCCCATTGGCTATAGCCTGACCCGTAAGCGCCCGCCGATCCACAATCGCGCGGTCGCTATTCGTACACGATTTGGCCGTAAGGACGCTGCGGCCCAGCCGTGACTTAAAGGACCTCAATAATGCGCGGCGCGCTCGGCGGTCCGCGCGTGCTGTTGCGCCGGCTTCGCGAGGTAATGGCCGAGCCGGTCAGCGCGCAGGATCGCCTCGACAAAGTGGTGGTATTGATCGCCGCCAACATGGTGGCGGAGGTGTGCTCTGTCTACGTTTTGCGCGTAGACGGAACGCTCGAGTTATACGCTACCGAAGGTCTTAAGCGCGAAGCCGTCCACCAGACCGTCCTGAAAGCCGACGAAGGTCTTGTCGGTCTGGTGTCCAGCGAGGCCAATCCGATCAACCTTTCTGACGCACAAGCTCACCCGGCGTTCTCGTACCGGGTGGAAACCGGCGAAGAAATTTACCATTCGTTCCTGGGTGTGCCGATCCTGCGCGCAGGCAACACGCTTGGTGTGCTCGTCGTACAAAACCGCGCGCGCCGTACCTATACCGAGGAAGAAGAAGAAGCCCTGCAAACGACGGCCATGGTGCTCGCCGAGATGATTGCATCGGGCGAGCTGTCGTCACTCGCCCGTCCGGGTGCGGAACCGGTCGCTCGGCACGCGATGCATCTCACAGGGAGTTCGCTGTCCGACGGCATCGCGCTCGGTCACGTAGTGCTGCACGAACCGCGCGTGGTCATCACCGACGTCATCGCGGATGACGTACAGCACGAACTAAAGCGGCTCGACGCAGCCATCGCTACCTTGCGCGAAGATCTGGACCGGCTGGTCGAGCACCGCGATATTGCAGATGGCGGCGAGCATCGTGACGTGCTCGAAGCCTACCGCATGTTCTCTTACGACCAAGGCTGGTTGCACCGGATTCGCGAAGCTGTCATGACCGGCATCACCGCGGAAGCCGGCGTTGAGCGCGTGCAGTCGGATACGCGCGCGCGCATGTTGCGCGCCTCCGATCATTATTTGCGTGAGCGCCTGCACGACCTTGACGATCTCGCCAACCGGCTGATGCGCGTGCTGATGGGACAGGATCACGCGCCCACTAGGGAGCAACTGCCGGAAAATGCGATCGTTGTGGCGCGCTCTATGGGACCAGCTGCACTTCTTGACTACGACCGCAAGAAATTGCGCGGCCTGATTCTTGAGGAAGGCGGGCCAACCTCGCACGTCTCGATTGTGGCGCGTGCGCTTGGAATTCCGACCGTAGGCGAGATCGAGAACGCCACCGGACTGGTCGAGCCCGGTGACGCCATTATCGTCGATGGCTCGACTGGTCATGTGCATATGCGTCCGCCGCAGGACATTCAGGCGTCCTATGGCGAGCGCGTGAAACTTCGCGCACGCCGGCAAGCGCAATATCGCGCGCTCCGGGACCGACCTTGCATCACCAAAGACGGCGAGAAGATATCGCTGATGATCAATGCGGGGCTCGCCATCGATCTCCCGCACATCGAGGATACGGGCGCAATGGGAATCGGCCTGTTCCGGACTGAACTGCAGTTCATGGTTGCAACCACGTTGCCGCGCACCGGCGAGCAACTTGCTCTCTATCGCTCGGTTCTGGATGCCGCCGGAAAGAAGCCCGTCACATTCCGCACCCTCGATATCGGCGGTGACAAGGTGTTGCCGTACATGCGCAATATCGAGGAAGAAAACCCCGCGCTGGGTTGGAGAGCGATCAGGCTCGGTCTCGACCGCCCTGGCCTCCTGCGCAGCCAGGTGCGTGCATTGCTGCGCGCGGCGGGCGGTCGCGGTCTAAAGCTGATGTTTCCGATGATTGCCGTTGTCGAGGAATTCGACAAAGCGAAGTCGCTTGTCGAAGTCGAGCTGACGCATTTGCGCCGGCACGGCCATGAATTGCCGGAGCGGGTCGAGATCGGAACGATGGTCGAGGTCCCCGCGCTCCTGTTCCAGCTCAACGAATTGCTTGAGCGCGTCGATTTCCTCTCGGTCGGCTCCAACGATCTGATGCAATTCCTCTATGCGGCCGACCGCGGCAATCCGCGGGTATCGGAGAGATTCGATCCACTTTCGGCGCCGGTCCTGCGCGCGTTGAAAGACATTGTCGACAAAGCAAAGAAGTACGGCAAGCCGGTCACACTTTGTGGCGAGCTTGCCTCGCAGCCGATTGGCGCCTTGGCGTTGACCATTCTGGGGTATCGCACCTTGTCCCTCTCTCCCTCCGCGGTGGGGCCGGTCAAGGCGCTTCTGCTCGACCTCGACTGCCGGAAAGGCGAAGACCTTCTTCTGCCATGTCTTGAGCAGCCGGTCGGCAGCGTTTCCATTCGCCATACGCTCGAGACCTTTGCGGCCAATGAGGGATTGCAGCTTTGACAGTCCTGCCGCAACAGAAAATGGACGCCCTGCTCGCCCGCCACGCATTGGTGGAAAGCGAGTTGGCCAGCGGTTTGGCTGCCGACGCCTACGTGAAGTTGTCGCGTGAATTCGCCGAACTCACCCCGGTCGTCGAGGTGATCAAAGCTTACCGCAGCACCGAGAAAGAAATCGCGGAGCTTTCGGCGCTCGTCAATGACTCCGGCACGGATGCGGAGATGCGCAAACTTGCGGACATCGAGCGCCGCGAATTACAGGAACGTATGGAATCCCTGACGCAGCAGATCCGGCTGGCTCTGCTGCCGAAGGATGCAATGGACGATCATAACGCGATCCTCGAAATCCGCGCCGGCACCGGCGGCGACGAAGCCGCGCTCTTCGCCGGAGATCTTTTTCGCATGTACGAACGCTATGCCGCTAAGCAGGGCTGGAGGACCGAAATTCTCTCTCTCAGCGAAGGCACGAAAGGCGGCTTCAAGGAAATCGTCACCGAGGTTCAGGGCCGCGGTGTCTTCGCCAAGCTCAAGTTCGAATCGGGCGTGCATCGTGTGCAACGCGTACCCGATACCGAGGCCTCGGGTCGTATCCACACCTCGGCAGCGACCGTTGCCGTTCTTCCGGAAGTGGAGGATGTCGACATCCACATCAACGAGTCCGACCTCAAGATCGACACCATGCGCGCGCAGGGAGCTGGTGGACAGCACGTCAACAAGACCGAATCTGCCATCCGCATCACGCACGTTCCAAGTGGGATTGTCGTATTTGTGCAGGAGGAGCGGTCGCAGCACAAAAATAAATCCAAGGCGATGACGATGTTGCGCGCGAAGCTTTATGACGTCGAAAAAACCAAGCGCGATTCCGCGCGAGCAGCCGATCGGCGTGGCCAGGTCGGCTCGGGTGACCGTTCGGAACGCATTCGGACGTATAATTTTCCGCAAGGTCGCGTCACCGATCACCGCATCAATCTGACATTGCACAAGTTGCCTCAAGTCATCGAGGGGGAGGCACTCGAGGAGGTGATCGATGCGCTGGTCACCGAGCATCAGGCCGAGTTGCTGGCCGCCGAAGGCGCGGCGTGAGAATCATTCCGGGTCTAAAAGACGGCGCTTCCATCTCCGAAGCGTTGCAGCTTGTTGCGCAGTCGTTTCGCGCTGCCGGAATCGAGGATACCGAGGTTGATGCGCGCGTGCTCATGGGTCACGCGCTGCATCTCGATCGCACCCGCCTGATCACGCAGTCAGACCGCGTCCTCGAGGCCCGCGAAGTGAAAGCGATATCCGGACTTGCCGCGCGCAGATTGAAACGCGAGCCAGTATCGCGCATTCTTGGAAAGAAAGAGTTCTGGAGTCTTGCGCTTGCGGTAACGCCGGACGTTTTGGTGCCGCGACCGGAGACCGAAACTGTGATCGAAGGCGCGCTGGACTTTGTCGTGCGCAGCGGCCTGAGAATGGAAAAGGTGCGCATTCTTGACATCGGTACCGGCTCGGGCGCGCTGTTGGTGGCGCTACTGAACGAACTACCGAATGCAGCCGGAGTCGGTACCGACATAAGCCGCGCGGCCTTGCAGACCGCGCAGACCAATGTGACGCAATGCGGCTTCGAAACCCGATGCAGCCTGGTTGCTTGCGACATCGCCGCCGGCGTGGAGGGCCCATTCGATCTGGTGGTTTCGAATCCGCCGTACATAGCCCGCGGGGCAATTGCCTCCCTCGCGCCGGAGGTGCGGGACTACGACCCAATCGTGGCACTCGACGGCGGTGATGACGGGTTGTCCGCCTACCGTTCCATTTCGGCGGACGCAAAGCGGCTTTTGGCAGCGGGCGGACGGCTATTCGTGGAACTGGGCGCGGGCCAGGAACCGGCGGTACGCACTTTGTTTACCAATGCGGGGTTGACGGTCGGGATTGTGCGCAAGGACTTAGGCGGAACGCCGCGTGTACTCGGCGCGGGTTTCGTGTCATGAGCGTGTTGCATTCCCACCCGATGAAAATTGCAGAGCTCATTATTGGCGAAAAAACCTCTTGGATTATTCCACGGAAACGACTAGCTTCCGGTCACGGAATCGACCCGTGACGGTTGCATCGCCAAGAACCCCAGAGTTGATGCTCTGTGAGGTTCGGCGCAAGGCGGATGACGAAGAGCCGACTTCGCAGAGACGGCAAACGAATTCGCCAGATACGGGTCTGGACGCTTCACCGGTTGGGCGCATTATTTTTCGAAACCTTGGACGATGCGCGTAACGAGAGGTTGGCAACGCCGCGATAGAAAACGCGGCTGAGGGGTTGCTGCGAACTAACGCGACAAAGAAACACAACGGTTCGATCATTGGCGCGGATAACGAGTGCAGGTCCGCCGCGCAATGAGGTTGTATGGACTTGCAAATCGGGTTGAGCGTTCGGCCGACAACGCCGAACAGGCAAAAGGCGATAAAAGGCACATGAGAAACGGTCAAAAGCGCATGCGGGGACGCGGCAACAACCACCGCAAGAGCCAAAATCCACTGACACGCGTTTACGAATCAAACGGCCCTGACGTTAAGATCCGCGGCACGGCTTCGCACATTGCGGAAAAATATATTCAGCTCGCGCGCGACGCGCAGGGCTCCGGCGATCCCGTTGCCGCTGAGAATTACTACCAACACGCCGAACATTATTTCCGTCTCATCGCCGCCGCGCAGGAACAATTCCGCCAGCAGAACCCCTACTACAATCAACAGCCGCAACAGGGAGCGCCCAGCGGACAGCACCAGCAGGGCAACGACGAAAGCTTCGACGGCGATGATGATGACGGTCAGCCTTTCATGGGCCAGAACGAACCGAGCTACGGCCCGCGCGAACCCCAACAGCAGCCGTATCTCCCTCGCGACGCCCAACCGTTTCCGCCGCGCGACCAGCAGGTACACAATCGCCCGCAACACCAGCAACAGCCTCATCAGCCTAACCAGGGAGGCGGGCAGGACGTCGGCGGCTTGCCTGCATTTATTACCGGCGGCGGTCAGCCACAGCAGAATCCCGCGCAAAATGGTCACGACCAGGGCGACCGCGGCCAGGACCGATTTGGTATGCATCGACGCAGGCGCCGTCACCGCGGAGGCGGCGGTTACCGCCCTGATCGACCTGATTACAGCGGCGGGCATCAGCAGGGCGCGGCGCCGCAACCGGCACAAGACGAAAGCGGTGGCGACGAGCCGAGGCAGCCAGAGTAGTGCGACGACCCGCGCGCGGGCATCGATCAACTAAAAATTCATTAGGCTTGAACTAGGCGCCGGGTGACGGGGCCAATGCGGGCTCTAGTGCGGGCATCAATCGCCGCTTCTCTCGGCGCGCCGGGATCGCGCGATAGACTTGTTTGGTCGCCTCCACCAGATGCACTCCCGCAAACGGCGCTGACAGTGTCGCACCGGTGCGCTCCCATGCGACTGCCGATCGCAGGAACCAACCGCGTTCAACAGGGGGTACGTAGAGCGCCTCGCTCCAGCCGGTCGGAGTGAACCAGGTTTCGCGTAAGAGCTGATTGATCTGGCTGCGCGAATAAGGTCGACCATGTCCGAAGGGCGTCGTATCCATTCGTGCCCATAGGCCTCGCCGGTTTGGCACCACCGCGAGCAAGCGACCCCCGGACGCAAGCACTCGCCACACTTCACGCAACAGCGCACCCGGGTCGTTCGTCATTTCGAGCGCGTGCACAAGCATCACACGATCGACCGCAGAATCGGTGAGCGGCAATTCGTTTTCATCAACGAGCGCAGATAAAGCTGGACGCGACGTCGGCCACTTAACTACGCCCTGCCCGGCCGGCATGAGCGCAAGGCAGCGCTCAGCTTCCTCACGAAACAAACCCAGATAAGGCGTGGCGTAACCAATGCCGAGCACCCGCTGACCGGCGGTTTTGCCGCACAACGAGCGGATGCCGCGGCCGATGAAACGGCGGGCGACGACACCCAGCCGCTGGCCGTAGAAATTACGCAGGTCCACCACGTCGATCGACATGTAGCAAAACTATCATGAAACGCCGTAGCAAAACGCTAACGCACACGCGGGTGCACGTTCATTTACCGACGTGGTACGGTTAATTTCTGTCCAGAACACTAATAGGAACACTCCAATGCCAGCGGAAACCCGTCTTTTTCTCTGCCGATCCGACAATTATGGGGTGCTACTGCATGACCCGGACAGCGGCGCCACCGCCAGTATAGATGCACCCGAGGCAGCGCCCATCGAGGCGGCATTGAAGGCCACAGGCTGGAAGTTGACGGACATCCTGGTCACGCATCACCATGCCGACCATACCGACGGCATCATCCCGCTAAAGGAGAAATACAAATGCCGTGTCGTGGCACCGGCTGCGGAAGCTTCAAAAATTCCGGCCGTGGACGAAACCGTGCGCGAAGGCGATAAAGTCAACATCGGATCGTTGTCAACCAATGTGATCGAGACACCGGGCCACACCCTTGGCCACATTGCTTACTGGTTTCACGCGGACAAACTTGCGTTCGTAGGCGATACTTTGTTTTCCATCGGCTGCGGTCGCGTAATCGAAGGCACCCCGGAGCAAATGTGGCACTCCCTCGTAAAGTTGCGGGAACTTCCGGAGGATACCGAGATTTATTGCGGGCACGAATACACTGCTGCAAATATCAAATTCGCTCGCACGATCGAACCGAACAACAAGGCGCTCGCCGCGCGCGAGGCACAAGCAAAACAAGAACTTGCGCGAAGCGAGCCGACCATTCCGGTCACCATCGGTGAGGAAAAGAAAGCGAACCCGTTCCTGCGCGCCGATATATCCGATGTTGCGGCCGGGATAGGCATGGCCGGCAGGGCGGCAGCTGAGGTTTTCGCGGAAATTCGGGCCCGCAAGAACAAATTTTGACGACACTCGTGCCCTCGCCCACCGCCCCCGAGATGATCCGCGCGCTCGGGCTCAAACCGCACCCCGAGGGCGGGCACTATCGCGAAACCTTCCGCGACCCCCGACAGGTGGAAGGCCGCCCGGCTTCCACCGCAATTCTCTTTCTGCTGGCGAGCGGCGAGCGTTCGCATTGGCACAGGATCGACGCGGTCGAAGTCTGGCACTATTACGGCGGCGCGCCACTCAAACTCGAAGTGGTCGACGGAGCCAAGGAAGAGATCTTCCGCCTGGGCGCCGACATCAATGCGGGCGAAGTACCACAGGTGACCGTCCCGGCACGCGCGTGGCAGGCAGCGGAGAGCCTCGGCGATTGGACGCTGACCGGTTGCACCGTTGCGCCCGGTTTTTCATTCGAGGGATTTGAGTTGGCGCCCGGGGACTGGTCGCCGCACAACCGGCCGTAACAAAATTTTTGCGCTACTTGCGCCCATTGCTGCGCATGCACGCCAGATAGCCCTCAAGGGCGCGGCTCTTGTGGATCTTGAGGCCGTCTCTCCTGAAATATTTTGGGAATGCGACACGACCGCCATCAAGCGTCGTGGTCCCCTCCTGACCTTCTGTCGGGCGCAACTTCAGACCCTCACGCTTGACGCCACCTGGGGGCGAAATAATGCGTCCGCCATTCTGCACGGCGCATCCACAGGCAACCTTGTCATAGATATCTGCGCAACGAGGATCGACGACCTGCGCGAAAACAGGTGCCGCCGCCGCTGATACCAGGCAAACGATAGCCACTTGGCTCAGAAATTTTCTCATGGTTCGGCGGGCAATTGCAGCTAGACGAAATATTGCCCACCGTTCGCGCTCAATGTCGCGCCGGTGATCAGGCCCGCTTCGTCCGACGCAAGAAATACCACGCAGCGCGCGATTTCCTCGGGCTCGCCAAGGCGGCCAATCGGGATCTGCGGCAGGATCGATTTCTCCAGAACGTCCTTCGGCACGGCCTGCACCATTTCGGTATTGATGTAGCCGGGGCAGATTGCGTTCACCGTAATGCCGGACCGCGCACCTTCCTGCGCCAAGGCTTTGGTAAATCCGAGTTCACCCGCCTTTGCGGCCGAGTAATTCGCCTGCCCCATCTGGCCCTTTTGGCCGTTGATCGATGAGATGTTGACGATACGGCCGAACTTGCGGTCGCGCATGCCCTCGATAAGCGGCCGGCACATATTGAATAGCGAACCGAGATTCGTATTGATGACGGCGATCCATTGTTCAGCCTTCATGCGATGGAACATGGCATCGCGGGTAATACCGGCGTTGTTGACCAGCACCTCGACCGGGCCGACTTCGGCTTCCACCTTTTTTACGCCCTCGGCGCAGGCGTCGTAGGACGACACATCCCACTTGAAAACAGGAATGCCGGTCTCGGCCTTGAACTTCTGCGCAGCCTCGTCATTGCCGCCGTAGTTGGCGGCAACCTTGTAACCGGCTGCCTTCAGGGCCTTGGTGATTGCAGCCCCAATTCCACGGGTTCCCCCCGTTACTAATGCAACGCGCGCCATGGTTCGCTCCCTCAAGCCATCTTCTTAAAACATCATGGCCGGGACAAGCCCGGCCACGATCTAAATCAATACCGAACCGGCTACCGCTCGACGCACATTGCAATGCCCATTCCGCCACCAATACAGAGCGTGGCCAGTCCTTTCTTGGCATTACGCTTTTGCATTTCATAAAGCAGGGTCACCAGTACGCGCGCACCGGATGCACCGATCGGGTGCCCGATCGCGATTGCTCCACCGTTGACGTTTACCTTGTTGGTGTCCCAGCCGAGGTCCTTGTTGACCGCACATGCCTGCGCGGCGAAGGCCTCATTTGCCTCAATCAGATCGAGGTCCTCTTTTTTCCAGCCCGCCTTCTTCAGCGCAGCGCGCGAAGCGGGGATTGGCCCGGTACCCATGATCGAAGGGTCAACACCGGCCTGCGCCCACGACACGATCCGCGCCAGGGGTGTCTTGCCGAGCTTAGCGGCCTCGCTTGCTTTCATCAGCACTAGCGCAGCGGCGCCGTCATTTATTCCAGACGCATTCGCGGCCGTGACAGTGCCTTCTTTGTCAAAGGCTGGACGCAGCTTGGCGATCGAATCCATGCTGACGCCGGGTTTCGGATACTCATCCGCGGCTACAACAACATCGCCTTTGCGCGACTTGATCGTCACCGGCACTATCTCGTCCTTGAACTTGCCGGCCTTCTGAGCAGCTTCAGCCTTGTTCTGCGAGGCCACAGCGAACTCATCCTGCTGCTGACGGGTGATTTGCCACTGCTTGGCAACGTTCTCGGCTGTATTGCCCATGTGATAGCCGTTGAAGGCATCCCACAATCCGTCCTTGATCATTGTGTCGATCATTTCGAACGAACCCATCTTTACCCCGGCGCGCAGGTGCTGACAGTGCGGCGCCATGCTCATCGACTCCTGCCCCCCTGCAACAACGATGTCGCTGTCGCCATTGAGGATTGCCTGGTAGCCGAGCGCGACCGCACGCAAGCCCGAACCGCATAGCTGGTTCACGCCCCACGCCGGTGTCTCAACCGGGATAGCGGCAGCAATCGATGCCTGCCGCGCCGGGTTCTGCCCCTGGCCGGCGGTAAGAATTTGCCCCAAGATCACTTCGCTCACGCGCGCTCCTTCTACGCCTGCGCGCTCCATCGCGGCGTTGATCGCCGTTTTGCCCAGCTCATGCGCCGGCAGGTTGGCGAATGCCCCATTGAATGCGCCAACCGGAGTACGGGCAGCGCTCACGATGACGATATCGTCTTTCATCCGAAGCTCCTGTTGCATCGAGTTCTGGGGCAGGCAGAGGTTTTTGGCACTGCCGCATCCTCGGCAGGCCATGTGGGTCTGTCAACATGACCTGTCAGTCGAATATCCGCGACAATTGGCGCTTTTTCGGCCTTTCCGCAAGGGACGCCACGCCACATTCGGCGCTGCCGCGGTGCCACAAAACGGTGGCCCACATAAGCGGAAATTGGCTATGCTTAAAGCCTGGGCAGGGGAAACGTGTGATCCACATGGCAGAGGAAAAAAAAGAGCCGGTTACAATCAAAAAGTATGCGAACCGGCGGCTCTATAATACCGGAACCAGTACCTACGTGACGCTCGAAGACCTCGCCTCCATGGTCAAGAATGGCGAGGATTTCGTCGTCTACGACGCCAAGACCGGCGAAGACATCACGCGCTCGGTGCTCGCGCAGATCATCTTCGAACAGGAAAACAAGGAAGGACAAAGCCTCCTGCCGATCACCTTCCTACGGCAGTTGATCCGTTTTTACGGCGACAGCATGCAGATGCTTGTGCCCCGTTTCCTCGAAGCTTCGATTGAATCTTTGTCGAAGGAGCAGGGCAAATTCCGCGAGCAGATAACGCAAGCATTTGGCGTCGGTGCATTCGGCCCTCTCGAGGATCAGGTCCGGCGCAACATGGAAATGTTCGAGAAGACATTCGCCATGTTCGCACCCTTCGCGCGCGGTCAGGTGAAATCCTCAGAAAAACCGCAAGGCTCGAGCAGCGAAATGGACGATCTCAAACGTCAGCTCGACGAGATGCAGAAGCGGCTGGATAAGCTCGGCGAGAAATAATAGTCGTCCGCCCCGTACTGGCTGCCGGTTTTCGGAAATTGCCCCACGAACCAATCCGCCTCGATCGCCGGCGGCGTTTACCAATTTAAAAAATGGCAAGTTCTTTGCGCGACACGCGCAAAGTTAACGCCGCATGGCACGCGCCTTGCCACTGAGGTGCAGGAGAAATCGCTTCTGTCCGGTATTGAAACGGTTTTGCGATGCGGTCTGAAGAAAACGACGCAACCGTGTGCCAGTCCGATGCGACCCGGCAGGGTGGCCCCGCTGAGACGCATGCGCTGGTTGTGCTCGATCGACCGCCTCAAAGCGTCGAGCGCGAAAGGAGCCATCACCACGCTCCGTTCCTCGCGCAGCTCGTCGCTACCAAAGATGGGCACCCGCAAACGCGAGAGCGGCGGGGGGCGGAGCCCAATGTGGCGTTGGCCGCGTATCGTGCTCCTGCAGCCCTCGGCACCGTCTAATAGCCGAGTGCGCAGCCATCCTTGCGCGGCTCCGAGCCGCCGATCAACACGCCGCGATTCCAATCGATCTTGATGGTTTGCGCACCACCCCAGGGCGAGCTGGCCGTCGCCACATCGTGTCCGCGTGCCTTGAGTCCATCGATGGTCGCTGCCGGCGTGCCACGCTCAACATCCGTCTTCTCACCTTCGAAGAAAAACCGTGGAGCGTCGATCGCCTGCTGCACGTCCATGCCGTAATCGAGCATGTTGAGAATGATCTGAACGTGGCCCATCGGCTGGTAGTGCGCGCCCATAACGCCGAAGCTCATGTCGCATCGCCCGTTTCGCATTGCGAGTGCCGGAATGATGGTGTGCATTGGCCGCTTTCCCCGGCCGAACGTATTCGGATGATCCGGCTCGAGCGTGAAGCAGGCGCCACGATTGGTCAGCATAATGCCGGTCGTTTCGGTGCAGATTCCGACGCCAAAGCTCGAATAGAGCGAATTGATGAAAGAGACCGCGGTCCGGTCGCGATCAACGACCGTAAGATAGACTGTGTCGTTTCCAGGCGTGGGTGCACCCGGCATTTTCACGCGCTTCTTCATATCGATGAGCGAGGCGAGCTTTTTCGCAAACTTCTTATCGAGCAGATCTTCGATCGGCGTACGCATGTGCGCCTGATCGGCGATGTGAGTATCGCGGATCGCATATCCAAGGCGTGCGGCTTCCAGCACCAGATGGAACCGGTCGGTGCCAAGTGCGTCGAGTGCACCGACATCGAAGTTCTCCAAAATGTTGAGCATCACCAGCGCGGTGAGTCCTTGCGTATTCGGAGGGATCTCCACAAGGTCCAGTCCGCGATAGTTGGTCGAAATCGGCGCGACCGCGTCACCACGATGGCGCGCGAAATCCTCCGTCGTGAGGAAAGAGTCACGAGCCGCGAGCGTTTTCGCCATGTCGTCCGCGATTTCGCCTTCGTAGAAAGCGCGCGCGCCTTTGGCGGCGATGCTCTTCAACGTGGAGGCGAGCGCAGGGAAGCGAATGACATCGCCTTCCTTGGGAGCCCCGCCATTGAAAAGATAGTGCCTGGAGGCCCCGCTGTCGGCCTTTAGCTTGCCCACATGTCTCTGCCAGTCCCACGCTACCCGCGCGCTGACAGGAAACCCTCCCTCGGCATATTTGATCGCGGGCGCCAGGACTCGATCGAGACCGAACCGGCCGTGCGCCTTCAGGATTGCCTCCCAAGCTTCGATGGCCCCTGGCACGGTGACCGCATGAATTGAATTGCCGATATCGGTGAGGCCTTTCGCGCGAAGCGCCTCATCGGACGCCTTCATTCCCGCACGACCTGACCCGTTATAGCCCCAGACCGGTTTGTCAGGCTGAGATACCAGGCAGAAACAATCGCCCCCGATACCGGTCATGTGCGGTTCGACCACGCACAAGACGGCGACTGCGGCCACCGCCGCATCCGCCGCTGTACCGCCCGCACGCAGCGTGTCGATTGCTGCAAGGGTAGCCAAAGGATGCGAGGTCGCCGCCATGCTTTCACAGGCAATCACGGGCGAGCGGCCGGGGAATTGAAAATCGCGGCTCATGACAAAACCGGAATGTTGGTCTGATCAGGAAGAAACGCGCTCGACACCTTCAACCGTAAGGTCTCTCTGGGCCGAGCGCAAAGTTACCGCGAAACCGCCGAGCACGTCGATGAAGCCAACAACCAGGAGCAAGAAAAACGTCGCGGTGGCGGCTTGCTTGACGAGGAGAAACTCGATCAACATCCCGAGAAAGAGGATCAAAGACAATGCATGGTCGATAATGGTGCGTCTGCTGATGCGGGACGATTTCATCACTTCGCCGCACAGCAGCAAGATGGCCAATGCGACGAGCACGTCGCCTGCCGTCATAGTCCAGTCGGCTCCCGACATCATAAGAACGGTCGAGACCACGCCGGTCCACGACACACCAGGCATGAGGAACGCGATGATGTTGTAGATCGCGAAGGGGATCAGCAGCAGTGGGAAGCCGAGCATAAACATGGCGCAGCTTACCTTCGGCCCGTTGCGCTAAACCTCGGTCTTCGACTTCAAAACCTGGCGGCCTTTATACATGCCGGTTTTCAGATCGATGTGGTGCGGACGGCGCAGTTCGCCTGAATCCTTGTCCTCGACATAGGCCGGGCGCTTGAGCGCGTCTGCTGAACGGCGCATGCCGCGACGTGACGGCGAGGTTTTTCTTTTCGGCACGGCCATGGGTGAAACTCCTGAAAAAGCACGATATGTCGGTTTGAAGCCGGGCTTATAGAGGAAGGCTTGCAGCAAGGCTAGTGGCTTCGACGCAGACATGCAGCCGCAGCTGGCGATTTTGCCGCCCGGGCCACATAGAGGCCGGCCAGCCGTTGGAGGCCCGGCCCAGGCCGACGTGCGTTGCGTTTCGCCGGACTGGGCAGGGTTGCCACGAGCAATGCTGCCTCATACCGGGAAAGCTCTTGAGGCGATTTGCCGAAGGCGCGTCGGGCTCCCGCCTCGGCGCCAAATTCGCCGCTGGGACCCCATTCGGCGATATTAAGGTAAATTTCCAGGATTCGCCGCTTCGACAAAATCAGATCAATCCACAGCGCTAGCGGAAACTCCAAAGCCTTGCGGACATAACTACGGCCCTGCCAGAGGAATAGATTTTTCGCCACCTGCTGCGTGATAGTGGAGCCACCTCGCATTTCATCCATATCGTCGGCCTCGGCGATCGCCTCACGAAGTTCCGCGAGATCGATGCCGTGATGGCTGCAAAAGCGGCCGTCCTCGGCGACTATCACCGTAAGCGGCAACGCCGGCGAAATGCGCGCAATCGGCACATACTGGCGCTCGACACGCGCCCCGCCCAAGCGCCGCCAGAGCATGGACGTCGAAACCGGATCAATCACCGCATAGAGCGGTGTGATCAGGTACGGCAGCAACATTAGCGCCACCACAAGGACGGCAACGCGCAGCAGCCACCGTAATGCGGTGCGTCGTTTGGTGCCCGACTGATTCACCGTTTGAGATTAACCTATTCGATCCGCCGTTATATGCCCCACTTTGCCAGATCATTCGCAACGGCTAACAATGTAGGTATGAACAAGGGTATCACCGACTTTCCCACCCGGCTTGCCTCGGTTGCCGCCGAGACGGAAATGTTGCTCAAGCATCTGCTCGGCGACGCGCCGCTCGACGGGGAAATTTTGCGGCCGGCGCGGCTGATCGCCGCCATGCACCACGCAGCTCTGGACGGCGGCAAGCGGTTGCGACCATTTTTGCTGGTGGAGACCGCCGCTGTATTCGGCGCCGCGCGCTCGGGCGCACTGACGGCCGGTGCGGCGCTCGAGCTCGTGCACTGTTATTCGCTGGTTCACGACGATCTACCGGCAATGGACGATGACGATCTACGACGTGGGCGGCCCACGGTGCACAAGGCTTTCGACGAGGCGACCGCAATCCTTGTCGGCGACGCACTTCTTACGCTGGCATTCGACGTCATGGCGCGACCAGAGGTGCATGCCGATCCGGCGGTGCGGATCGCTCTCGTTGCGGAACTGGCGCGCGCCTCCGGTCTTGGTGGCATGGCGGGCGGCCAAATGTTCGATCTCGCCGCCGAAGGTCGCTTCGAAATGAAGCGTGCCTTGGACGAAAAAGAGATCGCAACGCTGCAAGCGATGAAGACAGGCGCGTTGCTCCGATTCGCCTCTCGTGCCGGGGCAATTCTCGGACAAGCCGACACCGCCGCACTTACTGACATTGATCGCTACGGCATCGCGATCGGCCAGGCTTTCCAGATCGCTGACGATTTGCTTGACGTCGAGGGCGACACGAAAACGCTCGGCAAAGCTGCCGGTAAGGATGCCGCGGCCGGCAAGGCGACACTCGTTGCAGCGTTGGGTCCAGACGGCGCGCGTTCGCGCCTCAAGGAACTGGTGACCGAGGCGGACAGCGCGCTGACTCGCTTCGGTACGAAGGCCGATACTTTGCGGGCTGCCGCCCGTTTCGTGGCCGAGCGGAGAACGTGAGGGCGAACAAAATGCCCAGCGTCAAACGTACGCGGTCGGCACTTCCAATCCGAATGATCAAGCTGCACGCCAAGCTTGTGATCGCGATCATCGCCGGTATCGCCCTTGCCGTTGCGGTTGTGCCGGTCACGCTTGGGCGGGGAGCGCACGCGCTCGCGGGATGGGACGCGGGCATCCTCGTTTATCTCGCCCTGACGCTGCCCCTGATGTGGCGCGCGAACGTTACACATATCCGTCGCCGGGCATCGGAGGAAGATGAGGGCGCCGGCGCCATCCTGGTGCTGTCGATCATCGCCACATTTGCCAGTCTTGTCGCGGTAGTCTTTGCCCTGGGCGGCGCCAAGCAGGCACCCCAAGGCGGCACCGCGCCGAGTGTAGTGCTAGCGTTCGCAACCATCCTGCTGTCGTGGGCTTTCGTCCATACAATATTCTCGTTCCACTATGCGCACGAGTATTACGGCGAGGGACGCGACGGTCAGATCGGCGGATTGCGATTTCCCGACGATCGCGAGCCGGACTATCGGGATTTTCTCTACTTCTCGCTGGTCATCGGAATGACCTCACAGGTCTCCGACGTGGCCGTCACCAGCAAGGTCATTCGGCGCATGGCGGCAATCCACGGCGTCCTGTCGTTTTTCTTCAATCTCGTTGTGCTGGCTCTGACGGTGAACATGGTGGCGAACCTCATATGACCCTTACCATGGGTACGTTGCTATTCATGCTGGCGGTGTTGGCCGCGGCGGCTGTCATCGCGGAGCGGCTCAAGACTGCACCATCGATCGTGCTGATGATCGCCGGGATCGGCATGGCACTCATCCCCGGACTGCCGCGCATTCAACTTGCGCCGGAGGTTGTGCTGCTCGTCATCCTCCCGCCGCTCATCTATTCGGCGGGCGTCTCGATGAGCTGGCGCGAATTCCGCTTCAACCTGCGGCCGATCACACTGCTTGCCTTTGGCTGCGTCGTATTCACCACCTGCGCCGTGGCTATTGCGGCGCACTACCTGCTGAATTTCAGCTGGGCAACCGGCTTCGTGCTCGGTGCCATCGTCGCGCCGCCTGACGTGGTCGCACCGTTGGCGATCGCGCGGCGACTCACGCTGCCGCGGCGTTTGCTGGTGGTACTGGAAGGCGAAGGGCTCGCCAACGATGCGACGGCCTTGATTCTTTATCGCTTTGCAGTCGCTGCGGCCGTCACCGGTACGTTCTCTCTGCCTGAGGCAGCTGGTACTTTCACACTCATTGTCATCGGCGAGATTTTCTACGGCATTGCCGTCGGCTGGCTGAGCCTGCGGTTGCGGCAGTGGGCGCATGAGCCGAGGGTGGAAATTACACTATCGCTGATGACGCCCTATCTCGCGTTCTGGGTGCCCGAACATCTCGGCGGATCGGGCGTGTTGGCTACGGTAGCTTGCGGCCTCTATGTCAGTTGGAACGGCCCGCGGTTGATTTCGTCCGCCACGCGGCTACAGGGAATATTTTTCTGGGGCTTGCTGGTCTATCTCGTGGAAGGTCTTGTGTTCCTGCTGACCGGATCGCAGGCGCGCGCGCTGATCGATCGTGTGCACGGCATCTCAATTCGCGAACTAGTCGTTGCGACTGCCTGGATTACGCTGCTGGTGATAGTCGCGCGATTCATCTGGATTTTTCCGGCAACCTATATTCCGCGATGGGTTAACCCATCACTTGCAAAACGTGATCCGGCGCCTCCATGGCAAGGACCGTTTACGATCGGCTTCGTGGGCGTGCGCGGCGTCGTTTCTCTCGCCGCCGCGCTCGCAATTCCCTTTGCACTCAACAATGGCCAGCCGTTTCCGCACCGCGACCTCATTCTGTTCATAACTTTCGGGGTCATCATCATTACCCTGGTCGGCCAAGGCTTAATGCTTCCGTTCGTCGTCCGCTGGATCGGAATCACCCGGATCGGCAAGGAAGAGCAAGTCGGAGCAATACAGTCCGAACTGGAAGCGCGCGCATCGGCGCTCGAGCAAGTGGAAAAGCGCCTCGAGAAAGTGATCGCAGAGCACGGATTGCACGATGACGTCGTCCAGCTTTTGCGCACTCGTAATCAGAGCCGAAGGCAAATCTTGCCAACCGACATGGATGACGCGTTGGCGCGTGTGCGACAGAGCGCTGAACTGAAAAAAGAGCTGATCGATATCGAGCGCGATTTCATCTATCAGCTATTGCGCGAAGGCAAGATCACCGACGAAGCACGCCGGCGGATCGAATACGAACTCGATCTGGAAGAAGCGGGTGTTGCGAACCGCGGCAAGGAGGGAGGCGGCTGGATCTAGTCAGACGGGACGTTCGCCCTTCACCGTCACCCGATTGCCGGACCGCGTGTGGGGCCAGTAATCCCACATGGCCCGGTGCTGCGAGCAGCGATTGTCCCAAAAAGCGATCGCGTTTTCGGTCCAGCGGAACCGGCATTGGAAAAGTGGATTCTCCGCGTGCTGGTACAGATAGGCCAATATCGCATCGCTTTCGTCGCGCGGGACGCCGACGATATGGTGTGTGAACCCGCGATTGACGTACAGCGCCTTCTTTCCCGTCTCGGGATGCGTCCGCACGACCGGGTGTTCGGCCCGGGGATAGGAAGGCTTGTCGGCAACGCCTGTGTTCGCATATAGACCGCGATAGACCGGTTCCCCGTCGTGCACGGCGGTGAGTCCGCGAAGATAGGTTTTCATCCGGTCCGACAGCGCATCGTAGGCTGCGTACATGCTGGCAAATAAGGTGTCGCCGCCGTGCGGCGGACATTGCTTGATATAAAGAATGCTCCCCATTGGTGGTTCGAGGTCGCACGATACGTCAGTGTGCCAGCCTTCACCGTTCGCTCGCGGGCTGTTCTTGTCGGCGTAGATTTTCATCAGCGCCGGTTCGCCCGGCTCGTGCGGCGCGGCGGGATGCACGTGCAACTCTCCGAACAGCCGGCCGAATGCGAGATGCTGTTGTGGCGTGATGTGCTGGTCGCGAAAGAATATGACGATGTTCTCGGCGAGAGCGCGATGGATCTCATCCACAGTTCGGTTGGACAAAGGTTTTGCGAGATCGACGCCTTCGATTTCTGCGCCGATGATCGGCGTCATCTTCTCCACGCCGATCGTCTCGTAGGGCGCGGATTCGTCGGCAGCGTGCCGATAGCGAGGGCCGTCCTTACCGCTAAGCGAACTCATGAAGCACCTTTGGGTGATACCTTTACCGGGATCGTAGCGCGGCCACGGTCGCGTACAACCCGGTCCGTCTACTCCGCCGCCCTTGCGCCCTGGCCCCAGCGGCGTTCGATATAGTCGATGACCATCTGCTTGAAATCCGCGCTCAGCGTTGCTCCGCGCAGGGTGGCGGCCTTCTTGCCGTCGATGAACACCGGTGCGG
>JANWKN010000128.1 GCA_025451355.1 Pseudolabrys sp. | reverse complement strand
GCAAATCTGTCGTGCGATTGTAGCCGACGGCCAATTCAAGAAGCGTGGGCGGCCAGACTTCCTGGTTTTGCAACGTAAGCCTTGAGCCGCCGCCGCCGGGCACGAGAATGATTGTGTCCATCGCAATCCCCACTGACATCGACATTAAAAAATTCGCGGCCGCGCTCGCATTTTCCGTGGACTTGAACAAATTGACGATAGCACCCCTTGCTGGGTGCGGGTATCTCACTGGGTCGTGGTAAGTTTGCCACAAAGAAGGCGCGGCCCGGTGCTTCAATCGAGGCGCAATCGGTAAGCGGTGATGGCAAAAAGTCGAGAATGCGACGTGCTCGTTGTCGGTGGCGGGCCTGCCGGCTCGACCATTGCTGCGTTGCTCGCGCAAAAGAACAAACACGTCGTCATTCTGGAAAAAGAGCGCTTCCCGCGATTTCATATCGGGGAATCGCTGCTCCCACTCAATTTGCCGCTGTTCGACCGGCTGGGGATTGCGGATGAGGTTGAGCGGATTGGCGTCTACAAACCTGGCGCCGAACTGATTTCCGATGAGCACAACGCGGCCACGACGTTTCGTTTTGCCAACAATCCGTATCTGAGCGTTGGCCACAGCTATCAGGTCCGACGCTCGGAGTTCGACAAACTTCTGCTCGACAACAGCCGACGGCTTGGCGCGGAGGTAGTGGAGGGTGCTCGTGTGACCGATATTGCGCTCGATGGTGACCGTGGCCCGGACGTTACGGCGACGAGCGAAGGTACGAAAACAACGTGGTCGGCCCGGTTTCTCGTTGACGCCTCCGGGCGCGATACCCTGCTCACGAGCAAGCTCGGACTAAAGCGCATCAACAAGCACAACAACACCGCGGCCGTGTTCGGGCATTTCCGTAACGTCCCACGCCGGCCCGGCGACAAGGAAGGAATGATCACAGTCTATCTGTTCGAGCACGGATGGTTCTGGATGATCCCCTTGCGCGACGACGTGATGAGTGTCGGCGTTGTGGGAACACAGGCATTTTTCAAAGAGCGAAGGGCCAATCTCGATGTGCTCTTCGAAAGCGCTGTCGCCGCAACACCAACCCTTGCTGCCCATATGGCGAATGCGGAACGGCTCGGCCCCCTGACCGCATGCGCGGACTACTCATATGACTCTCAGTCTTATGTTGGCGAAAACCATATCCTCGTCGGCGATGCCGCGGCCTTCATTGATCCGTTGTTTTCAAGCGGCGTTATGATGGCGATGAGCAGCGCAGCCTTCGGCGCAACGGTCGTGGAGAAATTGCTGGATGGCCGGGGGTCGCGCCGGCGTCTTGTTCGCGACTATGAAAGCAAGATCCGGCACAGCCTGAATTCGCTGTCCTGGCTGATCTACCGGATCAATTCACCGCTGTTGCGCGATATTTTCATGTCATCGTTCGATCTGTTCAATACGCGCCACGAACTGATCACGATACTGGCAGGCGACTTCTACGAACGGCGTTCGTTGTTGTCGCCGCTCCGGCGCCTGCAGCTTGCCTATGGCTGCCTATTCGTCCTGTCGAAGTTCGGATTCCGCCTTAGCCACGCCAACACGGTGGTCAGCGCTGACGGCTGAACGCCGCCCTGCGGTCTCGTTCGGCTCCGGCTATTCCGGTGGCATGGAAGTTGCTATCGTTTATTCTCGAAAACAGAACAACGCGGGGCGACGCATGCGATTCTTCAACCTGGTGATGGCTGTGACGTCCATGGCGACTCTTTGGGCAGTCGCGGGCGCGCCGGTTTGGGCACAACAGCCGATATCGGCGCAGTCCGCCGCGCAGAAGCTCATGGTCGTGCCGGGCTCGAAATACCCCGGCCGCATGCACGTTCTGCCGGCGACGATGGAAACGACGCAGTGGGGCTGGTTCGATAACGGGGAATTGCCGCGCCTGATCATCGATTCCGGCGACACGGTTGCGATTGAGTCGATGTCGCATTCGCATGGACAGCTCTATCCGGGCCGCACCATCGAGGAGTTGAAAAAATTGCGCACCGACTGGCCGGCGCGCGGGCCAATGACACTGACCGGGCCGATCTTCGTCAACGGTGCGGAGCCCGGTGACACGCTGCAGATCAAGATCCAGAAGATCGTCCCGCGGCCTTGGGGCGCGAACTTCAACGTGCCTGGATTGTTTGGCCAATTCCCGAGCCGCTTTCCGGACGGACAGGTGAAATATTTCTATCTCGACAATGAGAAGAAAACCACGGAGTTTGCACCCGGCATCGAAATTCCGCTGCGTCCGTTCCCGGGCACACTTGGTGTGGCTCGCAAGGATCCCGGCCGTTACAACGCGGTGCCGCCCGGACCATTTGCCGGAAATCTTGATAACCGCGACCTGGTCGAGGGCACGACGCTGCATGTTCCGGTCTTTGTGCGCGGAGCGCTGGTCTGGCAGGGCGATTCCCACGCGGCTCAAGGCAATGGCGAAGTGAACCTGACGGGACTCGAGACCGCATTCCAGGAAATCACACTGACAATGACGGTCGACAAGGCGACGAAACTCGAATGGCCGCGCATTGAGACTCCGACCGAGTGGATCACGATGGGCTTCGACGAGGATCTCACCAAAGCTCTTGCCAACGCCAAATCGGAAACCGCGAAATTCATCGCTGAACAACGCAAAGTCTCTCCGGAACAGGCAATGCCGATGGTTTCGAAGACGTCCGATTGTCGCGTGACCCAGGTCGTGGACATCAAGAAGGGTGTGCACTGCATGACTTCGAAAGATGCGGCCAAGTCGCTCGCCGAGCCGCGGCCGACCGCCGAGACTCCGCAGTATCTCGTGACCTACGCGACCGATGCCGACATGAACAAGGCCATGGATAACGCGTCATGGGCGATGATTGAGCTGCTCCAGAAGGACAAAGGGGTGTCGCGGCTCGATGCCTATGCGCTCGCGAGCATGACGATGGATTGCCGCGTCGGCGAAATGGATGCCGCCGAGAAGAGCGTACATTGCCTTGTCGCTAAAAGCATGTGGAAGAAATGACGAGTTTCAAATCCGAGCATAAGGGGAAGGGGAATATCATGTCCCACGTAACGTTTATGTCCCGTATTGCCGCCGGCGTCTGCGGGGCATTGATCATGGGCACCGCGGTCATCGCGCAAACGTCGACACCCGCGCCGGCGCCGCCCGCTCAATCGCCTTTGGGCATACCGCTGACCTCGACAATCACCACGCCCGGCTATCCCGCTTCCGGGCCTGCTGATCCGGCGCTTCGTGTTCTGGAAACGCCAAGCGGGAAAAAGGTGCACGTATTGCCCGCGACCCTCGAGACCACTCAGTGGGGCTGGTTCGACAATGCGCAGCCGCCGGTGCTTCGTGTGAAATCCGGTGACACCATCATCCTGGAAACGATGATGCACAGTCACAATCAGGTGGTGCCCGGCGTCACCATTGCGCAGATCAAGAAACTGCGCACCGACTTCCCGGGGCGCGGACCGCACACCTTGACGGGGCCGATTTACATCGAAGAAGCGCAGCCCGGCGACGTGCTCAAGGTGAAGATCAATAGGATCATTCCGCGCGCCTATGCGATGAACTTCAACGTGCCAGGCATGTTCGGCCAATTCCCGAACGTCTTCCAGGACGGTCAGGTCAAGTATCTGTTTCTTGATCTCGACAGCATGAAAACCGAATTCCTGCCCGGCATCGTTCTGCCCGTGCGTCCTTTCCCGGGCACGCTGGCTGTCGCGCGAAAGGAGCCCGGCCGCTACTCGAGCGTGCCGCCAGGTGAATATGCCGGTAATATGGATATTCGCGACTTCGTTGCGGGTTCGACGCTCTATGTCCCCGTGCATGTGCCGGGCGCCCTGTTGTGGAGTGGTGACTCGCATGCCGGTCAAGGAAACGGTGAGGTCAACCTCACTGCCATCGAAACCGCCTATAAGGAGTTCAACATCACCGTCGAGGTGGTGAAAGGCAAGCCGCTCGATTTTCCGCGCATTGAAACGTCGAGATCCTGGATCACGATGGGATTCGACCAGGACCTGAACAAGGCCTGGGCGCAGGCCAAGGCGCAGACAATCAAGTTCCTCTCCGAGCAGCGCAGTGTATCTGCCGAACAGGCGGAGAAACTGATGGCGAGCGGTTCCGATTGCCGCGTTTCGCAGGTGGTGAACATCAAGAAAGGCATCCATTGCCTCAACCCAAAAAATACGCGCGACAAGGAAGACATGGAGCGGCCCACCAAGGAGACATCCAGGTACCTGGTTTCGCACGCCAAGGACGCAGATCTGAACAAGGCGATGAATGATGCCTCGATGGGCATGATCAATCTGCTCTCAACGGACAAGAAGCTGACGCGCCTTGATGCCTATGGGCTCGCCAGCGTGGCGATGGATTGTCGGGTCGGCGCGATCTCCGACACCGAAAAGAATGTCCATTGCATTATGCCCAAGAACATCTGGGTCGCCGGCAATCGCTAACTAAGGGGAAGGGCCGCCGCTGCGGCCCTTCCTTTTTCAAAATGGTGTTGCGTTCCGCTCTCCTTGTTGCGTTGCTTGCTGCAGTGTCCGTGGCTTTTGCGCAGGAACGCGTCCAGGTGATGACGACGACGACCGACCTACGCAGCCTCGCCGAGGCCGTGGGCGGGGACCGGATCGTCGCCGTCAGTCTCGTTCCGCCGGGCATGGATGCCGAGGAGTATCAGCCAAAGCCGCAAGATGTGCTGCGTCTCAAGCAGGCGCGCCTAGTCGTGCGCGTCGGTCTCGACTTTGACCTGTGGGTCGATCGCCTGCTGGCCCAGGTCGGCCGGCCCGAGATCAGCCGTGGCGGCGCGGCTTATGTCGATGCGTCGCTCGCGATCGCCGTGCTGGAGCTGCGCGGGATGAGCGTCGGCCCGGGTGACGGTCATGCTCATGGCAGCGGCAATCCTCATTATTGGCTTGATCCGAAGAACGCCGAGACCATCACCGCGAACATTCTCGAAACTTTGGCGCGGATCGATCCCGCAAATGCGGCGGCCTACGAAGCGAACCGGCAGGCTTTTCTCACCCGGCTGAATACAAAACTGGCCGAATGGGAAATGAGGCTGAGCCCTCTGCGGACCATGCCGATTGTCGCCTACCACAATAGCTGGCCCTATTTTGCGCGCCGCTTCCGTCTGGACTTTGTCGGCTTTATCGAGACCAAGCCGGGCGTGCCGCCCAGCCCATCACATCTTGCCGGAATCGTGCGCGACATGCGCGCGCGCGGTGCACGCATCGTCGTGCGCGAACCAAACGAGCCCGAACGCGACGTCGCCTTCGTGGCGAGCAAGGCCGGAGCACAGGTGGTGACGCTCGCGGCGTCGGTCGGTGCGCTGCCCCGGGCCGACGACTACATTTCGCTGTTCGACGCGAATGTCGAGGCGCTGACAGCGGCGGCGGCAACGCGATGATCGATGCACTCCAGTTTCTCTGGCCGCCATTCCTCGTGGCCGTTTGCCTGGTCGGCATTCATGCTTATTTCGGTATTCAGGTCCTTGCGCGCAAAGTGATCTTCGTTGATCTGGCGCTCGCGCAGATCGCGGCGCTCGGCGCAACTGTGGCCTTCATGCTCGGCCACCCGGCCCAGAGCATCGCGACTTACGGCTATTCGCTATCGTTCACGTTCCTCGCCGCGGTGCTGCTGGCCTTCACGCGCAGCTGGGGTACGCGCGTGCCGCAGGAAGCACTGATCGGCGTCATCTACGTCGTAGCCGCCGCGACAGCCATCCTCCTGATCGATAGAGCGCCACAGGGGGCCGAACATCTCAAACAAATTCTCACCGGCAATATTCTCACCAGCGGGTTCAATGACGTCGCGCTTATTGTCCCTTTGTATGCGGCTGTCGGGCTGCTGCATTGGGTCCTGCGCCGTCACATGGCGGGGGCCGGCTCGCTCGTTTGGGAGTTCGTGTTCTACGCGACTTTCGGCATCGTGGTGACCAGTTCGGTGGCGATTGCCGGTGTTTTGCTTGTCTTTTCGTTCCTGATCAGTCCCGCCGCCATCGGCGTGATGTTTGCGGACTCGCT
This sequence comes from Pseudolabrys sp., assembly GCA_025451355.1. Classification (GTDB taxonomy): domain Bacteria; phylum Pseudomonadota; class Alphaproteobacteria; order Rhizobiales; family Xanthobacteraceae; genus Pseudolabrys. The sequence continues at coordinate 446 of JANWKN010000128.1, read as the reverse complement.
TTCAAGGCAACTCGCGATCGGCTGGATCGCCGGCACGCTCGTGAGTGCGGCCGGGCTCGCCGCCTCATTCGTCTTCGACCTGCCGACCGGCGCGGCCATGGTCTGCGCCTTCGGTGTATCGCTGGCGCTGGCCGGCGCGCTCTATCCGTTCTTACGTGGCGACCGACGACGTTCGATGCATACTGCCGTTACGAGCGTCCGCTGGGTCGGTGCGATCATCCTCGCCGCATCTGCCTTGCAGCTCGTGGTCGCGCCGCGTGCCGACCAGCCGCTCTTCGATTTCGCGGAATACCTCGCTCCCTCGTTGCGCACGGTCTACTTTACGCGCGCGGAAGCAACGACATTTGCCGACGCGAGCGAACACGCGGAGCGCTATCGCATGCAAGCGGAGCAGCTGAACGAGACAGAGCGGCGTAACCGCACAGAAGGGCAATCGCTCGACGACT
>JANWKN010000127.1 GCA_025451355.1 Pseudolabrys sp. | reverse complement strand
TGGGACACGGCGAGGCGTTCGGACGCTTCGCTTGCAGTGCTTCGGGCGTGTCGGATGATTTCGTCTGCTCGGGGAAGCATATTCTGATTGTCGATATCAATGATCGAACGCAGCGGCCGCACGCGGTCATAAGCTTCGACCCATTTCTCGAAAGTGCCCGCATAGGTTTTCATTTGCTGTTCGAGCGATCGCTTGAGTGGAGTGTAGGAGCTCCTCCGATACCGCTGAACAGATCGGCGAACTTTTTGTAGGCCATTAGAAATTGCTGGCGCGACACTTCACTCTGGTTGACTCGCTAGTCGGCTTCGAAATGGCGCATAGACAACAGCGCCACCAGCAGTCTGGTGGCGTCGGACTCCGCGAGCCCCGACATGTTCTCGTTGATGATGCGCTCGACGGCGTTTCCCGCAACCTGTAGATTCTTGCGCAGTCCGGATGAATCGTCGAAGCCCAGAGTTTTTTGCTCCTGCATCAGTCCGTTGAAGTTTCCGCGCAAGGCCATCACGTCTTTGCGCAGTCCCACGATATTGTCGGTGTGAGACTGGTCGATCGACGCGGCAAGTGTGTCGAGGCCTCTAAGCGCGTGCGCCTGCTCGAAGCTCAGCACCAGACGGTCGTTAGGGTTCACGCTGAAGTCTTTGACGATTACGCATCGACGCCACCGCGCTCTTGAAATCGCGGCTGGCGTCGGCGAGCGCTGTCGAGTGGGTGACAGTACCGAAGGCGCGTCCGACGTCGCCCTCGCCGGCGGTGAAAGTGAGCCCATTCGCTACAAAGCCCGCAACAGGAATGAGTGTGAGCACGACAATGCGGGTGCGTACGGAGAACGAGGCGAGCATACGTACCAGTCCGTCGAACGGAAGCGATATTTCAATCGAGCGCATGCAGAGGATTCGGCTCGCATCCGTGGGCCAGGCCCACGAAAAAAGCAGAGGTAATGATGTAGTCCGGAAATGGTTAATTTTTATAGCAATTTATACCGCTTGCTTCGGGCACCCTGCTCCAAGCACCTGGATTTCCTAATACTTTGCTTTTGTGCAGTGCACGCGTAGTCTAGTCGTACGTCCAGCCATTGCGAGTTTTCAATGCCCGCCGCCGCACCCCGTTCCGTTGGAAAATCCGATCTGGTCGAACTTGCCCAAGAGACAAGTACGGTCCTCGATACGCTGTTGGCCGATGCAACAGCGAAAGTGCGTGCGCAGGTTATGGTGGAGGGACGGGTCGTTGGCCGTCTATTCGATCGAGAACAACGGGCCACCCATGGGCTCGCTTGGCTCGCAACCTATGTAGAGGCTGTGCGGCAGTTGGGGGCCTATGCCGCGCGCCTGACTGGCGAAGGTACGCTCGGTGAGGCAGAGGACCTGCTCATCCGAATAGGGCTTGGCGAATTTCTGGCTCAAATCTACGGCGGCATTCCGATGAGCCAGGGTGAAGTTGTGAGGTTGTCCGACCTCGGTCTGTCTCGAGATCAGGTTGCCGCTCGCCTCGGTCCCCTGGTCGAAACTCTGATCGCTACCGGCAACAACGCGGAACGGCGTGCCCGTCTAATCGAGCTGATGCGCACAAGCCATGGCGCCACGGTTGGCGTGTGCGGCCTCGAAGAAACGCTAGAATCGATCCGGGTAGAAATGCGCAGGTTTGCCGATGCCGAAGTGATCGGACACGCGCAGAGTTGGCATCGAACGAACAGTTACATTCCTCTCGATGTTATCGTGCAGATGTCGGAACTGGGCGTTTTCGGGCTCACGATCCCAGAGGAATTTGGCGGGATGGGACTCGGCAAGGAATCGATGTGCGTGGTTTCGGAAGAGCTTTCGCGAGGATATATCGGCGTCGGGTCGCTTGGCACGCGTTCTGAAATTGCCGCCGAATTGATTCTTGGCAGCGGCACAGCTGCGCAGAAAGAAAAATGGCTGCCCAAGATCGCTTCCGGTGAAGTGCTGCCTACCGCGGTTTTTACCGAGCCGAATACCGGTTCGGACCTGTCATCGATCAAAACACGCGCGGTTCGCGAAGGTAACGTCTACAGAGTTTATGGCAACAAAACATGGATTACCCATCCGGTGCGCGCTGATCTGATGACGCTTCTTGTGCGCACCAATCCGAAAGAGGTCAGTCATCGCGGTTTGTCGATGCTTCTTGCCGAGAAACCTCGTGGCGACGACAGGAATCCGTTTCCGGCAAAAGGGATGACCGGAACCGAGATTGAAGTGCTCGGCTATCGCGGCATGAAGGAGTACGAGATTGCATTCGACGGGTTCGAGGTGAAGGCCGAGAACTTGCTCGGCGGGGTCGAGGGGCTGGGTTTCAAACAGCTCATGCAGACATTCGAGTCGGCGCGCATTCAGACTGCCGCTCGCGCGATCGGCGTCGCACAATCTGCCATGGAGCGGGCGCTGGACTATGCGCAGAACCGCGTACAGTTCGGCGGTCCGATCGTTGGTTTTCCGCGCGTCGCCGACAAGATCGTTATGATGGCGGTAGAGATCATGATCGCCCGGCAACTGACCTACTATGCCGCACGCGAGAAGGATTCAGGGCGCAGGTGCGACCTTGAAGCCGGTATGGCCAAGCTGCTGGCCGCCAGGGTTGCCTGGGCGGCTGCAGACAATGCCGTGCAGGTCCACGGAGGCAATGGGTTCGCGTTGGAATTTCCGGTTTCCCGCATCCTGTGCGATGCGCGAATTCTCAATATTTTTGAAGGTGCTGCCGAGATCCAGGCCCAGGTGATCGCGCGACGGTTGCTTGACGGCACGAACTGACGGTACCCGCGGCCAATCGGCGACAGAATCGCCACCGCATCGTTTACCCCGGGCAAAATGCCGAAGCCGTAACTATTTTTAACAGGTTGCTCCGATTCAGGAGGTTGTTCCATGACTGCACTTTTGATTCGGCACGGCGAATGGGTTGTGGTCTGTGACGGGGCAAAGGCGCTGGTTTTGGAAAATGCGGGCGATATCAGGACCCCTAACCTCAAGACGGTGCAGGTTTACGAGCAGAAGGATTTGGCGACGCATGCGAGTGGCACAGATGCGCCCGGCCGTGCTTTCAATTCCGCCGGTAACATGCGGAGCGCCGTCGAGCAGACCGACTGGCATGATCAGGCGGAACGAGCCTTCCTTACGCAATTGGCGCAGCATCTCGATGAAGCGCTTGCGACCGGTAGAGCCAAGTCGTTCATCGTCGTGGCCTCGCCGCGCGCTCTGGGCATGATTCGTCCGGCCTATTCGCACGCTTTAAAAGGCGCGGTTCGTTCCGAGGTAGACAAGGATCTCGTGAAGATGCCGGTGCACGAAATTGGAAAGCGCCTAACCGGCGCTTGATCTGGCCCACCGAATGGTCCGGCGATTATGGCTGGCCCGCTGCTGCGGCGGTGATATGGTCGCCGGGATTCTGGGTGAAAGGCCGGCGGATGAGCCCGCATAAAAATACCAATATGTGCTGGCAAGGTGGCACGTGGGTTGTTGCCGCAATGTTGGCAGTTTTGGCGGCATCCGCAGCACAGGCGCAGACCACGAAAGGCTCTTCGCCTTTATCACCGCCAGGCTCGGCGGCCGTGACCGCAGATCCGATGGCGGTACCCGGTTTTTGGGATCCTCGCCGTCGACCGGAAAGGCCGGATCTTTCGCGCATCAACATTGTCCGTTTTCTCACGGAGACTGACTATCCGCCGTTCAACTATGCCGGACCGGACGGTGCACCCACCGGTTTCAACGTAGATCTCGCCCGAATGATTTGCGAAGAGCTCAAGGTTGCCTGCACGGTACAAATGCGCCGGTTTGATACATTGATCGGTGCGCTAAACAGCAATAACGGCGATGCCATCATTGCATCGATTGCGGCGACGCCGGAAATGCGCGCGCGCGTGGATTTCAGCGACCCGTATTATCGAACGCCGGCCCGGTTCGTCGCGCGTCGCGATAGTACGATCGAGGATATCCGTCCGGAGGCCCTCGAGGGGAAGAAGATCGCGGTGGTCGGTGGCACTGCGCACGAAGCATTTTTGAAAACGCTTTTCACCGAAGCGGAGCTACGTCCTTATCCCGATGCAGATGCTGCGCGCTTTGCACTCAAGCGTGGCGAGGTGGACCTTCTTTTCGGCGACGGAGTGTCGCTCGCCTTCTGGCTCAATGGCACCGACTCGGCCAATTGCTGCGTGTTTCGGGGCGGACCCTATCTGGAGAGTCGATTTTTCGGTGAAGGCGTCGGCATCGTAGTACGACGCGGCAACGACTTGCTGCGGCAGGCCTTCAACTGGGCGCTGTTCCGGCTGTGGGAAAAGGGACGTTTCACAGACCTTTGGCTGCGTTATTTTCCGGTCAGTCCGTTTTGAACGGCAAACATTTGACGTCACCTCGCGGCATTTCTAGTGTCCGCGCCCGGAGACATGATGTCTGTGATTGACACCGCTGCCACCTTGCGCCAGTTCGCCGAGCAGTCCAATGCGTGGCCATTCGAAGAGGCGCGCAAGGTCGTCGCGCGGCTTAAAAAGTATCCCAAAGACGAGGTGATCTTCGAGACCGGCTACGGCCCGTCCGGGTTGCCGCATATCGGCACATTTGGTGAGGTCGCCCGTACGACCATGGTGCGCCATGCATTTCGTATTCTCACCGAGGACAGGGTGAGAACACGTTTGATCGCCTTTTCCGACGATATGGATGGTCTGCGCAAAGTACCGGACAATGTTCCGAACAAGGAGATGTTGGAGCAACATCTCGGCAAGCCTTTGACGCAGGCGCCAGATCCTTTCGGGACGCACCCAAGCTTCGGTGAACACAACAATGCGCGACTGCGAGCGTTCCTGGATCATTTCGGTTTCGAGTACGAATTCATATCGTCAACCGAATGTTACAAATCTGGCCGTTTCGATCAGGCTCTGCTCAAGGTGCTTGCCCGCATCGACAAGGTGATGGCGATCATGTTGCCGTCGCTCCGCGAAGAGCGTGCGGCCACATATTCGCCGTTCCTGCCGGTGTCGCCGACCACCGGAATCGTTTTGCAGGTTCCTGTCACGGCGCACGATGCCAAGGCCGGCACCATCACCTACGAGGATCCCGAGTCGAAAGAACCGGTTGTAACGCTGGTTACGGGCGGTCGTTGCAAGCTTCAGTGGAAGCCTGATTGGGCCATGCGCTGGGTGGCGCTCGGCGTTGACTACGAGATGGCCGGAAAAGATCTGATCGATTCGGTGAAGCTGTCGGGCGAGATCTGCCGGGCGCTCGGCGGCGTTGCGCCGGAGGGGTTCAACTATGAACTTTTTCTCGATGAAAAGGGCCAGAAGATTTCCAAGTCAAAGGGCAACGGTCTGACGATCGAAGAGTGGCTGCGCTACGCCAGTCCGGAAAGCTTGTCGTTGTTCATGTACCGCGAGCCGAAGGCCGCCAAGCGACTCTATTTCGATGTCATCCCGCGTCATGTTGACGAGTACTATCAGTTCCTTGACGGCCTCGAACGGCAGGATTTCCGGCAGCAACTTTCGAATCCGGTCTGGCACATCCATTCCGGAGAACCTCCGAAGATCGACATGCCGATCTCGTTCGGCATGCTGCTTACACTCGTGTCTTCGTCGAATGCCGAAAATGCAGAAACTTTGTGGGGCTTTATTGGGCGTTACCGCCCGGGCGTCACGCCAAAGACGCATCCCAAGCTGAATGAGTTGGTGGAATACGCCATCCACTATTTCCGCGATTTCGTGCTACCGGAAAAGAAATTCCGCGAACCCACGGGTGCCGAACGCGCGGCACTGATTGATCTGCGCGACGCGCTTTCGCAACTGAAGCCTGAGTCCAGTGCCGAGGATATCCAGAACGTCGTTTATGAGGTCGGACGCCGCGAGCCATTCCTCGATCAGAAAAAGAAAGCGAAGGACGGCAAGCCGGGGGTCTCGCTCGACTGGTTCAATCTGCTTTATCAGGTTTTGCTGGGTCAGGAAAAAGGCCCGCGCTTCGGTTCGTTCGCGGCGGTCTATGGCCTGCGAAACACCATCGATATGATCGACGGTGCTTTGGCGCGATCTGCGTAACAGCCGAAGCGGAGAGGCCTATTGGCTCGCCCAGACGATGCGCGCAAGCCAGACGATATCGGCCGCCGGCAAGGTGCGGTCGCGATGTTCGGCATTCAGCGACTTTAGTTCGACCGATTTTGTGGTTTTGCGTTTGAGCTCTTTGACCATAACCTCGCCGTCTTTGGTCTTGACCACGACTCGATCGCCTTTCCGAGCAGTAGCGCCCGGTGAAACGATGATGACGTCACCGCTGCGATAGGCCGGCTTCATTGAATCACCGGAGATCTCCAGTGCATAGGCGTGCTCGTCGTTGACGGACGGAAAGGCTATCTCCTCCCAACCTTTGCCGACCGGAAAGCCACCGTCGTCGAAAAATCCGCCAGCGCCGGCCTGCGCGAAACCGATGAGCGGCACGCTGTGCATCGTCGCTTTGCCACCGTCGCTGATTAGGGTCACAAAGATGTCGAACTTGGTGCTGGTCGCCTGAAGCGCCTTGGCCACTGATTCCGTCGAGGGCCAGCGCGGCCGCCCTTCGGGAGTTACGCGCTTGGACTTGTTAAATGTAGTCGGGTCGAGGCCAGCCTTTTTCGCAAGGCCCGACGGCGTCAGTTTGGCGCGGGCGGCCAAACGGTCGATGGCCGTCCAGATCTGATTATGGGTAAGCATGGGCATGGACGCTCGCACCGACGGCAACCGGGGTTCGATAGGATAGGAATTATAGCCTTGAGTCGACCCCCTGTCGCAACCGTTTCCTTGCTGATGGCCTTGAATAAACCCAGGCCGCGCCGATAGGGTCGATTGTCATGCCACGGAGGCCCGTCCGTTGATCGGTCTATTTGACCGCCTGTCGCGCCCGTTCCTGCGTGCACTCGATCCGGAAGACGCGCACAGGCTCGCCATTAAGGCGTTGCGGCTCATGCCCCTCGCCAGAGCGCCAGCCGATGGCGACGAACTGACTGTGCGCGCGTTTGGACTCAAGTTTCCGAACCCTGTCGGTTTTGCCGCCGGCTTTGACAAGAACGCGCAGGTCGCGGACGCGCTGCTCCGGCTCGGCTTTGGTTTCGTCGAGGTCGGAACTGTCACGCCGCGGCCTCAATCCGGCAATCCGAGGCCGCGGTTGTTTCGCCTCGAGAGCGATCAGGCGGTCATCAATCGGTTGGGCTTCAACAACGATGGGGCGGCCGCGGTGCACATGCATCTTTCTGTACGTCGTGGTGCTGGCGGCATCGTTGGTGTCAATATCGGTGCCAATCGCGATACGAAGGATCGCGTTGAGGATTACGTGCGTCTGATCGAAACGCTGTCCGCCGTTGCCAGCTATTTCACCGTTAACGTGTCGTCACCAAACACGCCGGGTCTGCGCGATTTGCAACAGGCGAAGGCGTTGGATGATCTGCTGGCCCGCGTGATCGATGCGCGGGAAAGGATACGGCCGAGCACAGGACCAGTGCCGCTACTCCTCAAAATTGCGCCGGACCTCACATTGCCCGAACTCGACGACGTCGTCGGTGTCGCTCGCAAGCGCCACGTCGACGGAATGATAGTGGGGAACACGACAATTACGCGGCCTGGCTCGTTGCGTGATCGCAACAAGACCCGCGAGCAGGGTGGGCTATCGGGTCGACCGTTGTTCAAACTCTCCACGCGGATGCTGGCAGAAACTTTTGTGCGGGCGGAGGGGGCGTTCCCTGTCGTCGGCGTCGGCGGCGTCGACTCCGGCGCCACCGCCATCGCCAAGATCAAGGCGGGCGCGACGCTGCTGCAACTCTACAGCGCGTTGGTCTATCACGGCATCGGTCTCGTGACTGAGATCAAGACCGATCTCACGGCGGCGCTCAAGCGTGGCCACCGCAACTCGCTTGCATCGATGGTCGGCAGCGATGCGGCGGCCATCACCGCGGAGAGCTGGCCTGGCTGAGATTCGGATTTATCTCCCGCGCGGCGCATTGGCCATGCGCATGATGAGCCAAATCGGGACGACGATCACCGCACCGAGCAGGAAATAGCGCCACAGCCAACGGATTGCGTCGAAACCCATATTCCAGATCGATCGGATCAGCCGCTCGACGCTATGTATGATGTCGAATGGGTCGAGGCCGAGCGCCGAGAGGATCACGCCCACCAATATCGACACTAGGATCAGGCGTACCAGCACTCCCAAGGGGGTACCGCCCACCCAACGCGCGACCTGATTATCAGACATTACCGCCTCCAACCGTGGGCATTGTAGCATGCTCACGCTGTGTCAACAGGCTTTCGAGGGTCTCCAGCCGATCGGCTTCGGCCGGCGGTTTGTCCCAGCGCAAGCGATTGATCCGCGGAAAGCGCATCGCGATACCGGATTTGTGTCGCGTCGAACGCTGCAACCCCTCGAAGGCAACTTCCAGCACCAGCCCTGATTTTGGCTCGTGCACGACTTCTCGTACGGGTCCGAACCGGTCGACGGTATTCCGGCGCACGAAACGATCGATCTGAACGAGCTCTTCGTCGGTGAATCCGAAATACGCCTTGCCGACGGGGACCAGTTCTTCGCCGCTGTCCCTCTTGCTCCACACGCCAAATGTATAGTCGGAATAGTAGGACGAACGCTTGCCATGCCCGCGCTGCGCGTACATCAAAACAGCATCAATTATCATGGGGTCGCGTTTCCATTTCCACCAGGGCCCCCTGGGCCGCCCCGGTACGTAAGGTGCGTCCCGGCGCTTCACCATGATGCCTTCAACGGCGTCAGCATCCACCCCAGCTCCCGCCGACGCCGGATCGGCACGGGCGGCGGTCAAATCGCTCCAGTTTTTGAACGAGATCAGTGGTGAAATATCGATCCGTGGATCACTAAGCCTTGTGATGAGAGCCTGCAGCCGTTCGCGGCGCGTGGCAAATGGGCGATCGCGTAGGTCCTCGTCTTCTTCCGCGAGCAAATCGTAGGCGCGCAGGTGCGCAGGAAACTCCGCGAGCAACTTTGATGTCACCGATTTGCGGTTCAATCGCTGCTGTAGCACATTAAAAGATTGTACGCGTGCTTCGCGCATGATCAGCAATTCGCCATCGATCGCGCAGGGCAGGCGCAACAAAGCGAGCAAATCGGGAAAGCTTTTGGAAATTTCCTCGCCCGTGCGCGAATAGAGGCGGGCGACCAATTCGCCGTGTTGGTCACGCCCGGCTACGGCTTGCACGCGGATGCCGTCCCACTTCCATTCCGCTAGATAATCCGCGGCGTCGAGTCTAGCGAGATCAGACTTCTCCGCCGCGTGCGCGAGCATTGGTGGACGGAAGGGCGCCGGATCGCGCGTTGACGGCCTCTCGGCACGTCCCTCAAGCCATGCAAATAGATCCAGATAGGGCGCCTGGAGGCCCGGCCACAGAATTTCGATTTCATCGGGCGGCTGATTGCCGAGAGACGCGACGGCAGTTTTTGCGAGCCGTGCGGACACGCCGATCCGCAAGCCGCCAGTGACCAGCTTCAAGAGGGCCCAGCGTCCAGTTTCGTCCAGACCATCGAGCCAGCGCGCAATCTTTGCCGGCAACTGTGCCTTGCCGAGCGTGGACAGAGTTTGGACAACTTCGGTCAGAGTTGGCGCAGAGCCAGATTTCTGGTTCGGGTCAAGCGGCCACATCAGCGCGACCGTTTCAGACAGGTCGCCGACATAGTCGTACGAAAGCGAAAACAGCGCGGGGTCTGTGCGCTCCGCAATCAGTCCGCGAATCATGCCAGCCTTGGCGTGTTTGAAAGTGAGCGCACCGGTGAGAGCCGCAAGGGCCCAACCGCGTTCGGGGTCAGGCGTTCGACGCAGATAGTCGGCGATCAACCTCAGTTTGGCGTTGCGTCCCGGTTCGTAGGCCAGCCGGTCGAGCAGTTCGGCGAAGCGGTTCATGCTTCCGCCTCAGCTTGAGCGGCCGCGTCTTCTTCATCGCCGTACCCGACAATATCGAGCGGACGCGCCTTCAGGCTTTTCGCCCGACACCAATGCAACAGTGCATCTTCCTGGCCATGGGTAACCCACACTTCCGAGGCGCCAGTAGCTGTGATAGTTGCGGTCAGGCCATCCCAATCGGCGTGATCGGAAATTACAAGCGGCAACGTAACGCCACGTTGACGTGCACGCGCGCGCACGCGCATCCAGCCTGACGCAAACGCCACTACCGGATCCGGAAAACGGCGAGACCATAGATCGCTGATTGCGCTGGGCGGGCAGATTACGATGCGGCCGCAGAGTTCGGCTTTGTTGGCCCCACGCACGAGTTCAACCCGGCCGAGATCGATGGTCCGGCTCTGGTAGTAGCGTGTGATGGTCTCCATGGCGCCGTGGATGTAGATCGGCTGGTCGTGTCCGGCCGCACGCAACATGGCAATAACGCGTTGTGCCTTGCCGAGAGAATAGGCGCCGACCAGATGTGCGCGCTCGAGAAACAATTCGACCGAGCGCAGGAGTTTGCCGATTTCGCCAGCAGCGTCGTGGTGTCGAAACACCGGTAGCCCAAAAGTCGCCTCGGTAATGAATACATCACAAGGGACCAACTCGAACTGCGTGCAAGTCGGATCGGCGACATTCTTGTAATCGCCAGAGGCGACGACGCGCAGACCGTTACATTCGACGCGGATCTGCGCCGAACCGAGTACATGGCCGGCGGGATGGAAGCTGGCAGTTGCGCCACCGAGTTTCACGATCTCGCCATAGCGAACCGCTTGTATGCTGCCAGCGAAATTATCGCCGTAGCGCAGGCGCATTATGTCGAGAGTTTCCTGCGTCGCGAGGACAGCGCCGTGCCCTGCGCGCGCATGATCGGAGTGGCCATGTGTGATCAGGGCCTTTTCAACCGGGCGAGTCGGGTCAATATGGAAGCCGCCGGGTTTGCAGCACACACCCGATGGTGTCGGAACCAGGATATCTTCAGGACGCATCGTGATTAGATAGGTATTCGATGCCAAACGACAAAGAATAACCAGGAAATGACCAGCCCAATATTCCTGTCCTCCGGCGATGTGATTGCCGACCGGCGCTTCGAATGGGCGCGCGACCGAGAGGCAAAGGGCGATCTGACGGGGGCCGCTGACCTGTTGGTACAGGTGCTTGAACGCGCGCCAAGCTATGTCTCGGCCTGGTTCATGCTCGGTGACTTGCGCGAGAAATTGGGCGACCGCGCCGCCGCCGTCGTGGCCTTTGCGCAAGCCAAGGCAGCCGACCCGCATGACGTCCACGGTGCTGCGCTTCGTCTCACGCACCTGGGCGTCCAGTCCGGTGGCGCAATCGCGGAGGGCTACGTACGTGCACTTTTCGACGGATATGCGCCCCGTTTCGATCAAGCCCTGACAGTAGGCCTAAACTATCGAGGGCCGGAGCTGCTCTTTCGAGCGGTCGACGGGACCCACACCGGTAACCGAATGAAATTCGGTTCTGTCCTCGATCTTGGATGCGGCACTGGCCTCGCCGCTCTACCGTTCCGGCCATTCAGTGACTGGATGGTTGGTGTCGATCTTTCGTCCGGGATGCTGGTACAGGCGCGGACAAAGGGTCTCTACGACCGCCTTGTCGAAAAGGAGATTCTGGCATTTCTAGCCAGCGAGTCGGAAATCGGTGGCCACTATCACCTTGTGCTTGCCGCCGATGTCTTCATGTATTTCGAAGACCTCGCGCCGGTTTTCGACGCCGTTGCAAAAGTGATGGGCTCGCCAGGGCAACTCGCCTTCAGCGTGGAGACGAATGAAAACGGCGGCGTCATTTTGCGCGATACTCTGCGTTACGCGCACAGCGAAGCGCATGTGCGGACCTCTTTGGTGGCGTCCGGCCTAAACCCTGTGAGCGTGGATCTTGGGTCCACTCGCACGGAGAAAGGCGTCCCAGTGCCCGGGTTGATTGTAGTCGCGGGAAACTAAAACGCATGGAACCCGCGCGCGATCTCGTTGATGCTCCGCCGCAATTGCCGGATGTTTTCGCCCGCTGGTTCGCCGGTCGCGGTTGGCAGGTGCACGCGCATCAGCTTGCACTGCTGGCGAGAGCCAACGCCGGACGTTCAGCGTTGCTGATCGCGCCGACCGGCGGGGGCAAGACCCTGGCCGGCTTCCTGCCTACGCTTGTGGAGCTGAGCGAGCGCGGCGTTCGCTCGCGAAATCTGAAGTCGACTGGTCGTGCGCTGGTGCGCCCGCAGGGCCTGCACACACTTTATATTTCGCCATTGAAAGCGCTCGCGGTCGACATTGCGCGCAACCTGGAAATTCCCGTTCAGGAAATGGGCCTGCCGGTACGCCTCGAAACCCGCACCGGCGATACGCCCACATCCAAGCGTCAGCGCCAACGCCGTGATCCGCCCGACATCCTGCTCAGCACGCCGGAGCAGTTGGCGCTGCTGCTCGCCAGCGCTGATGCGCCGTATATGTTTGGTACGCTCAAGCGTGTGATCCTGGACGAGCTTCATTCGCTCGTGACTTCCAAGCGTGGCGACTTGCTGTCGCTCGGTTTGGCACGCCTCTTCAAGCTCGCCCCGGAGCTGATCACGATTGGTCTTTCTGCGACTGTTGCTAAGCCCGACGAGCTCCGCCGATTTCTGGTTGCACAACCGCCAGATGGCCGAGCGCATGCTGATCTGGTGACCGCGCAAGCCGGCGCCCAACCGATCGTCACGATGCTTGATACCGAAGAGCATTTGCCATGGGCCGGTCATTCGGCGCGCCATGCCCTCGGAGAGATCTACGCACATATCAAGACGCACAAGACGACCTTGGTATTCGTCAACACCCGCAGTCAGGCAGAGTTTCTTTTTCAGGAGCTGTGGCGCAACAACGACGATAATCTTGCCATTGCGCTCCATCACGGCTCACTTGATGTCGCGCAACGGCGTCGCGTCGAAGACGCGATGGCCACGGGCAAGCTGCGCGCGGTGGTTTGCACGTCTTCTCTCGATCTTGGCGTGGACTGGGGCGATGTCGATTTGGTGATCAATGTCGGGGCGCCGAAAGGTTGCTCGCGGCTTTTGCAGCGAATTGGACGTTCCAATCACAGGCTCGATGAGCCATCCGAGGCCGTGCTGGTACCGGCCAATCGCTTTGAGGTTCTTGAATGCCGAGCCGCGATAGAAGCCGTGGCCGAGAATGCACAGGATACGCCGCCATTGCGCACCGGCGCTCTTGATGTGCTGGCCCAACACATCCTGGGGCGCGCTTGTGGCGAACCATTCATTGCCGAGGAACTCTACGCCGAAATCTGCGCTGCCGCGCCGTATGCTGCACTCAGTCGTGCCGATTTTGACGCGGCCGTCGACTTTGTTGCGACCGGCGGCTACGCGCTGAAGGCCTACGAGCGGTTTGCCAAAATCAGACAAGACAAGGATGGGCGTTGGCGCATCACGCATCCGCGGGTCGCCCAACGTTACCGCATGAATGTCGGCACTATCGTTGAGGCCGACATGATCAAGGTCCGGCTGGTCCGCTCGCGTCGGAGCGGCGCCGTCGTGCCGCGTGGCGGCCGATTGCTTGGCGAAGTCGAGGAATATTTTATCGAGACATTGAGACCCGGGGACACTTTTGTATTCGCGGGCGAAATTCTCAAATACGAGGCGCTGGTCGAGGATGAGGTCTATGTCTCACGGTCGGATGCCACCGATCCCAAAGTGCCGGCTTACGAGGGAGGCAAGTTTCCGCTTTCGACCTATCTGGCAGCCCGGGTGCGCGCCATTTTGGCGAAGCCAGAGGAGTGGCGCGCACTTCCCGAGCAGGTACGCGAGTGGCTTGAAATCCAGCAGTGGCGTTCGATCCTTCCCAAGGCTGGCGACCTATTGGTCGAAACCTTTCCCAGAGCCGCCAACCACTACCTTGTCTGCTATCCTTTTGAAGGCCGACTGGCGCACCAGACGCTTGGCATGTTGCTGACGCGCCGGCTTGAGCGGGCCCGCCTGAGGCCGTTGGGGTTTGTCGCCAATGAATATGCCCTGGCGATTTGGGGATTGGGCGACATCGCTTTACACATCAAACGCGGCGACTTCTCGCTCGCCCAGTTGTTTGACGAAGACATGCTTGGCGACGACCTGGAAGCCTGGCTTGCCGAATCGGCCCTGATGAAGCGCACGTTTCGCAGCTGCGCCATCATCGCCGGTTTGATCGAAAAGCGTTTTCCGGGCGAGGAAAAATCGCGCCGGCAACTTACGATTTCCACTGACCTCGTCTATGACGTGCTACGCAAGCACCAGCCGGATCATATTCTTTTGCGCGCAGCTCACTCTGATGCGGCCACGGGTCTACTCGATATCAAACGCCTTGCTGAAATGCTCTCGCGGATCCGGGGGCGAATCGTTCATAAAGCACTCCACCACGTCTCGCCGCTGTCCGTTCCCGTTCTGCTCGAGATCGGTCGGGAAAGCGTGTATGGCGAGGCGTCCGATATGCTGTTGGCCGAGGCGGCCGACGAATTAGTCAGGGAGGCGATGAGTTGAGCCAAGCGGCCCCAAATCTGGCGGAGAGCGAGGGCAATCTCATCGTTTTATCCGGAGTTCCACTTCTCGCCGATCCACGGGGCGCGCTCTATTGGCGGGAGCATCAAATTTTGGCCGTCGCCGATCTGCACCTGGAAAAAGGTTCAAGTTTCGCCGCACGCGGCCAGATGCTTCCCCCCTACGATACCGCGAGTACGCTTGCGTGCCTGTCGGACCTGATAGCGGATTATTCGCCAAGGTGCGTTGTCTCGCTCGGCGACAGTTTTCACGATGTTGGTGGACCAACGCGACTGGGCGATGCGGATCGTGACAATCTGACAAAGCTGCAACGCGGGCGCGACTGGATTTGGATTACGGGCAACCACGATCCCGAGCCCGCCGACGGGATCGGTGGCGTATTTCATGAAACGCTGAAAATTGGCGCACTAACGTTTCGCCACGATCCGAAAGGCGGTTCCGGCGAAGTCAGCGGTCATCTGCATCCGGTGGCGCGGATCGCGCATCGCGGCCGAGCGGTGAGCCGACGCTGCTTCGCCGCAGATACGACGCGCCTGGTATTGCCGGCCTTCGGTGCATTTACCGGCGGCCTGAATGTGAGGAACGCTGCCTTTGCCGACTTGTTTGGCACGCTCGCCTTCACGGCATATTTGCTTGGCGATGGCCGTATTTATTCTTTCACGGCAAAACGTTGTCTGCCGGATTAGTCGCGCGCAAATATCACGCTGGCAAACCAGCCGATCAGCAGCGCCATGAGTGCCGTCGCCAGTCCGTACAGGAGGCCGTAGTCGCGCGCCGCGTCGGCAACGTATTGTTCAAAGCCAGTCTTGATTACATCCAGTGCTGAGTTCGTTCGGGCGACCAAATTGCCGCCCGTGAACAACTCGACCTCGATTCCATAGCTTCCGGTTGGAACGGCGGCAGGCATCGGGATTGCCGCGCGAAACACGGTTGGCGTGAGGAACGTCACAGCAGTGGCTGACTCGCGATAGAGACCTTGTTGCGTCTGTAGTCGTAAGAAGGAACGGCGGAACGGGTCTTCGCGCACCGTGTCCGCCACATCGCTTCCGATTCGTTGCGGCAACAGGAAGTTGTCGAGCCCGATCTGCAGGCGGCGCAACGTATCCTGGTTGGCGATGTTGTTGACCGGGCGGTTGCTCAGAACCGCAAGATAGGACGGTACGCGTTCGAATTCGCGGGAATCGACATTGACCCAAATACCGAGCACCCGCTGTTTACGTCGCGTACGCAAGGTCTGGCGCGGTCCCGTTACCGTGACCACGAGATCATAGGGCGGGCGCAGGGGACTCGTCACCGGATCAGGTTCAATTGTGCCGAATAGCACCAATTCTTCCCCGACAAAGCTTGATGTAACCGCCACGCGATGATTTGACAGAGACACCACCAGTCGCTCCGCCGCGGCGGATCCCAGACCGCAAAGCAGGACAATAAGAGTGCACAGGAGCCGCCGCATCATCCGCTCCTGACGAAACGAAGCGAATAGAGATCATCCGGCTTGACCACCAGCTCGTAAGCGAACCGGCAACCCACCGCAAAAACCAGAAGGCCGAGAAGCAGACGCAGGCGCTCGCCGCGCATCTTCTGCCCGGTGCGCGCGCCAAATTGTGCGCCAATAACGCCCCCGACCATCAAGATCAGCGCCAGCACCGCGTCCACCAGATGATTTGTCGCCGCGTGCATGACCGTCGCCGAGGCCATCGTGACAAGCGTCAGCACCATCGAAGTGCCGATGACGGTCGCGGTCGGTACGCGCAGGAAGTAGATCAGCATCGGCACAAGCAAGAATCCGCCGCCTATGCCCATGATCGCCCCGACAAATCCGATCACAAATCCGATCGCCCAGACCGGAATTGCCGATACATATATCTTGGAGCGCTTAAATCGCAGCTTAAACGGCAGACCATGCAACCATGTATGACTGCCTGGCCGCCGCAGCGTTGCTGGCATGCCGTGACGCGTGCGCAAGATTGCACGCACGCTTTCATAGATCATCATCGCCCCGACAGTTGTCAGCAGCGTCACATACGAAATGCCGATCATCAGATCGAGTTGGTCGAGTGCACGCAGTTCGGTGAAGAGCCAAACGCCAGTTGCCGTGCCGAGAATGCCCGAACTGAGCAACATCAATGCCAAAGCAATATCGAGCGCACGCTTCCGCCAATAACTAAGCGCGCCGGTGAATGAGGATGCTGCAATGTGACTGGATACGGTCGCCACGGCGACCGCCGGCGAGATCCCGATAAAGATCAGAAGCGGTGTCATCAAAAATCCGCCGCCGATCCCGAACATTCCGGAGATATAGCCGACCGCCAGCCCCATCCCCAGCACCAGGAAGACGTTCACAGGCAAATCAGCAATGGGAAGATAGATCTGCAAGCGCTTTTCGTCCGGCGGGTTGGGGCGCGTTACGCGACCAGTACGCCCGGGCCTCTCATCATGCAACTAGCACTGAGGCATCGGAACGCCAGCAGTATGATGCGGGATCGCTCGAAGCAGGTGGTTCGAGTTGTGCTTGGTTTGGCTGAAGAGGCCGTCTCTGATCACGCCCTGTTACAGTTCGACGCGGCGATCAGGGCTTTCCTGAAGCGACCGCGCTGATGGAAAGGGGGCCGCCAGCGCGTGGCTTGTCATGCGGTGGAGGCGCGGCCCGATCCCAGCCGCCCGGAGGCTCTGGAACCATGGTGGCCGCCGGCAGCTGTGTCTGCGGCGCAAAGTTTTTCACGGCGTCCTGGGCATCTGCGAGCGTCGGAGCATCAAGGGCGGCGGCGGTCTCGTCACGTTTGCGGCCGGCATCACGATCACCCTGGGCGGCCGCCAGAGCAAACCACTTGTACGATTCAGCGGTGTTTTTCTCGGTGCCGAGTCCGCGCGCCACCAATACTGCGAGATTGTATTGGCTATCGGCCACGTCGTGTTCGGCGGCCTTGCGGAACCACAGGACCGCGCTGGCATAGTCCGGCTTCCCGTCCACACCCTCGGCATAGAGGACGGCAAGATTATGCATCGCCTTGGCGTGGCCTTTATCGGCGGCAGCCACATAAAGTCTGCGAGCTGCGGCCAGGTCCTTTCTGACACCCTGTCCTTTTTCGAGCATGCTCGCATAGCGGAATTGAGCAGGTGTGAGACCTTTGCCTGCAGCCCGTTCCAGCCATCTGGCTGCCTCTTCAAGATTTGTAGGTACGCCTCGGCCTTCCATGAAGCGCATGGCGACTTCATAGGCCGCTGCTGGATCACCGGCTGCTGCGGCATTGCGCAGGCGTGCCCCGCCGATGGCAGGCTGCAAACTTTCCGCCGCCGGCGACTGCGTAGCAGGCGCCCCTTGTCGGGCCGTCCGGCCATCTGCTGGCGTGCGACCAATGGCACCGGTGACTTCAGTTTTTGCCGCGGACGATGGTGCCATCGAGGGCGCGTTCAATAGAGGCGGACTTAGTAGCGCCGACAGGCTTCCCCCTGCTTCCATCGAATTCAGGAGTGATTGGACGGGGTCCCCTTTTGGAGCTTGAGGCGCAGGTGTCAAACTCGGCAGCGTCTGCGGGGCGATCAGCGTCGCAGTGACATCGACGTCGCCCGCGATCGGTTTACTCTGCTCACTTGCAGCGGCGGTTTCGTTTTCCCCATTCGGGATTTCGTTGGAACCCGCTGTTGAGGTCGCCTCGAAGTTGGCTGCCATCTTCGTGTCGGCCGTTTCGAAAATACTGAAATTAAAAAAGTTGCCCGTGAACTGAGCCAAACCCACGATGATGGCGACGATGCTCGCTGCCAGTAAGGCTGATTTCACCCGCGTTGCCACTTTCGCCCGCAGTGGTGTATCGCCGGTTTTGGAGGGTTCGGAGCGTGTCTGACGGCTCTTTTGATCATGGCCCGCGGCTTGGGCGGCGCGACGAGCCGCGGCAATGAAGCTCGATTTCGAACCGGAAACCGGCGCACCAGATCGGGCGGACCCAAGCGCGACTTCCGCAACCGAGATGCGCATTCCGGGCACCGCACCGGATCCCGGCCGGCCGGAACCAGGCTCAAGCGGCTGATCCGCTTTCAACCCAGGCCCGACCTCAAAAACAGCATCGAATGGGCGAGCGATCTTGATCGTCGGGTCTGCCACCACGGTCGGCGAGATTTGGAGCGCCATGGCCCGGGCTTGTATCGGATCTAATAGCCGCGCAGCGGGTTTCGACGTCTGGGCCGGCGCGATGTCCGCGACCTGCGTCAACTCGATGATCCCGGTCTCACTGGCTACTGGAATCGCTCGGCTGCTGCGGATGTCTTTTTCAAATGTGGTGAGGCGATCCGCGACGCGATCGAGGGTGCCATGCATTACCGCAAGTGCGTCGTGGGTACGTGCCACGTCCTGTTTTAGCCCGTCGATGCCAGACGTGCTGTTTGCCTGCGCATCGACGGTATCTTTCTGCGCCCTTATTTTCTCGATGTGAACCAGCAAATCGGCCAGCCCGCGCTCGATTGCGTCAAGATGGGTGAGACGAGAGTCAGTCGTGTCCAGCCGCTCGAGGAATTTGACGATGCGATCTTCGAAATGATGGACTGCCGTCCGGTCTCCGCGCGACTGGATCTGCTCGATCTTTGTCGACAATGACTGAATCAGCGTTTCCAGGTGCGGAATTGCGGTGTCGTCACCGTGCGCATGCTCTGACACGGCGCGGCTGAGCGCGTCGATACGAAGTTCAAGCCTATTGAACGCATCGCCGGCGCTTCCGCCGATTGCAAGGTAGTCGATCTTGTCGGCAAGCGTTTGGACCCGGGCCGTCAGGACACTCACGGATTCATCAGAGGCGACATGTGCCGCCATCTCACGCAAAGTTCCGAAGAGATTGTCGAGTTGCTGGATCGTTGCAGGGTCGTTTTGGGTAACGATGAGATCGATTTTGCGACTCAGGCTCTCGATCGCATCGCTATATCCAAACAGCTTTTCGGCTGGCACCAGTTCGTGCAGTGCATTGCGGACTTCAACAAGCCCGTACTCAATTCCGGCCAATGCATTGCTGTCGACACCAGCTTGCCGACCCTCCGAGACACTGTAGGCCAACTCCTGAATTTGCTTCTCAATAGACTCCATTGCCCGACGTGGCATGGCCTCATTTAGCATATGACCGATTTCGCCCAGTTCGGAGCGCAGCGCAGCGATTGCTCGTTCCACGTCGGGACGCCGCAGCGTCTCGATTTGGTCTGTGATTCGTCGCAGCTGACCCTCGAGGCCAGTCAGGTCCTGCGACGGTGCTCTATCGTCATGGCCAAAACGTCGCGCAGCAATTTCAGCGATCACAGATTCGAGCACATGTTTGCTTGGCATCTCGGCTGTTGACACGCGTGTAACGTTGCTGGCGAGCTTGTCGATACGTTGTTCCAGACGTGCAAATTGCTCGACGAGTGGGTCAGTCTCGTCGCGGCTGCGCCTCGGGGCATAGGCCGCGGATCCGGTGCGCGTCATTTGATCAATGCGGCGACCAAGATCGTCCAGCCGGAGGTGAATTCCGGAAAGATCGTCGGAGGCTCTCTCGTCGTCGAAGTACGTTGGTGTTGGGGCCTTGATGCCCTGCTTCGCCGCCTGCTGGAGAATGATTGCGTTGAGCCAGTCGTTTAGATGAAGGCCGGCTCGCCGCGCGGCTTCTTCCGCCGTCCTGCGCGCGTCGGATCGAATACCTTTGACGCTCGACGCAAAGCCAAATTTCATTGCTCGCATCCACGTCCGAGGTGGAGACTTCAAGAGTCAGATCGACTCTCGGGAACCGGCGCGCGTTAAACGGCGGGTGGAAACGGGGCTCGGTCCTTCGTCCACCCCCAACTTTTTGCCGGTGACGGTAAACAAGCGGTTAACGTTTTGGGGGTGTACCGCAGTTTCACTTTGGCCGTGCCCTGAAGAAGGCCCTCTCAAGGCTTCGCCCGACCGTAATATTTTCCGGGCAGAACACCCGAATGCTACCGCGCCCGTTGGTTAGACGATTAGGATTCGCATGATTCGCTGCTGGCGTACTCAAGGGCGACATAGATACCGACGAACCCGGTAACAC
>JANWKN010000126.1 GCA_025451355.1 Pseudolabrys sp. | reverse complement strand
GTTCGGGCGAAAGGTTTCCGTCTGGACTGAGCGACCGGCGCTATTTTTTTCGGATGCGGAAGGTCAACACGCCGTCGGCCTCCGATTTTTCCTCCAGCGTATCACCGGTCTGACGCAAGAGATTGGGAATATCGATGGTGGTCAAAGGATCAGTGCACTCGGCCACGATCAGGTCGCCGGGATTCAGCGCGGATAATTTCTTGCGCACCCGCAACGCTGGCAATGGGCATTTCAGGCCGCGCAAGTTCATTACGGTTTCGGTCATGTCGCTTGTGCGCTGAGTGGCACCATCGACAATTTCCTGTCAGTCGCCGGGATGTAGGCTTCTTCGATGCCCAGCTCCTTGCGCACAATATTCGTGCCGCGTGTGAGTGCGACCATTTTGTAGAATGCGTGCATCCGGCTCATCGATTGACGGCCAAAGCCGCAGTCGCTGGTGAGGATGAGCCGTTCCGGTTCAATATACTTCAATGCCTGGTGGATAAGCTCGGCCACCTCTTCGGGCCGCTCGATCTGCAGCGTCCGGTGGCTGATGACACCAAGCGCAATCTTCTTGTTCTTCGAAATCAGTTTGCCGACGTGCTCGAGATCCATGCCGCGGTTGAATGCGCCTTCTATGGTGAGGATATCGACGTCGAGCTGGTCCAGATAAGGCAGTGCCGCTTTGTACGACTGGTCCTTGCTCGCTACCCGCTGCGCGGCGGGACTGCCCCAACATGTGTGACACCAGACTTCGCATTTGTTGCGCAAGCCTTTCACCTCGACATTGAAAGCTTCGACCCATTTTTCCGGCTTGATCGGTTGATTTGGGTCGGCAATGACCTGGTGGATCGCCGGCTCCTCGATTTGCACGAGCGGTGCACCTGCATCGGCTAGTGCGTGGTACTCGTTGTTGAGCGCCGCCGACAGATCCATCAATAAGTCGTATCGGTCTTTGTAGTGCTCGTTCGTGAGCATCAACGCCAGAATCTGTGCCGAGATAGAGCCAATCTTGACCGGCCTGTCGGTCATAGGGGCGATCGCCTTGTAGGCACGATCAAGCTGTAGACTCGTTTCACTGATCTTGCCGGTCACAGGCGGAGTCATGCGCGTTTCGATGACTTCCCACATTAAGTCACCGGGGCCCTTGTCGGCCATAAAGCCGGCGGGCGGTACTTCCACGCGCGGTGCGCCAATGCCCGCAACCCGTTCAGTGACGTAACTCACCCAAGCGCGGCCGGCGACGTCGTCGTCGAGCCGCGTGTCACCATCCACGAATATGTCGATGCCCGCGCGATGCTGTGCTGCGACATGGCACGCGAGACAATCGAAGTGCTGTTCGCGATAAGCGAGGCGGGAAAAACCCTGCGACAGAGGTACACCACGGAGGTTCTCGGTGTACCAATTGGGACGGGGCAGTGCGCCGGTCGTGGTGGTTAAAAGAGCCTTGCCTTTTGTCGTTGTAAACACGCTTGCTTCCCCCGATTTCACCAATAGAAAGCTGTCTGCATACCGCAGCGTTGTTGAGCTAAACTGAAGGCTCTGGTCCAACAAGGTCAAGCATGCAATGGCGGCGTCCGAGCCGATACAGACGATTTCCAAACTGACGCCGCTCACGGACATTTTGCTGACGGTGGACGCCGAGGTGAAGCCGGTCACCCCGCGAACCATCGAGGTATTCGCGGCGGCAGGACGTACGCTCGCTGCAGATGGATTGGCTCCGTCTCGTCCTGCGTCAGCTCTGGCATTGCAGGACGGGTGGGCACTGAGCGCGGACGAGACGTTGGGCGCGGGTAGTCATACTCCTTCCCCTCTCGTGCGCACACCTTCACGCATCGAGGTCGGGCAGGCATTGCCTGCCGGAACGGATAGCGTTGCACCGATTGACGCGGTCAAGGTCATCGACGGCCGTGCCGAAGCGCTTATTGTCGTCAACCCAGGCGATGGTGTTCTGGCAGCCGGAACCGACAGCGACTCGGCGATCCCGCTGCGTCGAGCCGGCGAGCGGCTGCGCAACACGGATCTCGCAGCATTTTCCGCTGCAGGGATTGCGCGCATCACGGTGCGCGAGCCGCGTATTCGCGTTCTCCCGGTGCGCGGGAGTGGCATCATAAATGCGGCCGCGCGCCTGGTGGCGGCTGACATTGAGCGGCGAGGCGGTGCGGCACGGCTGGACGACAGCGGACGCGGTCTCGATGTCGCCATGGCGGCCGAAAGCGCCGACGCGATCGTCGCAATTGGCGGCACCGGGAGCGGACGCAACGACAGCAGTGTGCAGACTCTTGCTCGCGAGGGACAGCTGACTGTGCATGGCATGGCGCTCACGCCGGGAGAGACATCCGCATTCGGTTTCGTCGGCGTTCGGCCCGTGTTGCTGCTGCCCGGACGCCTTGATGCTGCTCTCAGCGTGTGGCTTATCGTCGGGCGCCGCTTGCTCGACCGACTGGCGGCGGCCAAGAGCGGCGACAACGAGCCAACGGAAACTTTGACTCTCGCGCGCAAGGTCAGTTCGACCATCGGTCTGGCGGAAGTCGTCCCCGTGCGTCGCAACGGCACGGAGGCGGAGCCGATGGCAATCAAATATCTGTCACTGTCATCATTGACCCGCTCTGATGGGTGGATCCTGGTGCCGGCGGACAGTGAGGGATATTCCGCGGGATCATCCGTTCAGGTAAGGCCTTGGCCATGAGCGTCGAAAAATGAGCGAGAGCAGAAAACCAAGGCCTACCGGAGAGAGTGATCTGTTTGCGCGCGTGCGTGCTGCGGCACGCCAGGAGCAATTTCTTGAGGTTGTCTCGGCAAGTGAAGCGCGTATTCGGTTTGAGCAGCACCTCGATCTTGCGCCGCTGCCCGCGGAGACGGTCTCCTTGGCAGCCGCGCGGACGCGCGTGCTCGCCCATGATGTCGTTTCTGCAGTTGATGCGCCACCGTTCGATCGCGCCAATGTTGATGGCTTCGCCGTACGCGCGGCGGATACCGTCGGAGCAAGCGACGGAAATCCGAAAATCTTTACACTGAACGAGGAAGTTATCGCGTGCGGGCACGCGCCGGTGTTGACGGTCGTTCCAGACACCTGCACGGCGATTGCTACGGGCGGAGTCATTCCGCGCGGTGCCGACGCCGTGGTGATGATTGAACAAACTGAACTGATCGAGGAAAACCCGCCGCGCATTGAGTTGCGCCGCGCCGCCGCGCCCGGACAGTTCATTTCTTACGCCGGCTCCGACATTGCACGCGGCGAAACGTTGCTGCGCCGTGGCACGCACATTGGATCCCGCGAGATTGGCATGTTGGCCGCGTCCGGCCTCGATCGCGTTGAGGTGGTTCGGCGACCAAAGGTGGCAGTGCTTTCCACCGGCGATGAGCTGGTTGAACCGGGCAGGTCGCTCAAGCCGGCAGGGGTCTATGACAGCAACGGCGCGATCATTGCTGCCGCCGTCAGCGAGGCGGGAGGCGAGCCTCTCGTATTCGGGGCATTTCCGGACGACGCGCCAATGTTGGAAAGAACGGTCCGCGAAGCGCTCGCCGTTAGTGAGATGGTGGTCCTCTCCGGTGGCACATCGAAAGGTGCCGGCGATTTGTCGCACCGCGTTGTGTCGCGCCTGGGCAACCCCGGCGTCCTGGTGCACGGCGTTGCACTTAAGCCGGGGAAACCGTTGTGCCTCGGGGTTGTCGACGGTAAGCCGATCGTTGTGTTACCCGGCTTTCCGACCTCGGCGATTTTCACGTTCCATGCTTTCGTTGCGCCGGTCATTCGCGCACGCGCCGGCCTGCCACCGGAAGCTACGCAAACGGTGAACGCGCGCGTCCCGGTGCGGGTTGCATCCGAACTGGGACGCAAGGAATTTGTCCTGGTTTCGCTGGTCAAGGGCGATCAGGGCACGATCGCGTTTCCCACCGGCAAAGGTTCGGGAGCAGTGACGAGCTTTTCGCAGGCTGATGGCTTCCTTGAGATCGATGCTCTCGCGTCAGCGCTCGATGCCGGTAGTGATGTGCAAGTGACCTTGATCGGCAACGCGGCACGTGCGCCCGATCTTGTGGTCATGGGCAGTCATGACGTGGCGCTCGACGTCGTGGTCGGCGCGCTTGCCGACCACGGACTCACGGCACGTATTCTCGCGGTCGGTAGTCTGGGTGGAGTGGCTGCAGCAACCCGCGGCGAATGCGATATTGCTCCGGTTCATCTTATCGATCCGGCGAGCGGACAATATAACAGGCATCTCGTAACCGACGGTCTGAGTCTCGTTCCGGGCTGGCGGCGGATGCAGGGCATTCTGTTCCGTCATGGCGACGCGCGCTTTGAGGGTCGCAGCGCGACCGAAGCGCTGAAGACGGTTCTCGCAGATGCGTCAGCGCTGATGGTCAACCGCAACGCTGGCGCCGGCACGCGTGTCCTAACCGATAAATTGCTCGGTGGTGCGCGGCCTGCCGGGTACGCCAATCAACCGAAATCTCACAATGCGGTCGCAGCCGCGATTGCACAGGGCCGTGCCGATTGGGGGCTCGCCATCGAACCGGTGGCGAAGCTTTACGGTCTCGGCTTTCTGCCCGTTTCGCCGGAACACTATGATTTTCTTGTCGTTGACAGCCGGCGCGAGCGGGCGGGGATACAAGTGTTTCTCGCCGCTTTGCGTGATGAGCGTGTGCGTGCTCGTATACGCGCACTCGGCATGGAGCCTGATCGCGGCTGACGCCACGAGGTAATTGAATGCCGATGTTAATCAAACGTCTCAGCCCCATCTTGTTATTGCTGTTCGCGCTTCCGGCGCAGGCACAGTTGCGCGGTCATGGTGGACCGGTGCGGGCCCTCGCGATCGCTCCGGATGGAACGCAGGCGGTGTCGGGGAGTTTCGATACATCCGCGATCCGCTGGTCGCTCAATCTCAATACCGCTCAGCAGGTATTGCGTCTTCACGACGGCGCCGTGAATGCGGTCGCCTATCTGAGGGACGGGCGCGTTGTTACTGCCGGGGCAGATGCTCGCATCGCGATCTGGACCCCCGGACAGCAACAGCCCGACCGGATTCTCAATGGCCACTCCGCGCCAATCGCAAGTGTCGCGATATCGCCCGACAATACGGTGCTTGCATCAGCGTCGTGGGACCGCACCGTCCGCTTGTGGCCGCTGAACGGTGGCGAGCCGCGAGTGCTTGAGGGCAATGCTCAGAACGCTAACGGCGTTGTTTTTTCACCGGACGGGAAAAACGTCGTAAGCGCGGGCTATGACGCAACGGTGCGCATCTGGCCGCTATCGGGCGGCGGTGAGATCGTCCGCAGTTTGCCGACGCCGCTCAACGATGTCGCGGTTGCGCCCGACGGTGAGATCGTTGCAGCCGGGGCGAACGGCAAGGTTTACTTTCTGTCGGCGGGCGGCGACGTTCTTTCCGAAATCGAAGCATCGCCGACGCCCGTCATCGCTGTCGCAATCTCGCCCGACGGCAACCTCGTCGCAGCAGCTGGTATTCGCGGCTCCGTGGCGGTGATCGAGCGCAAGAGTCGCAAGCTTGCGCATACGTTGGTTGGCCCAGGCTTGCCGGTCTGGTCGGTAGCGTTCTTCCCCGATAACCGTACATTGTTAACTGGCGGAACAGACCGCATGATCCGCCGTTGGGATGCTTCAAGTGGAGAGCCGATTGGCGCGGTCGCGGTCGGTACGCCTGAAGATTCCTTGGCCGCTTACGCTGGCGATCATGGCGCCGAAGTCTTCCGTGCCTGCGTCGCCTGCCACACGCTTTCTCCTGACGAGGGAAACAAGGCCGGTCCGACGCTGTACGGCATTTTCGGCCGCCGTATTGCAACGTTGCCAGGCTACAACTTCTCGCCCGCACTTAAAAAACTGGAAATCATGTGGACGCCAGAGACGGTGTCAAAATTGTTCGAGGTCGGTCCTGAACACTACACGCCTGGCACCAAGATGCCGGAGCAAACGATAGGATCGGCCGAGGATCGCAAGGCCCTGGTGGAGTTTCTCGCCAAGACGACGGGCAACAAAAAATAACTAGCTTTCGCCTTTCTGTTCCCGTTCACGCAGGTAGTCTTCGGTCGTCCGGACCGGCGGGCGCTGAGGGGCGCCAAACGGATCAAATTGCTCTTCCGCCATCACAACGACACGGCAGTCTTCGCACATGCGGATGACGTCGAGTCGCTTCTTCGAGTCTTTATACATCCAGTGCTTGCCCTCGAGCTTTGCGATAACGCGCTCGACCGAGCTCTTCACGCCGAAAGGCTTGCCGCAACGTATGCACTCGGCAGGTTCCTCCTGTTTAATGACGCGGCCAAGGGCCGTGGCGGCACGAAAGTCGATTTGCGGCCTGAGGCTTATCACCTTTTCCGGACACGTCGCCTTGCACAAGCCGCATTGCACGCAAGCGTCTTCGGCAAACCGCAGCACTGGCCGCTCGGGATCATCGGACAACGCACCGGTCGGGCACGCCGACACGCAGGACAGGCACAGCGTGCAACCTTCAACGCGAACCTCGATGGTGCCGAATGGCGCGCCTTCCGGAAGCGGCACGATATCGACCGGTGTCGGGGCGGCAGCGTGTAACTCGCGGAGAGACAGCCGCATCAATTCACGTTTGCTCCCTGTCGGTAAAAAGGTTGCAGGCTTTGCCGTGGCTTCCAACGTGGCAATCCCGCGCAGCGCGTCGCCGAGCGCATCGGGATCATCTGTCTCTATTGCCTCGACACGTACGCCATCGAAGCCGAGCTTGGCCAAGACCGGTTGCACCAGTGCGATCGTTTTTTTCAGGCCGGCAATATCGTGTCGTGCCTTTGCGCGAGTGAGAAACCGCACGGCCGAGGCGCCATAGGCGTGCGCCGCCGCGACCGCTTCAAGCCCGACCTGCGTGATTTCGTTTACCTCCACCGGCAGCACATTCGCCGGCAGTCCGTCGCCGTGCCGGGCCAATGCGTCGATCAATGCCGAGCCATGTTCGGCATCGTGGAACATCACGACACCACGCTCGCCTCCGGTCTCGCGATAAGTGCCGAGCAATACGCGAAGCCTGCGCAACATTGCATCGGACGGCGGCAAGGCATAACTGGCGGCGCCCGTGGGGCAGGCAGCGGCACATTGACCGCAACCGGCGCAGATATGCGCATCGATGGCGACGTGATCGCCGGCGGGCTCAATGGCGCCGGCCGGACAGAGATCGAGGCAGCGCCGGCAACCGACGATCTTCGAGCGCGAATGCGCGCATAGGTCCTCCGTGAAATTGATGTAGCGCGGCTTGTCGAACATGCCAGTCAGATCGCGCGCTTTGAGCACTGTCCGAAGAATGGCGGCCGGATCGCCGGGATCTGCGCGCAAGTAACCGTCGCGCAGGTCGGCGGCAGGAAATAATGACGGGCCGCCAGAAAGGTCGATAAGGATATCGCATCGCGACACGGCGCCGTTTTTCGCCGCGCCGAATGCAAAAGCGCCGCGCGAGGACGGCGCAGGTGCTGCATAGTCATCGACCGTCAGTTCGAATGCGCCGAGATAGCCTTTCGCGGCGCGGATGACGCCCCTCACCACCGGAAATTCGGTCACCCGCCGCGGTGTGAGTTCGGAACCGGCCTTGATCAGCACGGTCACGTCGAGGTGCTCCTTAAGCAGCTCGGCTGCCTCGACGACTCGTTCGTCTTTGCCATAAAGGAGCGTCACGCCGTCGCTCGACAGCGACACGAATGAAACATCCGGCGCGGGCGAGGCAGTTGCAGCAATCAAGGCCGCCATTTTTGGTCCGGCCTCAGCGGCGTCTTTGGCCCATCCGCCGGTTTCGCGAATATTGACGAATGTCGGAGCGTCCGCACCGCCTTCTTCCGCGACTTCGTTGAACAGAGGCGCTTCTTGGGTGCAGGCGATGACGACCGGCTCGCCGCCGGCCACCGCCTTGCGGACGCGATTGAGCTCCGCGCGGCAGAATTGCCGGCCTTCAATTACGACGGAATCGCGGCAGGCGCGGCGCACCTTTTCGCCGTCGAGCGGCACGGTGTCTTCGCACGAGCAGATCAGGATGTTTCGCGGCCCTTCGGCCATCGGTCTCGTTAACCTTTTCGCTTGCCCCGCGAATTCAAGGCTGAGTGCAGAACGGCACGTATCTTCACATTATTCCCTACGGCCGCGGGTCTGGCCTCGGGACCTTCCGACGTTATAATTATAGGTATTCTAAATTGAAGGGTAGAGTGAGGAACAATGCCGCTTGAGACGGCCCGTTCGCAAACGCGCCTCGTGCCGGAACTGGCCTTGCCACCGCCATTCACCGCCATACGTCTGCGCGAAGTCGGCGACGCTTTTGCCCACGCAGTGGCGATTGCTCCGGAAAAAGGCGCCGGCACGCTGGTCTATGTCGGCCGCTTCGATCTTGCCGAATTTGCCGTTGTGCTCGAGCCCGAGGAGCCGCTGCTGAAGGCCCGCCGGGCATTCTATGCCGGCATGGCGGCTCTTGCCGACGCGCTCGCCGCTCATGCGCAACCGGAAACGTCAATCGTGATCGACTGGCCGGATTCGATCCGTGTCAACGGAGGGCTTGTTGGCGGCGGCCGGCTCGCCTGGCCGGAAGACGCGCGCGAAATCGACACTCCGCCGTGGCTCGTGTTTGCCGGCATGATCCGGACCGTTTCGATGACCGGCCCCGAACCTGGATTGAATCCCCTCGTTACGGCACTCGAGGAGGAGGGCTTCACCGACTTGATGGCGAGTCACGTGATTGAAAGCTTCGCACGGCATTTCATGGTCGCGACCTATGCCTGGCAGGAAAGCGGATTTGGCGTCGTCGCAAAAAGTTATATCGAGCGGTTGCCGC
>JANWKN010000125.1 GCA_025451355.1 Pseudolabrys sp. | reverse complement strand
GTGCAGCTGGCGATCACGCAGCCGATCCGGCTCTACGACGGTGTGACTGTCGAGAACGAGTACGGCACGGTCGAGGAAATCACCTCCACCTATGTCGTCGTGAAGCTATGGGATCTGCGGCGTCTGATTGTGCCCTTGACCTACTTCATCGAAAAGCCGTTCCAGAACTGGACGCGTGACACCTCGGCTTTGATCGGCAACCTGATGCTCTATTTAGATTACGCCGCCCCGGTGGACGTCATTCGTGCAAAATTCACGGAGATCCTCAAACAATCCGACAAGTGGGACGGAAGGACCGCCGCCCTGCAGGTCACCGATTTCAAGGAAGGCACCATGGAGCTGCGCTGCCTGATGAGCGCCCGCTCCGCCTCGCAGAACTTCGACTTGCGCTGCGAGGTGCGCGAAACGCTGACCGCGTTTTTGCAGAAAGAACACCCGGAAGCGCTGCCACACTCGCGCCAGATCAGCCTCAAGGAAGCGCGCGGCGGCACCGAAGATGTGGCGCTCGCCGGCGAGACCCTCAAGCGCATTCGTCCCGCTTAGCCGAACCCCGCGGATTGGATGGTTGCGTTGACGGGCGACCAACGGCTATCCTGCCCAGGAATTCACCAGCCTTGGCCGCGAGTCGCCTAGGGATGTGGCTCCCCATTGCTGGAATTCGAATGACAGTGCCGGGATAAAAGGCGGGCTCCTTGCGGGTCCGCCTTTTTACTTGGCTCTTGTTCGCGGCTGGCATCGCCACCGTTGAGCGTCCGATCCCGCCCGTGGCTTGAATTCACAGACGTGCGTTATCCGCGCAATCATCCAACCGTGCGACACCTGCGCCGTAAAGCCCTGACACAGTTTCGAGAATCAGCGACTCCACGCGTGCAAAGGACGGATTTTTCCCCGGCCTTTCCCCGCCTCCGTCCGCGTGGGGTCGCAGAGGGCATCAGCACGGAAGTCCCATTTTTGTGTCACTTTTCTGTCATGGCCGGAGGCATAAAAACCTACCCCCCGGCCAAAAGAAAAATGCTTTTCGGCGACCCAGTATGGGCCAATACTAGTTGTCGTTGTCCCCACAGTTCACGCTGGACACAAGATTTAGTGTTTGATTCAGATTTACCGACTATGTGTAGTTGACGCGTACGGCGAGTCCTCTTAGCTTTGGATTGTTCGGTGGCGTTGAGTTTCAGGTTCCCTCCGGACCCTCAGAACGGCTTTTCAGTCGATGAGCTCAACCCGCGCCAAGAACAACAATGGCGTTTGGGAAAGGGACTTTCTGTGCCCGGGGCAACAGCCCCGGAACGAACCGGTGCCGGATCAGAGCACGGGCCTGAATGAGATGGTGGGTCGAACGAGTACGAGCAACGACGGCGGATCGGGACAGGTCCGCCAGAAGCAAAAGGGCGGTTTTCAACCGTCCAGCAATTTGGGGCTAGAGACACATGCGAATTGAGCGTCGCTATACCAAGGATGGACAGTCGGCCTACGCAGGCATCGAGTTCCGGCTTACCACCAGCGAGATCCGCAACCCGGACGGCTCGGTGGTTTTCAAGCTCGACAATGTCGAGGTGCCGGAGTTCTGGTCGCAGGTCGCGTCCGACGTTCTGGCGCAGAAATATTTCCGCAAGGCCGGCGTCCCTGCCCGTCTGACGAAGGTCGAAGAGAATTCCGTCCCCTCGTTCTTGTGGCGCTCGATCGCGGACGCGGACGCACTCGCGACGCTTCCCGAGAAGGATCGTTACGTCGGCGAGCAGTCCTCGAAGCAGGTCTTCGATCGTCTCGCCGGCACCTGGACCTATTGGGGCTGGAAAGGCGGCCACTTCGATTCCGAACAGGATGCGCAAGCCTTCTTCGACGAGCTGCGCTACATGCTGGCGACGCAAATGTGCGCGCCGAATTCCCCGCAGTGGTTCAACACCGGACTGCACTGGGCCTACGGCATCGACGGACCGAGCCAGGGGCACTATTACGTCGACCCCTTCACCGGCAAGCTGACCAAGTCGAAAACAGCATACGAGCATCCGCAGCCGCATGCCTGCTTCATCCAGTCGATCAGCGACGATCTCGTCAACGAAGGCGGCATCATGGACCTGTGGGTGCGCGAAGCGCGCCTGTTCAAATACGGCTCCGGCACCGGCACCAATTTCTCGGCGCTGCGTGGCGAAGGCGAAAAGCTTTCCGGCGGCGGCCGCTCATCGGGGCTGATGTCGTTTCTCAAGATCGGCGACCGCGCGGCGGGCGCGATCAAGTCGGGCGGCACCACGCGCCGCGCCGCCAAGATGGTGATCGTGGACGTCGATCATCCCGATATCGAGACCTATATCGACTGGAAGGTGATGGAAGAGCAGAAGGTGGCGGCGCTCGTCACCGGCTCCAAGATCAACCAGAAGCACCTCAAGGCGATTCTGAAGGCCTGCGTGAACTGCGAGGGCTCGGGTGACGACTGCTTCTCGCCCGAGAAAAACCCGGCGCTCAAGCGCGAGATCAAGCTCGCGCGCAGGTCGATGGTTCCCGACAACTACATCAAGCGCGTGATCCAGTTCGCCAAGCAAGGCTACAAGGAAATCCATTTCCCGATCTACGACACCGATTGGGACAGCGAGGCCTACCTCACCGTCGCAGGCCAGAACTCGAACAATTCGGTGCGCGTCACCGACGGCTTCCTCAAGGCGGTCGAAGCGGACGGCAAATGGGACCTCACCTATCGTAAGAACGGCAAGGTCGCAAAGACGCTCGACGCCCGCGCTTTGTGGGAGAAGATCGGCCACGCCGCTTGGGCCTCGGCCGATCCCGGTCTGCAATACCACACGACCGTCAATGATTGGCACACCTGCCCCGCCTCGGGCCAAATCCGCGCCAGCAATCCGTGCTCGGAATACATGTTCCTCGACGACACCGCCTGCAATCTGGCGTCGTTGAACCTGCTCACCTTCCGCGACAAGAAGACCGGCAACTTCCAGGTCGAGAGCTATGAGCACGCGGTGCGGCTGTGGACCGTGGTGCTGGAAGTCTCGGTGCTGATGGCTCAATTCCCCTCCAAGCAGATTGCCGAGCGGTCCTACGAATTCCGCACGCTCGGCCTCGGTTACGCGAACATCGGCGGCCTGCTGATGACCGGCGGCATCCCGTATGACTCGGATTCCGGACGTGCGATCGGCGGCGCGCTGACCGCCATCATGACCGGCGTCAGCTATGCGACATCGGCCGAAATGGCCGAGAAGCTCGGTCCATTCCCGGGATACAAGAAAAACCGCGAGCATATGGTGCGCGTGATCCGCAACCATCGCCGCGCGGCTTACGGCGAACGCACCGGCTACGAGAAAGTCGCAACGCCGCCCGTGCCGCTCGACCACGCCGCTTGCCCCGATCCGGCGTTGATCGCGCATGCGAAGACCGCGTGGGACCGCGCGTTGTCGCTCGGCGAAAAACACGGCTACAGGAATGCACAGTCAACCGTGATCGCCCCCACCGGCACCATCGGCCTTGTGATGGATTGCGACACGACTGGCATCGAGCCCGACTTCGCGCTTGTGAAGTTCAAAAAGCTCGCCGGCGGCGGCTACTTCAAGATCATCAACCGCGCCGTGCCCGAGGCCCTGCGTACGTTGGGTTACGGCGAAGCCGATATCGCCGAGATCGAGGCCTATGCCGTCGGTCACGGCACGCTGGCGCAGGCGCCGGCCATCAACCACACCACGCTGAAGGCCAAGGGCTTCACCGACGAGGCGATCGCCAAGGTCGAAAAGGCCCTACCGACGGCTTTCGATATCAAATTCGTCTTCAACAAGTGGACGTTGGGCGAAGACTTCTGCCGCGACAAACTTGGCATTTCGGCCGAAGACCTCGCCTCGCCGACCTTCGATCTGCTCGCGGCCCTGGGCTTCGGCAAGCGCGAAATCGAGGCCGCTAATATCCACGTCTGCGGCGCCATGACGGTGGAAGGCGCGCCGCACCTGAAGGCCGAGCATTATCCGGTGTTTGACTGCGCGAACCCCTGCGGCCGTACCGGCAAACGTTACCTCTCGGTTGACAGCCACATCCGTATGATGGCGGCGGCGCAGCCGTTCATCTCCGGCGCCATCTCTAAGACCATCAACATGCCGAACGATGCGACCGTCGAGGATTGCGAGGAGGCCTATCTGCTCTCCTGGAAGCTGGCGTTGAAAGCCAACGCGCTCTATCGCGACGGCTCGAAGCTCAGCCAGCCGCTCAACGCGCAGCTTATCGCTGACGAGGATGACGAGGACGATGTCGTCGAGGCCTTCCTTGAGCGTCCGGCCGCGGCGCGCGCCGCCGGGCTCGCCGAGAAAATAGTCGAGAAGATCGTCGAGCGGGTCACCGTGCTGCGCGAGCGCGAGCGGATGCCTGATCGCCGGAAAGGCTACACGCAAAAAGCCGTAGTCGGTGGCCACAAGGTCTATCTGCGCACCGGTGAATATGACGATGGACGGCTGGGCGAGATCTTCATCGACATGCACAAGGAAGGCGCGGCCCTTCGTTCAATCATCAACAATTTCGCCATCGCGGTATCGCTCGGCCTGCAATACGGCGTGCCGCTGGAGGAATATGTCGACGCCTTCACCTTCACCCGCTTCGAACCGCAGGGTCCGGTGCAAGGCAACGATTCTATCAAATACGCGACTTCGATCCTCGACTACGTATTCCGCGAGCTGGCGGTCTCCTACCTCGAGCGCTTCGACCTCGCGCATGTCGATCCGAGCGAAGCCGGCGGTTTCGATGCGCTCGGCAAGGGCGTGGAGGAAGGCAAGCCTGCGCCCGCGACCAACTACGTGTCGAAGGGCCTGACCCGTTCGCGCACCGATCGTTTGTCGGTCGTAAGGGGAACGACAGCTTCCCCCGGCGGCAACATCACTGCGCTTGCCTCCGTTGGAGGCCCGCGCGCCGAGGTTGCCGGCACCACGGCTCTCAAGGCCGAGCCGGAAGCGAAGCTTTCACCCGCCGAACAGCTCGAGCACCGCGTCGATATGCAAGATGTCCGAGCGCATGCAAAGGCGTCGGCTTCCGAGAAGCGCGCCGAAGCCCGCGCCAAGGGCTACGAAGGCGAAGCCTGTGGCGAGTGCGGTAACTTCACACTGGTGCGCAACGGCACCTGCATGAAGTGCGATACGTGCGGGTCCACGACGGGGTGTTCGTGAGCAAAAGCACCAAAGACATGGAACGCGCGCAAGCCGCGTTCCACAAAAAGGAAATCCAGGCACGCGAAGGCGCGACCGCCATGGCCGAGTACAAGGCCGCCGGTAACGCCGAGCGCGCCAAGACCGAGCGTCTGCGGGCATTACGGCTCGCCAAGGAAACAGCCGAGCGCGAAGCCGCGGCGAAGGCTCCATCGCCGGCCGCGAAGCCAAAGGGTGCAGCAAAAAAGAAACGGTGAACGCGCCGCCCCCATCCACTGATCAGGCGTCTTGCGTTCTTTGCGCGAAATTTGTTTCGCCCCACAAGTACCCAACGGTTCTTCGTGGGTGTTTTACGCCACGGCATAAGCCTCGGCGTAGCTTTTTGCCTGGGGCTATCTCTGCGGTGAGATTCTCGGCTAGGTGCCCTTATTGCTTTTCAGACGAAACTGCACGTACCCATATTTGAAGCTGCGGGTCGCGTCGCCGAGAGCTTCGATCTTGAACTCTCCCGCGGTCTGAAAAGCCTTCACGCTTCGTCCGTGAATGATCATCGTCTGCGGACCGTCCGGCGAGCGCCAGTAGATCTTGGCTTCGGCATTTGAGTCCAGAATCGTGAACATCACCGTGTGCCACTCGCCGTCGTCGACGATCGTCTTCGGCGGCGATCCGCCACGTTGTGTCCCCGTTCCAAGGGTCTCGAACGACTCGATCTGACCGAAATCGATGACCTGAGCGGTCGCTGTTTGCGCGTCAGAAACCAGGCCCGTGCACAAAAGCACCGACACCGCCGTAACGTGCATGAACGACTGAAGCTTCATGGCCCGTCGATCTCACCTGAGCCCGCTGCCCGGATAATTCTAAACCTGAGATATTCGTTCCGATAGTGCGCTTGCCGCCGGCCCTTCCCTTGCCGCAATGCACAACTAAGCCGACGAGATGACCACGCAATTGGTATGGAAGTATGACCGCGGCGAGACTGTCGCCGACGCAGTCATCCATATTCTCGGCGTTACGATGGCCATCGCAGCGGCGGCGTTGCTTGTCGTTGTCGCCGCGCACGACGGCGATACGACAGAGGTCGCCGCCGTCGCCGTCTACACCGTCGGTTTCCTCGCAATGTTTAGCTTTTCCGCGGCATACAATCTGTGGCCGATCTCGCCGATCAAGTGGTGGCTGCGGCGCTTTGATCACTCGGCGATCTACCTGTTGATCGCAGCGACCTACACCGCCTTCATGCTGCCGATGCGCGGCGTTGCCCCCACCGCCTTGCTCACGTTCATTTGGATTGCGGCGCTCACCGGCATCGCGATCAAGCTCTTATGGCCGGGCCGTTTCGATCGCACCGCCGTGGGCGTTTATCTCGCGATGGGCTGGAGTTGCCTTTTCGCAATGCGGCCGATCATTGCGGCGCTCGCGCCGGTCACGCTCGGACTTCTCGCTGCCGGTGGCGTGTTTTATTCGATCGGCGTCATTTTTCATGCGTGGACCAGCCTGCGCTTTCAGAATGCGATCTGGCACGGTTTTGTCCTTGCCGCCGCTTCGTGTCATTACGCGGCCGTGCTGACATCGCTTACTGACTGAATGCACTGCGGCGACCGGAACCAAACCCTCGACTGCAAGTTTCTTAGCTAGCGCAAATCCGCAGCTACCTGGGTTGGAGAACATGCGGTCGTTCGTCATGGCGGCAATTTGCGCCGCCGGTCTAGCACTTGTGTAAAAATCTGGTGCTGTCGCGGCTCCAATAGTCCCGATCGGCAACGCGGCAAAATCGATCGATGCCCGTACGACGGCTCATTACTACTACCATCACCGCCATCGTCACTGCTAGTGGCGCTACGGCCATCGTCACTGCCGTTGGTGATAACGGCGCTAC
>JANWKN010000124.1 GCA_025451355.1 Pseudolabrys sp. | reverse complement strand
GAGGCAAAGCCCTGCGCCTTGAACGCGTCGCCCAAGGTCGCACTCAGCAATTCCGAAAGTGGCCGGGGAAAACCGCGCGGGGGCTTGCTCATAGGTACGTGCCTTGTGCCATCGTCGCACCATGACCGTAGCAGTCCGATCGGTTTCGCGGAAGAAAGCCCAAACGCCGGATCCCGAGGAGTTGCTTGCCTGGTATGACCGGCACGCACGAATCTTGCCGTGGCGAGCTCGGCGCGGCGAACACGCGGATCCATATCGCGTATGGCTGTCCGAAATCATGCTCCAGCAGACGACTGTGAAGGCGGTTGGACCGTACTACGTCCGTTTCTTGTCGCGCTGGCCCACGGTTGCTGCGCTTGCTGCGGCGAGGCTCGATAATGTCCTTCGTGCCTGGGCTGGGCTTGGCTATTACGCGCGCGCTCGCAATCTGCATGCCTGCGCGAAAGCTGTGGTCGAACACCATGGCGGACAGTTCCCGAGTGATGTCGAAGCCTTGCGCGGCCTGCCGGGAATCGGCGACTACACGGCGGCGGCGGTAGCGGCAATTGCTTTCGATTTTCCGGCAGTGCCGGTCGATGGGAATGTCGAGCGCGTCGTGTCGCGGCTTTTCATTGTCGAGGAAGAACTGCCGGCTGCGAAGCCGGTGATCAGACGGCTTGCTGCATCTTTACTCCCAAAACGTCGGGCAGGTGACTTCGCTCAGGCGCTCATGGATCTCGGAGCCACTATCTGCTCACCGAAACGTCCCACGTGCGTGCTGTGTCCTTGGGAAGGCGCCTGCGCAGCGCACGCGCGCGGGGAACAGGAGACGTTTCCGCGCAAGTCACCAAAAGCGGAAGGCAAATTGCGCAGCGGCGCCGCGTTCGTCGCCCTGCGCGCCGATGGTCGCGTGTTACTGCGCCGGCGTCCCGAGAAAGGCCTGCTCGCCTCGATGATGGAGGTGCCGGGGAGCGAGTGGAAACATGATTTCGACAGGGCGCACGCTTGCCACTCGGCGCCGCGACTAGGTGCGCGAGCGCGATGGCGCCAGTTGCCCGGCATGGTGCGGCACGTATTCACTCATTTCCCGCTCGAACTGACTGTCTTCGTCGCGCACGCACAACCAGCAACGGCAGCACCGAAGGGTGCGCGTTGGGTGAAAATCGGGGATCTGGCGGATGAGGCGCTGCCCAGCGTCATGCGAAAAGTCCTCGCACACGCTCTCAATCGACGTTAGATCGCCACAACTTCCGAAATTGCAGTGGCACGCCGAGGCGCTAATCGCGCGAGCGATCGCAGTTCCCAAAAGCATCAAACATCGCTACGAAACGAGTTCAAAATTCACTATGGGGAAACGCATGAGTATCGAACGTCATGACACAGGGCCGCGCATGAGCAAGGCTGTAGTGCACGGCAATACGGTTTATCTCGCCGGCATTGTCGCCGACGCTCCGAAGGGCAAAAGCACTGGCGATCAGACAAAAGATATTCTCAGGCAGATCGACGGTTTTCTCGCAAAGGCTGGCACAGACAAAAGCAAGCTCCTTTCGGCAAACATCTGGATCACGGACATGGCGAATTTTCCCGAAATGAATGCCGTGTGGGACGCCTGGGTTGCGCCCGGCAACACGCCAGCACGCGCAACAGTCGAAGCCGGGCTCGCTTCGCCGGACTACAAGGTTGAGATCATGGTGGTGGCGGCGAAATAGCAATGGCGGGACAACCGGGGATTCTTGCGATCTTCAATGATTGCCGCGCTGGACGCGAGGCAGAATTCGAGGCGTGGTTTCAGGGCGAGCATCTGCTCGAGCGGCTCGCCGTGCCCGGTTTCCTA
Source organism: Pseudolabrys sp. (assembly GCA_025451355.1). GTDB lineage: Bacteria > Pseudomonadota > Alphaproteobacteria > Rhizobiales > Xanthobacteraceae > Pseudolabrys. The sequence continues at coordinate 13,361 of JANWKN010000124.1, read as the reverse complement.
TACGGACGGCGGCACCAGGCGATTTCCGGCGGCTCCGACTATTTCAATTTTTATCTTGTTGAGTCGCCGGACGTCCTGACGTCGAAGCCCTATCTCGGACGGCTCGATAATCCGACACCAATGACCCGCAAGATCATGTCTGAAGTCTTCCTCAACGCGACCCGGACCGTGTGTCGGCGGACGCTGCGGAGCGGTGGTTTCCGTGGCGCATTCGCGGTCACCGCCCGGTTCTTAAACGACGCGCCCGACCCAGCCGCGTTGGCAAGACTTGCTGAAGACCTGGTGCAAGACGCCGCCATAGCGGCCTGCGAAATATGGGAAGCGGTTGATCCGGGTGGTCAACCGGTCTCGATGGAAGAACAACTTCGCGGCGGCGACAAAAAGATCAGGGCCTGCCTGATGGTCGACACGCTTCGCCAGGCCGATGCGGAGAAAATCGGGGCGGACTTGTCGCGCCGATTTTCACAGGCTGACGTTGGTGTTTTTCGCGTGCTTTGCCAGCTCGGTCGCGCAGACAGGATCGACTGATGGAGTTATTCCAGCCGATTGCGGAAAAGATCGCCGCGCTTTTGATCGAGCGTAGCCAGACAATCGCCATTGCCGAGTCCTCAACCGGGGGCCTCGTTGCAGCATCCTTGCTGGCGGTACCTGGTGCGTCGGCCTATTTTGCCGGTGGTGCTGTGGTCTACACGAAGGCTTCGCGCATGGCGCTGCTCAACATTGGCGACGCGGACATGGTCGGGCTGCGGCCTGCGACCGAGGTCTATTCACTTCTGATCGCGCGGCGGGTTCGCGAGCGGCATGGCGCCACGTGGGGCTTTGGTGAAACGGGGGCAAGCGGGCCGACGGGCAATCGCTATGGCGATCCGGCCGGCCACACGTGCATGGCGATTGCCGGGTCCATTGAGCGAGCGATTACCTTGCGCACCGGCAGTGCCGACAGGGGGGCGAATATGGATGCTTTCACCAAGCGCGCGCTGAAGTTTCTCTACGAAACGATATCTGCCTGATTAACCTGTAGCGTCGTGTCCCTCGACGGCGCGCCACCCTGGGCGATAACATCCGGCAAAATCCAACCGGGGGGGACGACCATGCTGTCACGCCGCGCGTTTCTCGCTTCAACTGCATCGCTAGCCGTTACTGCCGGCATCACCGGCGCGCATGCCGTGATGGGGCCGAATGACAAGTTCGACCTGCTCATCAAGGATGGCGACGTGCTTGATCCCAGCCAATCGTTGCGCGGTCGCCGCGACATCGGCATTCGCTATGGCGTGATCGAGGCGCTGGAGCCCGATATCGCCGAAGCGCGTGCGCTACGCGTGATCAATGCCTCCGGCAAACTCGTGACGCCGGGCCTCGTCGATCTGCACAGCCACGTTTATCCTTACGGGTCGGCTATCGGCATTCCTGCGGACGAATCTGTGGTCAACCAATGTGCCACCACCTGTGTTTCGGCGGGTGACGCCGGCGCGAATAATTTTGCCGCCTTCCGACGCTTCATTGTGGGGCAGACCCGCACGCGGCTTTACGCTTTCGTACATATCGCCAATATCGGGCTGACACCGTTCCCGATTGCCGAGCTCTACAACATCGATTTCGCGCAGGTGGACGCCTGCGCCAAGACGATCGGTGAAAACGCTGATATTGCACTCGGCGCCAAAGTACGCATGTCGGAGAACGTCATCGCCAAGCACGGGACCGAGCCGCTCAAGCGCGCGATCCTGGCGTGCGAGCGATCCGGAACGCCGGCGAAGATCATGTGCCACATTGGCGGCGTCGAGACCGGCGAGCTTATGTCGCAGATCCTCGACCTGTTGCGGCCGGGCGACATCCTCACACATGCTTATTCGGGCGCCCCGAACATAGCCGGTGCCTTCACCAATATAGTGCAGGACGGGAAATTGTTGCCGGCGGCGCTGGCCGCGAAACAGCGCGGCGTGATCTTCGACGTTGGGCATGGCGGCGGTAGCTTCGACTACACCGTTGCGGAAGTGGCGCTCCCGGGTGGATGCGGGCCCGATACGATCTCGTCGGACCTGCACGCAGTTTCCGGCAATACGCCGGGCATGCCGTATTTGCCATGGGTGATGTCGAAGTTCATGGGTTTGGGTTTCACGCTCGAGCAGGTGGTCGCCATGGCAACGATAAATCCGGCAAAGATCATCAATCGCGTGCCCAAGCTCGGGACCTTGCAGGTGGGCGCGCCTGGCGACGTTGCGATCATGGAATTGGTGGAAGGGCCGGTATCGTTCGTCGATACCCGCAACAACAAACGTGAGGGAAAGGCTTATCTGAAGCCGGTGCAGACCGTGGCGGCGGGTGTTGCGTTCGGTCGGCCGTACGCCGTACCGTTTTCAGTGAGATGAATTAGGCCATCTCCGCGCGTACTTTCGCGCGCAGTTCGTCAATGAGCGTGAGTCCCTTCGGCGTTTCGACATGCCAGAAGGTCCAGCCGTTGCACGCGTCGAGACCTTGCGCGATGGCGCCGATCCGGTGGATCGAGCCGACCGTGCCGTCAAGAGACACTGCGCCGTCTGCGCGAACGAGCGCCTTGTGACGTTTCTTTGAATCGACCAGCCGGGCGCCGGGCGTCACAAGCCCGCGCTCGATCAAGGTTGCGAAGGGTACGCGCGGTGCTTCGCGCGCGGTGACGAACGGCGCAAGCGTCGGCGCTTCGAGCGGTTTGGTTGCAGCGATGCGCTTTTCGGCTGCCTTTGCGTATTTCGCATCCTGCTCGCAACCGACAAAGCGTCGGCCGAGCCGCTTGGCGACTGCTCCGGTCGTGCCTGTTCCAGAGAATGGATCAAGGACGAGATCGTCGGGACGTGTGCTCGAAAGGAGCACGCGGGCAAGCAAAGCTTCAGGCTTCTGGGTCGGGTGAAGCTTTTTGCCGTTGCCGCCCTTCAGACGCTCTTCGCCGGTGCAAAGTGGCAAGGTCCAGTCCGAGCGCACCTGGATGTCCTCGTTGCCCGCCTTGAGCACCTCGTAATTGAAAGTGTACCCGCGAGCGTCCGCGTCGCGTGACGCCCATATCAGGGTCTCGTGCGCGTTGGTGAACCGGCGGCCGCGAAAATTCGGCATCGGATTCGCCTTACGCCAGATCACGTCGTTGAGAATCCAGAATCGGAGATCCTGCATGATCGTGCCGACGCGGAAAATGTTGTGATAGGAGCCGATCACCCAGATTGTCGCGGCCGGCTTCATCACGCGCCGGCAGGCTGTTAGCCAGCGCCTCGTGAAATCGTCGTAAGCGGAGAAACTGGCAAATTTATCCCAGTCGTCATCGACAGCAGCGACGTGCGAGTCGTCGGGCCGCTTCAGATCGTTCGCGAGCTGAAGGTTGTAGGGCGGATCTGCGAAGACGAGGTCGACCGATGCCGCCGGCAACGTTGACATTCCGGCGATGCAATCCCCGACGAGAATGCGATGCGGCTGCGGACTCTCTGAAACTCCACGGGGCGCCCTTGAGGGCGCCCCGCGACGCGACACAACCATGACTCAGGACTCTGACTCAGGCGACGCGGTCGGCGACGCGGGACCTACAACCGACAGATCCGCATCTTGAGCGCGCAAAGTAAAAAAGCGGTTTATGATGGCGGCTCGTAAGTCGGCAAATTCTGCCTATTTAATACCGGCTTAGAGGTATGTGGCGGTGCGGCGTGACCAGAGTTGGACGAGCGCGCACAGTTCAGCGATTATTGCGACAAATGTCCGGAGGAGCCCGTCATGCGTTGGGATGATTTTCGCCGCAGCGACAATGTCGAAGACACGCGCGGTGAGGAAGGCGGTTTTGGCGGCGGCGGCGGTATGGGTATCCCGATTGGCGGCGGCGGAATCGGGATCGGAACTGTAATTATCCTCGGTTTGCTCGGCTGGGCGCTCGGCATCGATCCCAGCATTCTGATCGGGGGAGCCGAGATCGTGAACGGCGGGCGGCACCAGGAGCAACCGTACGAGCCGCAATCGCGGCAAACGCAAAGCAAGCCGGCAGACCAGATGGGCGATTTTGTCGCCGCGGTACTCGGCAATACCGAAGATACCTGGCGGGAAATTTTCAAGCAGAGCGGGCAGCAATACACCGTGCCGCGGCTGCGGCTGTACTCCGGCGTCGTGCAGGGCGGTTGCGGGATGGCGCAAGCGGCCATGGGACCGTTCTACTGTCCGAACGACCGGCGCATTTATCTCGACACCACTTTCTTTCGCGACATCCAGGCGCGCTTCCGTGGCTGCAGCGGCAAGGCCTGCGAGTTCGCCGAAGCCTACGTGATTGCGCATGAGGTTGGTCACCATGTGCAAAATCTGCTCGGCATTTTGCCGCAGGTGCAGAACGCGCAGCGCTCCGCAGGCAGCAAGGTCGAGGCCAACCGAATTCAGGTGCGGGTTGAATTGCAGGCCGACTGTCTCGCCGGGGTTTGGGCGAACAATTCAAACCAACGGTGGAAGACACTAGAGCCGGGCGATGTCGAAGCGGCAATGCAGACCGCGGCAGCGATCGGCGACGACAGGCTTCAGCAGCAGTCGCGCGGTTATGTCGTGCCGGATGCTTTTACTCATGGCTCGTCTGCACAACGGCAGCGCTGGTTCATGACCGGGCTGAAAGAGGGGAAGGTATCGGCGTGCAATACCTTCACGGGCCAGGTGTAGCGAGACCGCGATGGCCGGCATCGATGAAAGCCGACAATTTGTACCGCTGAAGATCGCGGTGCTGACGATCTCGGACACGCGCGAGGCCGCCGACGACAAATCCGGAATGATTTTGGCCGAACGCATTCGCGCCGCTGGTCATGCTGTGGCCGCGCGGGCGATCGTCAAGGACGAGGTTAAAGCGATCCGCGAGCAGGTTAAGGCCTGGATTGCCGATGACCTTATCGACGTCGTCATCACCACCGGAGGCACCGGCTTCACCGGCCGGGATGTGACGCCTGAAGCGGTTGAACCGCTGTTCGAAAAGCGCATGGATGGCTTTGCCACCATGTTCCTACTGGTGAGTGAGAGAAAGATCGGCACGTCGGCAGTCCAGACTCGTGCCACGGCCGGCGTCGCCAACGCGACCTATGTGTTTTGCCTTCCAGGCTCACCGGGCGCCTGCAAAGACGCCTGGGACGAAATTTTGGTGCACCAACTCGATTTTCGCTATCGGCCCTGCAATTTTGTGGAAATTCTGCCGCGGCTCGACGAACACCTGCGTAGACCGAAGGCAAAAGGGGCAACCGCTTGATTTTTTGCCGGCTATAAGTCGAGGTCCCAAAACTCCGCCACGACGTCTTTGCCCCAACTATGTCGCGGCTCGCTCGAGCTGAGCGTGAAGCCGGCCTTCTCATAGACATGCCGGGCGGCGGTCAACACGCTATGGGTCCACAACGTAATCTTTGTGTATCCCACAGCGCGCGCAAAGCGGTCGCACTCGTCGACGAGCCGCGCGCCCAAACCCAGCCCGCGCGCCTTGGGGTCTACAAGGAGCAGCCGGACACGTGCCGCGCCGGGCTGATCATCCTTCACCAACATCACCCAGCCGACATTTTCGCCGTTCAACTCCGCGATCCAGCATCGCTCGCGCTTTGCGTCGAAGTTGTTGACGAAATCGGCGACGATCTGCGCGCAGAGCCCTTCGAACGGGTCGCCCCAACCGTACTCCTGGAAATAGAGTTCGGCATGGCGTGAAATGACCCAGCCGAAGTCGCCGGCGCGCGGATCGCGCAGCGTATAGCGGGGCTTGGCGTCGGATATTACTGTCTGTCCGTCGGTGAGCAGGGTTTCGATCGATGTCATGGCTGCGACGATCTGGGCTTGTTGCGAAGGTTTGAGATTGTCGAGCATGGCGCCGGCGTCGTGCTGCGAGCGTTCCTCCATCGGAGCGAAAAGCTTACGGCCGCGTATTGTGAGAGCGAGGTGGCTCTGTCGCCCGTCCTTCGTCGAGGTTTTGCGGCTGATCAGCCCGCGCTTCTCGAAATTGCGTAGTAGGCGGCTGAGATATCCCGCATCGAGGTCGAGGGCTCGGGCGATGTCGCTTGCGGTGAAGCGCTCGCCATGCGCGAGCTCGTACAACACCCGCATTTCACCGAGCGAGTAGGGGCTGTCGAGGTAAGTCTTGCGCAGGACGCCAATCTGCCGCGTGTAAAAGCGGTTGAACTGGCGGACGGCCGCAATGCTTGCCCGATTTGCCATGGCGCGAGAAGCGTCGGCAAATTAGTTGACAAAGTCAAGTATCTTGACGGGCCGTCGAGAGCGCGGCCGGCAGCGTAATAATCCGGCGCCGGCCGAGCCTGTGCAGGAGATCCGCTTCTGCATCTTTACCGGCGCTATGCCCGCCTATTGCCTCGTAAAGACTACGGGCGATGAGCAGACCCTGCTCGGGCTTCGGTCCCCCGTCGAACGTGGCAACAAGCAAGGTCACAAATTCTGCAAAGCCCGGACGTTGAAATGCTGCAGCGTACTTGCGGAATACCGCAGCCTTTGCGGCCTCATCGCTCGCCCACTCAGTGCGAATGAAATGATCCGCGGCGTCGATCCAACCTGGCTGCGGTACGGCGCCGGCGCGGAGAAACATAAACCACGGGCTTCGGGTCGTCGCGGCCGCTGCTTTGAGGCGCACGCCGAGCGGTTCACCTGAGGCCATGAAGTTGCAGCCCGCGATTTCGGCTACTTCCGCCGTTGCGTCGCGGGATTCCGCATCGGCAATGACGACGTTCGCGAGCAGCCCGGTCGCTGCAGCAGGTACCAGCGCCGCCAAGGTCGGCACCAGGGAACGCTCCGATTCGTGGGTCGAAATGATCGCGCTCAACATGGAACTGCAGCCCCCGGTATCGGTTGCCACCATATCAGGTGGGCCCGGTCGTCCACCCTACGAGATGGAGGTGCGGCCGCCCAAATTCTACCCGCATAGAAATGTTCTTGTTATGTTCACATTCAGGGATTAGGTTGAGGCGATGGCTCGATTAAACGCAGCCCAAAGACGCCCGCCGGCGAAGGAACTGCCCTCCGCGCCGGCGGGCGCCTATGACGACGTCAGTGGACTCCTTGGCGTTGTCGTCGACCACGAGCGCCGGCGAGGGAGGGGTGCGCAAAGCAACGCTTCCGGGCGCTACGAACCGCTTGCCCGCGTCGCGTTTGATGACGGCTGGAGAACGCTCGACGAGCTTCCGCCATTCAAGACGACCGTAACGGTCGACGCGACCCGAAAGATTATTACCCGCAATGACTCGCCCGACATCGGTTTCGACCGATCGATCAACCCCTATCGCGGATGCGAGCACGGCTGTGTCTACTGCTTCGCGCGTCCGACCCACGCGTACCTCGGCTTGTCTCCCGGACTCGATTTCGAATCCAAACTTCTGGTGAAGCCTGAAGCCGCCGCGTTGTTGGAAAAAGAATTGTCGGCGCCCGGCTATGAGCCAAAGGTCATCGCGATCGGCACCAATACCGATCCATATCAACCGATTGAGCGGCGATACAAAGTGATGCGCCGGATTCTCGAGGTGCTCGACCGCGCCGGCCACCCTGTCGGCATTGTCACTAAATCGGCTCTGGTTTTGCGGGATCTCGATATTCTCGCCCGGATGGCTGAGAGGAAGCTTGCGAAGGTCGCACTGTCGGTGACAACGCTTGATCCAATGCTTGCTCGCAAAATGGAGCCGCGGGCGGCGACGCCGATGCGTCGGCTGGAGACGTTGCGGCGCCTGACTCACGCAGGCGTGCCGACGACAGTCATGGTGGCGCCGGTAATTCCCGCACTCAACGACATGGAGATCGAACGCATTCTCGAAGCAGCGAGAACGGCAGGTGTGAAGGAAGCCGGTTACGTGCTGTTGCGTTTGCCGCTCGAGGTGAGGGACTTGTTCCGGGAGTGGCTGATCGCGAATTATCCCGATCGCTACCGCCATGTCTTCAAACTCGTTCGCGACATGCGGGGCGGTAAGGACTACGATTCCACCTGGGGAACCCGCATGAACGGGACCGGTCCCTACGCCTGGATGATTGGCCGCCGTTTCGAAATGGCCTGCGAAAAGTTGGGGTTCAATGCTGCCCGAACTTCACTGACGACGGAGCATTTCCAAAAACCGAGGCCCGGCTCTGAACAATTGAGCCTGCTCTAGGACGTTCGCGAGTCCGTCCACGCCATCCACATGCCGACGAGGCTTTGCATTGACTTGGCCGCCCTTCCGCGCACTCATCGCGGTAATGGCCAGGAAACTCAAAGTCAGCCCGCGATTGCCGCTCAATGAGCCGATCTTGCGCCCTACATTCCGGCGCGAGCGTCGTGCGCTCAACAAGGGCATCTATCCGGTGGCGGGGTGCGACGAGGCGGGAAGGGGCCCTCTAGCGGGGCCGGTAGTGGCCGCAGCGGTTGTGCTCGATCCCCAACGCATCCCACGCGGTCTCAATGACTCCAAGAAGCTTGACGCAGAGGAACGCGAAAAACTCTACGCAAAAATCTGCGCGACAGCACAGGTGGCGGTAGCATTCGGCGCCGTTGATCGCATCGATCGTGACAACATATTGCGCGCGTCACTGTGGGCCCTTGCGCGCGCGGTCAAGGCGCTGCCAGTGACGCCAAAACTGGTGTTCGTCGACGGAAACCAGAAAATCGATTGTGGCTGTGATTGTGAGGCGGTTGTCTCCGGCGATGCGCTGGTCGTGTCGGTTGCCGCGGCGTCGATCGTGGCCAAAGTTACCCGCGATCGCCTCATGACCCAGTTAGGGCGTGCTCATCCCGGGTATGGCTTCGAACGGCACATGGGATATAGCGTACCGGAGCATTTTGCCGCATTGGCCCGCCTTGGGCCGACCATCCATCATCGGAAATCGTTTGCGCCGGTGGCGGCCAAACTGGCGGCTCTCGGCGGTGCTTCGGATGAGGCTGTCGTCGCGTTGTTGCCTCTTTAGCGCGGCTTCTTTATTCCTGCCCGGTTACCACCTTCATAACCCCGCGCGGGCCAATGCATTACGTTTCCCTGCTTGTTGAATTCCTGCGTGGACGCCCTGCAGTGGTCTTCTGGACCGCTGCGTTGACGCAAGCCGCGCTCTGGACCTTGATCCCCGCTATTTTTTACAGCGCCCCTCCAGGGGATGTGCCGCTGTTGCTGGCGATTGGTCGAGAATTCGTCCTCGGCAGCTATCTCGGACCGCCCCTGGCATTCTGGCTGGGCGAGATTGCTTTCAGGATCGGCGGCAGTTTCGGCCTTTATGCTCTGGCGCAGGCCTGCATTGTCGTCACCTACTGGGCAGTGTTCACTCTTGGCCGCGGCATTGTCGGCACAAGACACGCAATTCTCGCAATATTGTTGATGGTCGGCATTGCCGCCTTCGCTGTGCCGAGCCCGAACTTCGGTCCCGCGGTCCTTGCCGCACCCTTGTGGGCTCTGGGCCTGCTTTTCTTCTGGCGTTCGGTTGGCGAGGGCAGACGCGGTTATTGGTTCTTGCTGGCGCTCGACCTCGGCCTCCTTTTGCTTGCCAGCTATGTCGGATTGGTCCTGTTGGTCCTCATAATTGTCTTCACAGGCGCGACGGCGCGTGGGCGAACCGCTGCACAAAGACCGGAACCGTGGATAGCCGTATTGTTATTTTGTATCGTCGTCTTTCCGCATGTCATCTGGTTCGGAAGTGGCCGCACACTGGTGGCCGAAGGCATCGACGAAAGCGTCGCCGCAACCGGTCGGCTATCGCCGGGCCTGTGGCTGCTTCTTGCGTTGATCCTTACTCATCTCGGACTTGCTTTGCTGGTCGCTTTGACAAGTGGATGGCCCCGCCATCCTCGCGAACGGGCGCCCGAGATCGATCGTAACCCGGTGGATGCTTTCGCTCGCGTTTTTGTCTTTGCCTTCGCCTTGGCACCCGCGGCTATCGCGATCGTGGCCGCTTTTGCGAGCGGGCGGCTCGGACCGCTCGACAACATCGCACCGCTCGTCGTGCTTTCCGGGCTCGCAGTAATCGTCGCTGCCGGAGACAAGATCCTTCTTTACCGAGAGGGGCTGGTCTCTTCGGCCTGGATTGTCCTGCTGATTGCGCCGCCGGTACTGGTCGCTCTCTCGCTTGTGGTATTTCCGTGGACGTTGGGTACGGATCTCAGGATCGCGCAACCTGCGAACGCCGAGGGACGTTTCTATGCAGACATCTATCAGCGTCGCACCGGCAAGCGGCTTGCCTACCTGACCGGTGATCCGCGTGTTGCGCCGCTGGTCGCGCTGGCATCGCCGAGCCGCCCGCACCTCTATTTTGCCTGGGCGCCGCAGCGCAGCCCGTGGGTAACTCTGTCCGACATACACCAGCAGGGGGGCATTCTGGTCTGGCCGGCGTCTGACAACACCGGCTCGGCGCCGGAGACTCTGAAGGTACAATTTCCGGAAATGGTGCCGGAAGTACCGCGCTCTTTCCCGCGCGCAGTGCAGGGAATGTTGCCACTGATCAGGATTGGCTGGTCAATGCAGCGGCCCCAATAGTCAGTGGTAGCTTTCACCCTCGCGAACTTTGCCGCGGAACAGCCAATAAATAAACGCGACATAGCCAAGCACAATCGGCAGTAGCAGGAGCGTGCCGAGCAGCATGAAAATCTGGCTCGCCGGTGCGGCCGCAGTGTCCCAGATCGTGAGGGAAGGCGGGACGAGGTAGGGGAAGTTGGATATCACCAGTCCGATAAAGCCGAGGAGGAAAAGCGCCATGCTCGCCAGAAATGGCGGCGCCTCGCGGCCGTTTTCGAGCCAGCGCCAGGCCAAATAGGCGGTGAGCGCCGTCACCAGCGGCACCGGCCAAAGGAAATAGAAGTTCGGCAGGCTGAACCATCGCTCTGCGATGCGCGGGTTCGAGAGCGGCGTCCACAGGCTCACCGCAGCCATGAGGGCGAGCACCACCAGCAAAAGCACCTTTGCCTGGCCGCGGGCGCGATGGGCGACCGGGCCTTCCGTTTTCAGTACGAGCCACGTGGCGCCGAGCAATGCATAGCCGCCAACCAAAGACAGCCCACACAGGAAGGCAAACGGTGTTGCCCAGTCGAACGAACCGCCGCTAAAAGCGCCGTCGCGGACCGCGACGCCCTGAATGAGGCCGCCCAAAATCACACCTTGCGCGAACGCGGCCAGAGTCGAGCCGACATTGAAGGCGAAGTTCCAACCCGTCTTGCTATACGACACGTGCCGAAATTCGAACGCGACGCCGCGAAAGACGAGTGCAAGAAGCATCACGATGACCGGCAGGTAAAGCGCGGGCATAATGACCGCGTAGGCTCTTGGAAACGCCACGAACAGACCCGCTCCACCCAGGATCAGCCAGGTCTCGTTGCCGTCCCAATAGGGAGCGATGGTGCGGGTCATTTGATCGCGCTCGCTCTCACTTCTCGTGGACGGAAAAAGTATTCCGATGCCCAGATCGAATCCGTCGAGAAGCACATACATGAAAACCGCGGTACCGATCAGCGCGGCCCAGATCAGCGGGAGATACCATTCCATGGCGCCACCCCTTTCAGCGCTGCATCGCTTCGCGCCCGGCATCTTGCGCCGCGGCAATTGGGCTCGGCGAAAAGGCCCCGGGTTCGGCGGTAACTTTATGCGGGCCGAGCGCAATCAGCCGGTTAATGTAGTAAATCCCGAACCAGAACACGACGCCGTACGCCAGCACGAATAGCGCCAATGTTCCGGCAATCGTTGCGCCTGGGACCGGCGAGGTCGCATCGGCTGTGCGCAGGATGCCTTGCACGAGCCAGGGCTGGCGTCCGCTCTCGGTAACAACCCAGCCGGAAATCACAGCCACGAAACCAATCCACCAGCAATGCGACATGATGCGCAGATACCAGCGCGTCTCGAACAAAGTCCCGCGCCACCACAGAAAAGCACCGAACAATGCGGCAGCGATCATGAAGAAGCCGATCGCAAGCATGATGCGGAATGCGAAGAACACAACCTTTACTGGGGGCCGATCCGATGCGGGCACGCTGCTAAGTCCTGGAAACAGTCCATTCATCCTATGGGTGAGGACGAGCGATGCTGCTTTCGGAATCGATAATTCGAAACGGTTGACGCCCGCTACCTCATCCGGCCAGGCGAAAATATGAAAATCGCCGGGCTTGCTGCCATCCCAATGCGCCTCCATCGCGGCGACTTTGATTGGCTGGTAGTGAAGTGTGTTGAGTCCATGCTGATCGCCGAGGAACAGTTGCAGTGGTGCGAGGATTGCGGTTAGCCCGATTGCCATCCGCAGCATGGTCCGACCTTCGTCCATGTGTCGCCCTGCCAGCAAATAGCGCGCACCGACGGCAAACACGACAAAGCCAGTCGTGAGATACGCAGCGTTGAGCATATGCGCGAAGCGATAGGGGAAGCTGGGATTGAAGACGATCGCGAGCCAGTCGGCTGAGTGTGCGACGCCACCGCTCATCTGATGGCCAGCTGGTGTTTGCATCCAGCTGTTGGCCGACAAAATCCAGAAGGCTGACATGGCCGTGCCGATTGCGACAATCGCAGCCGACAGCACATAGAGCCATGGCGGCACGCGTTTGAAGCCAAAGAGCAGGACGCCGAGAAACGTCGCTTCGAGGAAGAAAGCGCTCAGGACCTCATAGCCGATCAGCGGCCCGACCACATTGCCCACCACAACCGAGAAGCGGCTCCAGTTGGTTCCGAACTGATACGACAGCACAATCCCGGACACGACTCCCATCGCAAAAGAAACGGCGAAAATCCTGGTCCAGAAGTGCATGAGGTGCTGGTAGCGATCGTTGCCGGTGCGCAACCACATTGCACCGAGCGTCGCCAGGTACGCCGAGAGGCCGATGGTAAAGCTCGGGAATATGATGTGAAAAACGATGGTGAAGGCAAACTGCAAACGGGCAAGCACGACAGGATCAAAATCCATGGCAAGCTCCGATCGAACGTCCTGAAACAATTCAATTATAGTCGCAGGCTTCAAAGCATGGGAGCCTATTGTGTTCCAACAGTGCGATAAATCGAAGCGGCACGGCCGTCACATTGTGCACAACGGCCGCATCAGGTCTGACGAACAGATAGAACTTGCACTAGCCTTGCAAAATCGGCTCTTGGGTGGCGGGGGAGGGACATGATCAAAAAGCCAAAGTGGGCGCCGGCAGCGCAGAAAGCCGAGGCTAAATCCGCGACGGCGCTTGATCGATATTTCGGACTTACCAAGCAAGGCACCGACGTCCGTACCGAATTCATCGCCGGCGTAACGACGTTTCTGACGATGGTTTACATCGTATTCGTCAATCCCATCATTCTCGGCAAGACCGGGATGGATCAGGGCGCGGTTTTCGTCGCGGCATGCATCGCCGCGGCCGTCAGCACCTTCGTCATGGCCCTCTACGCCAACTATCCGCTCGCGCTCGCGCCCGGCATGGGCATCAACGCGTTCTTCGCATT
>JANWKN010000123.1 GCA_025451355.1 Pseudolabrys sp. | reverse complement strand
GACGGGTTCTTCCGAACCGGTGACATCGGAGTGATGGACGCCGAGGGAAGAGTGCAAATCGTCGACCGCAAGAAGGACATGATCTCGGTCTCGGGTTTCAAGGTCTTCCCGAACGAGGTCGAGGACGTCGCGATGAGTCAGGGCGGATTGATGGAATGCGCCCTCGTGGGCGTGCCCGACGAACATTCCGGCGAAGTTGGCAAGCTGTTCGTGGTCAAGAAAAATCCGGACGTCACAGCGGCCGACTTGCGGTCTTTTCTCGTTTCACGTCTCGCGAGCTACAAGGTACCGAAATACATCGAGTTCCGCGACGAACTTCCCAAGACCAACGTCGGCAAGATCCTCAGGCGCGCCCTTCGCGACGAAGCCAACCAACCTTCCGCGCATTGACATAGAAGGACCCGATGATCGCGAGTGCCGACGAGGTAGTATCGTTCTGGAAGCAGGCCGGACCCGATCTCTGGTTTACCAAGGACGCGGCTTTCGACACGGAAATTCGCGAGCGGTTCTTCGACACGTACGAAGTGGCCGCTGCGGGGAAGTTTTCAGGCTGGGAGCAAAGCGCCCACGGTGCGCTTGCACTACTGATTTTGCTCGATCAGTTCCCGCGCAATATGTTTCGCGGTGACGCGCGAGCCTTCGCCACCGATCCTCTGGCACGCGCCATTGCGGCAGGCGCCATAGTCCGCGGTTTCGATAGCCAGGTTGCGCCCGAACTACGCAGCTTTTTTTATCTTCCCTTTGAGCACTCGGAGGACCTCGCTGATCAGGAGCGCGGGGTCTCGTTCTACAAAGCGATCGGGGACGCCGAAAATCTCAAATGGGCGGAACTGCATGCCGACATCATTCGCCGCTTCGGTCGGTTCCCGCATCGCAACGCTGTGCTCGGCCGTACCACCACACCGGAAGAGCAGGCATTCCTCGATGACGGCGGTTTCGCCGGCTGAGCGATACCACAAACAAATCCATAAGACGCGTTCGCCCGGCTTTGTTAGACTCCCGCAATAAAAGTCGGCCGCAAGCCGGCTCCGATGCCAGGGAGGCGACCCATGTTACGTTTGGTTTTTCGGCGTTTGTTGGCAATTGCCATCTTTGCGGTTTTCGCGATCGCGTACGCAGCGGAGCTACATGCGCAACAGAATGTTGACGTCGGCGCTAACGAAGTCGGCGGCGTCGTGACAAGCTCGAAAGGCCCGGAAGCGGGCGTCTGGGTCATCGCCGAGACAACGGATCTGCCGACGAAGTTTACCCGCATTGTGGTGACCGACGATCAAGGTCGCTATCTCATTCCCGATCTTCCGATCGCGAATTACAGCGTGTGGGTCCGCGGATACGGTCTGGTCGACTCCCCTAAAATGCGTGCCAAGCCCGGCTCCACCCTCAATCTCGCCGCAGCGGTTGCGCCCAACGATGCAGCTGCCGCTCACTACTATCCGGCAGCCTATTGGTACGCGATGTTGAAGATTCCGCCGGCGGCCGACTTTGGCGGAGCAACCGACATCCCTAAGAACATCACACAGGATAACTGGCTGCGACAAATGAACAATGTCGACTGCATCGGCTGTCACCAGCTCGGCCAGGAAGCGACTCGCACAATTCCAGCCGCGCTTGGAAAATTCGATTCAGGCGCCGAAGCGTGGCAGCGACGCATTCAGTCCGGCCAATCCGGGGAGCAAATGACGAACCGGATCGCCGGACAATTTGGCGGCGTGCCATACAAGTATTTCGGCGACTGGACCGATCGGGTTGCCCAAGGAGAATTGCCCAAGAACAAACCAGCGCGCCCCGAAGGTGAGGAGCGTAATATCGTCGTCACATCGTGGGAATGGTCCACACCCGACAAATATCTCCACGATCTTATTTCCTCCGATCGACGTCATCCGACGGTCAACGCGTATGGCCCGCTGTACGGTTCGCCGGAGTACTCAACCGACAACATGCCGATCCTTGATCCGAAGACGAACAAGGTTTCGTTCTTCAAAATGCCGGTGCGCGATCCGGAAATGCCGGTATCGCTTGGCCCGGGCCATGCCGGCACAGTTAAGCCGCTGGCCGATTCGCCATATTGGGGAGGCGAAGTGTTGTGGGACACGCGCGCCAACAATCACAATTCCATGTTCGACAAGCAGGGTCGCGTCTGGCTCGCGGCGACCGTGCGCGGCATGGACAACCCCGCCTGGTGCAAGAAGGGCTCCAACAATTTGTACGCGCAGGTTTTCCCACTCGAAAGAAGTGCGCGTCAGGTGGCAATGCTGGACCCGAGGACGATGAAATACTCCTTCATCGATACATGTTTCGGCACGCATCATCCGCAATTTGGCTACGACGCAGACAACACGTTGTGGCTCAGCGGTACAGGGCCGGTCGCCGGCTGGGTCAACACACGGGTATTTGACGAAACCGGCGACTCCGAGAAAGCGATCGGATGGGCGCCGTTCGTTCTCGATTCAAATGGCAACGGCAAGCGCGATGACTTTACCGAGCCGGGACAACCAACTGATCCTGGCAAGGACATGCGTATAACCGGCGGCTCGGGCCCTTATGCCGTTATGCCGAATCCGAAGGATGGGGCGATCTGGTACACGGTCGGCGTCTTCGGCGGACAGGCCGGCTTCATGCGTTTCGATCCGAAGACGCAGCTTTCCGAGTTTTACGCAGTGCCGAAACCTGGTGTGGGAATCCGTGGTGGCGATATCGACACCGATGGTGTTGCGTGGGGTTCGGAATCGAGCGGACATCTTGTGAGCTTCGACCGGCGTCTCTGCAAAGCCCCACTCAACGGTCCGGGCGCGACCGGCAATCACTGCCCCGAAGGTTGGAAGTTCTACCGATATCCCGGCCCTGGATTTGAAGGCTTCGAGGACAAGAGCGTCGAGGCGAGCTACTACACCTGGGTCGATCAGCACAACACACTTGGGCTCGGCGAGAACATCCCGATCTCCACCGCCAACCTCAACGACGGTTTCGTGGCCCTGAAGAACGGCAAGATGATCCTGCTGCGCGTACCCTACCCTTTGGGCTTTTATGCCAAAGGTCTTGACGGGCGCATCGACGATCCGAACGCCGGCTGGAAGGGTCGCGGATTGTGGAGCACCAGCGGCGATCGCACGCCTTGGCTGATGGAAGGTGGCAAGGGATCGCGCCCGCGCGCCGTGCACATCCAGGTCCGGCCTGATCCTCTGGCCCATTAAACGCTTGCCAACGGTTGAGCCCCCGTACGTTCGCGACGGGGGCTCTCATTTTGTTTGGCCCCTAGGCGGGCGCGGAAAAGCTGGAGTAGCATTACAACTGAACGGTTGCCGCCGGGGGCAGGCGCCGACAACCGAACCGGGAGTTTTCATGCGACACGTCGCACACGCCGCTTTTATTGCAACAGCGCTGACATTCGGAACTGCCGCCCAGGCACAGGCTCCGCAGGGCTATCCGGCCGATTACAGCAAAATCGTCGACGCCGCGAAGAAGGAAGGCAAGGTCGTGGTCTACGCAACCACAGACGCGGTTGCGGCCAATCCGCTGATCAAGGACTTCGAGACGCTATATCCCGGAATCAAGGTCGAGTATTCCGATCTCAATTCCACGGAACTTTACAACCGGTTCATCGCAGAGGCCGCTGCCAACAACGGCACTGCCGACGTGCTCTGGTCTTCGGCTATGGACCTGCAGGTGAAGCTCGTCGCGGACGGTCAGGCTGCCGCCTATCCCTCGCCTGAGATCAAGGCATTGCCGAAATGGGCGGTGTGGAAAGATTCCGCGTACGGCACGACCTATGAGCCGATCACGTTCGTCTACAACAAGCGGTTGGTACCGGAAGCGGACGTACCGAAAGACCATACCGATCTGCTGAAGTTGCTTAACGCCAAACCCGATTTCTACAAGGGTAAGATCACGGCCTATGACCCCGAACGATCGGGCGTTGGCTATCTATTCTGCAATGAGGACATCAAGGACTTTCCGCAGGCGTGGGATCTTTTCAAAGCCATGGGTAAAGCTCAGGCGAAGCTCTACACCAGCGCCGGCGCGATGATGGAACGCGTCACGTCGGGCGAGCACCTGATCGCTTATGGAATCTTCGGCTCATACGCACTCGGCCGCTCTAAGAAAGACCCTAATCTCGGCATCGTCCTGCCGAAAGACTACACGATGGTAACATCGCGCGTCGCCTTTATTTCCAAGAATGCAAAAAATCCAAACGCCGGAAAGCTGTTTCTCGACTACATTCTGTCGAAGCGCGGACAGGATATTATCGCCAACAAGGCCGACCTCTATTCGCTTCGCTCCGATGTGGAGGGCGAAGCGACGATCAAAGGCGTGAGTCAGTTAATCGGCGACAAGGCCCGGCCAGTACCTATCGATCAGACACTTCTGGAAAATCTGGATCAAACCAAGCGGCTCGCCTTCCTGGCGAAGTGGCAGCAGGCGAAGAAGGGACAATAGGGGCGGCATTCAGGAAAACCGGAAACCGGTTCGGCGCTCGCATCCGGATTTCGGGCTCGCGGCTGGCGTCCCCGAATGACGAGGACAAATGCCCATTGTCGTGTACCGCTTGCTGGTGCTCGGCCTTACCACACTGGCCGTGGCGGCACCGCTGTCGCTCGTGATCTATCAGAGCTTTCTAACTGCGCCCTTTTTCGATCCCTCCGCAAAGTTCGGACTTCTTGCTTATTCTTTTGTCTTTAACGACCCGGATTTCTGGCAGGCGTTCTGGACCACCATCGTGATTGCCGGCGGCATGGCCGCGATCGCGGTACCGCTCGGCGCCTTGCTTGCTTTTCTCATGGTGCGCACCGACGTGCCGGGACGGAACTATCTCGAGCCATTGATATTGATTCCAATCTTCGTTTCGGCGGTAGTGATCGCTTTCGGTTATGTGGTGGCGATCGGCCCTGTCGGGATTTTTTCGACGCTCGCGAAGGATATCGTGGGCTTCGTGCCGTGGAACCTGTATTCGCTGCTGGCCCTAATCGTAATTGCCGGACTTACGCATGTCCCGCATGTCTATCTGTACAGCGCCGCAGCGCTGCGGGGCCTGAGCACCGACCTTGAAGAAGCCGCGCGCGTCTCCGGCGCCAATCCATTTCGGGTCGCGGTCAATGTCAGCCTGCCGATGATCCTGCCGGCGATTTTGTTTGCCGGCGTGCTGGTATTTTTCCTCGGATTTGAATTGTTCGGTCTCCCTCTGGTGCTCGGAGATCCGCAGGACGTCCTGGTGCTGTCGACCTATCTCTACAAGCTGACCAACAAGCTCGGGGTGCCTTCCTATCAGCTGATGGCCGTCGTTGTCGTCGCGATCATCGCCATCACTGCGCCGCTGGTTTTCATGCAGCGCCTGCTGCTGCGACAGGCGCAACGCTATGTCTCGGTGCGCGGCAAGGGCCTGAAAACCCAGCCTCTACGCTTGCATGGTTGGCGCTGGCTCGCTTTCGGAGCGATCGTATTTTGGCTTTTCATCACGGTCGTTGTGCCGCTGTTCGGCATAACACTACGTTCGTTCGTGGTGACCTGGGGCGAAGGTGTGAAGCTTCTCGACGTTCTGACACTCGATCACTATCGCGAACTTGCCGACTATCCGAATGTGATTCGCGGCATCCTGAACACACTTGGCATCGGCGTGATCGGCGGGGCGGTTGCGGTGGCCTGCTATACGGCTATCGCACTTGCGGTGCATCGCTGGAATTCCGGCTGGACCCGTCTTGTCGACTACCTGGTGATGGTGCCGCGCGCTATGCCCGGCCTGGTCGCAGGTCTCGCGCTCTTGTGGGTGTTCCTGTTTGTGCCGTTCCTGTCGCCGTTGAAGTCAACGATGGTTTCGATCTGGCTGGCGTACACGATCGTGTGGCTTGCCTACGGCATGCGGCTCGTTTCAGGCACCCTTCTGCAGGTCGGGCCGGAACTCGAGGAAGCCGCGCGTACCGCGGGCGCCAACGATCTTCGCGTCAAGCGCGACGTCACCGTGCCGCTGATCAAATACGGCATGCTGGCCAGCTGGCTGTTAATCTTCCTGATCTTTGTGCGTGAATACTCCACAGGCATTTACCTGCTCGGTCCCGGCACCGAGGTGATCGGATCGCTTTTGGTGTCATTGTGGGGCACCGGCGCCGTCGATCTGGTGTCGGCGTTGTCTGTCGTTAATGTGGTCATGATCGGCGTCGGCCTTGCCGTCGCGGTCCGGCTCGGAGTGCGCCTGCATGGCTGAACTCATCGTCAAGGATGTCGCCCTTCGTCTCGGCGACAATGAAATTCTCAAGGGGGTTTCCCTCGCTGTTCCGGCCGGAGAAGTGGTTGCACTGCTCGGCCCCTCCGGCAGCGGCAAGACCACGCTATTGCGCGCCGTCGCGGGCCTTGAGACACCGCATCGCGGCTCGATTGCCATCGGCGATCGCGTGTTTTTCGACGCCGCGCGCGGGATCGAACTGCCGGCCGAAGAACGCGGGCTTGGGCTAGTGTTTCAATCCTACGCGCTTTGGCCGCATCGAACCGTTTTCGACAATGTCGCTTATGGATTGAAGCTGCGCAGCGTGCCGGCTGAGGAAATCAAGACGCGTGTGGACAAGACCCTGTCGCAGATTGGCCTTGGCCACCTCGGCGCGCGCTATCCGCATCAACTCTCCGGCGGTCAGCAACAGCGTGTCGCCATAGCGCGCGCTCTCGTCTACGAGCCGCCGGTGATTCTACTCGACGAGCCGTTGTCCAATCTGGATGCGAAGTTGCGCGAGGAGGCGCGCGCCTGGTTGCGAACGTTGATCGTCACCCTCGGCCTTTCTGCTATCCACGTCACCCATGATCAGGTTGAAGCGATGGCGATCGCCGACAGAATCGTATTGCTCGATGCGGGCCTTATTGCTCAGGAAGGGCCGCCAACTGCCCTTTACAACGAGCCGGCAACATTGTTCGCGGCCGAATTCATGGGCAGTAACGACCGCCTGGACGGCAAGCTTGTTGAAAATTCTGGCGGCCGCGCGACACTTGAGGTGCTGGGCGAGCGGCTGAACGGAATAGCGCGCACCAAAGCGGCTGCGGGCGAAAAAGCCACCGGAATAATTCGTAT
>JANWKN010000122.1 GCA_025451355.1 Pseudolabrys sp. | reverse complement strand
GGCTCCTGCCGCGAATCGGCCGGATTATGCCACGCCACGTTCGCAGCGGCGGGACTTCGGCATTTACCATTTGTTAAGGATTGGCTGGCGCCGGCCCCGCGCCTTTGCAACAGATGGCGGCCTGTAATGCGTTGAGACTCGCTGATGACCCCGGAATCGGTTCAGATGTTGTTCGCGCTGTCGCTTGGTTTTGCCTTCGCCGGCATGTGCAGTTCCGCCTACCGGGTTTTCACCACCCGGCTGCCGAGCTTCAGCCAGCTGAGTACCGGCCCGGGCGTCGCGGCTCTTGCGGCGGTCCCGCTGCTCATCGTGTCGGCGCCGTTCCTGATCATGCGCAACACCATTCTCGGCCGACGGCAGGAAGGCCGCCGCTTCGAGTTCGTGTTTCTGGCAACATTGATCGCCGGCTTCTGGAGTCTGATGTCGGGTCTCGTGCTGGTGATGACATTGCAGGCCTGCGGTTTCACGTACGCCTAAGCTCTTTCCAGGTTAGTCCAGTTCAGGCATGTCATGCCGGGCTCGCGAGGCGGGCGACCCGGAATGGAGATTGCCAGCAATGCCGGTTTACAAGCTCGACGGACAGGCGCCGGAATTTCCACCCGAAGGGCAGTACTACATCGCCGAGACCGCGGTGCTGATCGGTCGCGTGCGCCTGAAGTCCGAAACGAGCGTCTGGTTCGGCGCGGTTCTGCGTGGCGACAATGAATGGATCGAGCTCGGCGAGCGTTCGCAGATCCAGGACAACGCCACATTGCACACCGACCCGGGATTCCCAATGACGATCGGCCGCGATTGCGTGATCGGCCACAATGTCATCCTTCACGGCTGCACGGTCGGCGACAATTCACTGATCGGAATGGGCGCGATCATGCTCAATGGCGCGAAGATCGGAAATAATTCTCTTGTTGGCGCCGGCAGCGTCGTCACCGAGGGCAAGAGTTTTCCCGACAATTCACTGATCGTTGGCGCCCCGGCGCGCGTCATCCGAACGCTCGACGAGAAGGCAGCATCGATGATCCGTGCGGGCGCCGACATTTATGTGCGACGCTGGAAGCATTATCGGGAACGCCTGACGCGGATTGGTTGAGATTTCCTCTGCTGCACGCAGAAGAAATCCGGTAGTGCGGTACCGTGAGTTTTGCACAGACTTTCCAGCAATGCGCCTTTTTGTGACGGCCAACACTGCGCTACCTATCTAGTGCCCCTAGTTTAAGCACAGCTAAAAAAAGATGGGGGAATTAGAGATGACGATAGAAAGAGACATACCTCCACTGATCGAGCTGTTGCGAATGGCAGCCGACCAATGGCCGAGTTCAGAAGCAGGCGAGGTATCGCAAAGCGAACTATTTCGGCGCGATCAGGCCTTGCTTGAAATGTGGCCCGAAGCCTGTCGGCGGGTGGGCGCCGGCGAGCGTGAATTTCCGCCCGGAGTGCTCAAACTTTGGCAGCAGGAAATGAGCAGAGGTCGGGTCAATTGACGCGCTGGCACATGGTGCAGCAATTCGGTCCCCAGAAAAGAGGAGCCCCGGCAAGTTGGCCGGGGCACCCGCGCGCCGTCTTGAATGAGCATTACTAGAGTAGTTCAGGCCGACACGCAGAATGAGATCTGGAGTGTCCGGCGCCGAACCGGAAATGAACCCCCCAAATCCCGCAAACAAGGTAACGGTAGCGGGCGGCAGATCAGGGGCAACTTAGTACCGCCGCAAAAAAATATGGAAATTTCCGAATTGTGGCGACGCTGCGGCCGAACGCGCAGGGCGAGGGCGACACGGTCAGGATGCGGATCGCTGCATCGGCACCGCTCGCTTGCGACGAGGCGCCATCCGAACTGCGTTCGGAATTTCGATATCGACCTCTAGGGTCGAGACCTTTTCGCCGCGGTCCACGCGGACGTTGACGCGATTGGAATCGATTTGGACGTGACGGCCGACCGCGGTCAGGATCTCCTCACGCAGGATGGCGAGAAGATCGGGCGCCCCTCGCGTGCTGCCACGCTCATACGCAAGCAGGATTTGTAAACGATCGCGCGCGACCGGCGCAGTACCTTGCCGTTTAAAAAAGTTGAACAGGTTCATGCCGCTCTCCGCCCGAACAGTTTGCCGAGGAAGCCCTGCTTTTCGGTCGGAATGGTCATTTCGACCTCTTCGCCCATCAGCCGACGGGCGGCATCAAGATAGGCCCGGGCCGGGGCGCTCGAGGGATTGTTGAAGGTCACCGGCGAACCGAGGTTAGATGCGCGCAGAACTTCCTCGCTTTCGGGAATTATGCCCAGAAGCGGGGTCGACAGGATTTCCAGCACATCCTCGATGCTGAGCATTTCCCCGCGCGCGGCGCGCGCGGGATCGTAACGGGAAATGAGAAGGTGTTTGTCGACGCGCTCGCCGCGTTCGGCCTTGACCGTCTTGGCGTCAAGAATGCCGATAATGCGATCGGAATCGCGCACCGATGACACTTCCGGGTTCGTCACAATGATGGCGGTGTCGGCAAAGCGCATGGCGAGCGTTGCGCCGCGCTCGATGCCGGCGGGGCTGTCGCAGATCACCCAATCGAACATCTGTTTGAGCGAGTTTATCACGCGCGAGACGCCTTCTTCGGTCAGCGCGTCCTTGTCGCGTGTCTGCGAGGCGGGAAGGAGTGCGAGCCGTTCAAGGCGCTTGTCGCGGATGAGCGCTTGCGGGAGCTTGGCGATCCCTTGCGTCACGTTGATGAGATCGTAGACCACGCGGCGTTCCGCACCCATCACCAGGTCGAGGTTCCGCAGGCCGACGTCGAAGTCGACAACGACGACATTCTGTCCGTGCTGCGCTAGCGCTGCTCCCAAGGCGGCGGTCGATGTAGTCTTCCCGACGCCGCCTTTCCCGGAAGTAACAACTACGACTTTGGCCATTGAAATATGCCTCCTGGGGTGATCGATATTCAGTCCAGCGCGCTGATCTTCAGCGCGCTTCCTTCGAGCCACGCCTGCACGGGCCGGTCACGCAAGGCCATATCCATCAGGTCGGCAGTCAGGTAGTGACCATCGATCGCAAGAAGCTCGGCCTCGATTTTGGTGCAGAAGATCCGCGCTCGCGCGTTGCCGTTCGAGCCGGCCATCGCGCGCCCGCGCAACGTGCCATAGACATGGATTGACCCGCCCGCGACAAGCTCCGCGCCAGAGCCGACCGAACCAAGCACGGTCACGTCGCCATCCGGAAAATAGATCGACTGTCCGGAGCGAACCGGTTTGTCGAGCAGGAGCGTCGCGGGTGCGGAGCGCGTCTCACGCACTTGCTGTTGTTTCTCGCGTTGCGTCTCGCGCGCCTTTGGCGCGGGCACGCTGACGTCCGCGCTCTCTCTCTTGGTGGAACGCAGTAATGGTGGAAGTGCAGTGTCCATCTGGGATGGATCCACATTCTCGACTCCCATGACGCGCACGCCGCGTTGCTCCAGTTGCGCGACCAGATGCGCGATCGCAGACTTGCTGAGCTTGACGGAGGAAAGGTCGAGAACGACGGGCGGTCCGACAAGAAAACTTCCCGTGTCTCTGATCTTCTGCTCGATGTCAGCGATCCAGTCGACCAGTGGCGGCTCAGGTGCAAGCGCGACAGCCATATAGGAGCGACAAACGAAACGCGGAGATTGCCGGGGATTAGCGACGGATGTCACGGCGACTCCCTGCTTTCAAAATATTTCTGAGCGCCACACATCCAAGGCGCGGATCGCATCTTCGGCAGCAATTGCGTGGCGCCCGGCTGCCGTTCATCTCCGTTCATGAAACAGAGATGTTCAACACGTAGAACATGATTCTCGGTTGGACGAAAACAACTTTTGAATCACGCGCGGCAATTTGCCGGCGTCTCGCGCATTTTCGGAATCGAAATCTTCGGTTCCATCGAGTCGCGACTCCGGTTTGTTTGCCACAATTTGAATCTGCAGTGCGTGGAGGCGAGGACGATGGTCGGGGAACCTCATCACACTACCGTTTGTGCGCCGTCGGGGCCCTCGGCATTCTCACGCGCGGTACCCGTCTTCGATGCATGTGATGGCAAGGCCTGCGCGAGACGAAGCGTCATGGCTCGTCGCGACGTAGCGTTCAAAGCGCGCCGTCTTTCAAACACAAGCTTCATTCATGTTGCGGGGAGCGAGGCTGTATGGGGATTTTCATTAATTGTTAAATGCCTAAATACAGGCCTGTGGCTAGTGGTATCCTGCTGCCAGCCAAGGATGATGATTTAATGCCACTATCGCTCCCTGGCCGCCGCAACCGTACGGGTAAGTGAGTGTCGGAAATGATCCAGGCGATCATGTATTTCGGGATCGGCTTTCTGTTCGCATCCCTGATCGGCATTGCCGTAATTCCCATGATCCATGCTCGCGCCGTGCGGCTAACCTTGCGGCGTGTCGAAAACTCGATCCCGCAGTCGATGGCGGAAATCCAGGCCGACAAGGATCTCCTACGCGCGGAATTTGCAATGCAGGCGCGGCGACTGGAGATCGACGTTGAACAGCTCAAGGACAAGAACGCGACCCAGCTCGCGGAACTTGGCAGGAAAAATGACGTCATCAATCGCCTCAAGATTGAGCATGAAGCGCAGAATGTTGAGGCCGTTGCGCTTAGGACCGAAATCGACGCGCTGAGGAAAGATCTCGGTACCGTCCGCAGGGACGTACACGCGCCGGCCGTCGGCTACGAGCGTCATGAGTCCGATGTGGTCTCGATCGTTCTCAAGGATTGGCCGCGGGCCGAACCTGCGCGCGCCCCGCTCGAGCTTCAGCAGGTGGCAAAGCGGGACGATCGTCCGTCGCGCCACGAAAACGAAGTTTTGTCGCTGGTGTTGCCGCGAGCCACCGAATTAACAGGATCGGACGAAGGTCTGCGAAATCCGGATATCGTTTATCCCCCAGCCGATCAGCGCATCGAACTATCAGACGGGGCACCGGGCATGGCCGCCGTCGCGGAGTCTGTCCATATTTCTCGCGACGATCAGATCACGCATAAGGGGCCGTCGAGGCGCGGGAAAGTGTCGCGCAATATCGCGCGTCTTTGCGTTGCCGGATTGGTAGGCGCTACTGCCGCCGTTACGTGGCGGACTTACGGTGACCAGATCGGTGAGAGGATCAATTCCTGGGCAAAGCCGCTTGACCGCCTGCTGTTCGCGGCGCCCGCGAAAGCGCCGCCTCCGGTGGTGTCGGGTGAACCGACTCCGTCCGAGATGGTCAAACAGACTGAGGCTGCGCGCGCTGTCTCCGAGATACGCAATACCGCCGATCAGGTGGCCGCCAAAGAGGAGCTGGCCGCCGATCAAAATTCGCAGCAGCCCTCGCAAGCGGCCGAACCGCCCAAACAGCTGGCTGGCGGGGGCACGAAAGAGGCGCCGCAACAAGCGAGCCCACAGGACAGCAGACAGGCAACGCAGGATGTCGAGCCGGACGCGAAGCGATCGCCGCAGCCGGCTGAGCAAGGTGCCAATCAGAAGGTGGTGTCCATCGCGCCGCAGGCCCGGCCAACGCAGCCGTACCCGGACACAAAGCCGACCACCATTGCTGGCTGGGCGCTCCTGGAAGTTGTCGATGGCACGGCGGTGGTGCAGGGCCCAAACGGCGTCTGGCGTGTGAAGCACGGCGATACGGTGCCTGGCGTCGGCAGGGTCGATTCAATCGTGCGCTGGGGCAACCGCTGGATCGTTGCCACCAGCAAAGGGTTGATTTCCACGCCTTAGAATTTTAATTGCAGAGAAGCAAACGACCGGAGCGTCGGCCGCTCCGGTCGTGGTCGTTCGATTCTGAAGGCGGAAAAACCGCCGCTTACTGCAGGTCGATGGGTTGATAGCGCCCGTTCTCGTCGATCTGTGTGCCCCACACTTTGTGCACGCCCTGGTGTTCAGACCGCCCGAAGCTCACAGGCGTCCCAAGACCGATATCCAGGTCACGCAGATTTTCGAGAGTCGTCACGAGCTTCTCGGTGTCGAGGTCGGGACCGTTGCGTCTCAAGGCGGTGATCAGCACGTTAGCCGCCACGTAGCCTTCGAGAGATACGTAATCCGGTTGCTCGCCCGGGAAATATTTGGCGAGCGCGGCCTTGTAGTCGAGCACCAGCGATGAGTGGCCATCGAGCGCAGGCACGACCTGCGTCACGATAACGCCGCTCGCATACTTCTTCCCAAGAAGCATCAACTCGTTGGCAAGCGCCGTGCTGCCGACGAACGACACGCTCGTGTAGATCATGCCCGGGAAGAGATCGCGTGTCTTCTCGATGAATTTTGCCGCAGCCCGATAGCCCGGCACCATGACGACCGCCCTGATCGGAACGCGGCTCTTGCGGAGCTGGTCGACGGCGTCGTCGACGTCAACGGTGTTGCGCTGATAGTGGAGGCGCAATATGGAGTTTTCGTCTCCGCCGAGAGCACGTATGGCCCTGGCCACACCGCTGAAGCCCGCGTCGCCGTAGGCGTCCTGCTGCGCAAAGACCGCAATCTGACTTGGCTTTAGCCGTTTCACTTTCACAAGATAGTTGACTGTTGCAGCGGTTTCTTCCGCATAGCTGGCGCGATAGTTGAAGACATAGCGGTCTGGCGGATCGCTCCTGAGGAGTCCCGCGCCGGTGAATGCACCGAAGAAAATCATCTTTCGATCGAGCGCGTACGGCAAGGCGACGGCTGCCGTGGGCGTACCGACGTTGCCGACGACCGCGAATACCTGGTCCTTCTCGTAGAGACGTTTCATCGTGTCGGCGGTGCGAGTGGGCTCGTAGCCGTCGTCCGCCGCGACGAGCTTGAGTTGTCGGCCGTTGACGCCGCCGCCGGAGTTCGCCGCATTGAATGCCGCTTCAATGCCTAGCCGCATATTCTGGCCGAGTTCCTTGTTCGCGCCGCTGAACGGCGCGGACATTCCGAACCGGATTTCGTTGTCGGAGATACCGCGAACCATAACCTTCGGACCTGAGGGTTCCTGGCCTAGCGGTTGTGACGGCGTCGACAGAGAGAGTTGTTGTCCGCCTGAGGACGCCTGCGCCACAGTGGTCGGTGCCGTCTGCGCGACAGCGGCCGGTTGTGCGGCAGCTGGAGCGGGCTGGGCGACAGGAGCCGGTACCGGTGCGGCCACGGAAGCTGACGCCGTTCGCGTCGGTGAACCGGTGGACTCGCTTGAGGACGCGTTACCCGCTGTCAGAAGATCGGTTGATTTGGACGACCCAAACAGCCGCGACGTTGCATCGACCAGCGCGTGTGCGCCTTGCGATATCGGTCGCGCGAAAATGAGCACCAGTGCGACAACAGCAGCGAAAGTGACAACAAGTGCTACGCGTCCGATCAAGGCTGAGGGTCCGTCTTCTAGGCGATGGGGTGGGGGCGGCGGCTCCGGCACAGGCTCAGGCCAGGATGGAAAATCGGAGGCGGCGCGCCTCTCCGTACTGGGTGTCCTGGGCGCTGGGACTGTGGGGGCCGAAGGAACGTATGGACGTTCGGTCGAGGCCGGGGGCTGCTCGCGAAACCGCTTGGGAGCAAACCTACTATAGTCGGGGGACTCGTCGTCACGGGTTGGGCCACTCATGATCGCCTCTTACTCGCTACATTTCGTTAGGTTTTTTGTACTGCCTTTACGGTCAGTGATGCTTTGGCACTGCCGGGAATGCTGAGACGTTTCAAACACTACCATATTAGTTCCATTAGTCTCGGTAGTAACGTACCGCGACGCCTTCAGTGCCAATTTGAGACATGGCGAAAAAGCCCGCAAATGCAGAGTTTTCTGTCGATTGTTCCATCCCGCCTCCCTGATGCGTTAATTATTTTTTTACGTACGAGGTATTGCGCTGCCCTTGGCATCCGCGCGGAGGGCTCCAGCGACGCTTTCCCCACACTCACGCGGCTTGATCGCGCCTAGGCGGCCGCCTTCTCGTTCTCGACCTGCGGCGGGCCACGAAACGCAATCGCGATCCTGTTCCACCTATTGATGGCAATCGCGGCGGCAGTGAGGTCAACGATCTCCTTCTCCGAAAATTGCTGACGCACGGCCTCAAATGCCTCATCCGGCACATGGCCCTGCGTTACCAATGTGATGGCTTCGATCCAGCCCAACGCCGCGCGCTCGCGTTCGCTGTAAACCGGGGCCTCGCGCCAGGCGTTCAGCAGGTGCACGCGCTCGTCGGTTTCGCCGAGCTTGCGCGCGTCGCGCGTGTGCATAGCGAGGCAATAGGCGCAACCGTTGATTTGCGAAGCGCGGATCTTGGTCAGGTCGCGCAGCTTCGCATCAAG
>JANWKN010000121.1 GCA_025451355.1 Pseudolabrys sp. | reverse complement strand
CAGCCAGGCTTTGCTACGGTCGCGCAGCCCAGTCACCGAACGCAGCCGCACACCGCTCTCCTGTGAAGCCCTCCCGCGACATTTCCCGCTTGATAGAGATCATGGCGGCGCTGCGCACGCCCGGCTCCGGATGCCCGTGGGACCTGGAACAGAATTTCCGCACCATCGCTCCCTATACGCTCGAAGAAGCCTATGAGGTCGCCGATGCCATCGCTCGTGATGATCTTGCCGGGTTGAAGGACGAGCTTGGGGATCTGCTGCTGCAGGTCGTTTTCCACGCCCGGATGGCGCAAGAGCAAGGCGCCTTCGATTTTGCCGACGTCGTGGAAACGATCACCACTAAACTGGTGCGCCGCCATCCGCACGTGTTTGCCGACGCCGAAGGCAAGACCGCCAAGGCGGTCGAAGGCTTATGGGAGCGCATCAAAGCCCAGGAGAAGTCCGACCGCGGCGAAAAAGTGCCGAGCGGGGCCTTGGCCGGGGTCCCGGTTGCCCTGCCCGCGTTAACTCGTGCCCTGAAGCTGCAGAACGAGGCCGGGCGCGTCGGCTTCGACTGGAACGATCCGCGCGCTGTCCTTGCCAAGATTCGCGAGGAGGCGGACGAGATCGAAGCAGAGCTCGATCGCAACGACAAAGGCCGGATGGCGGCCGAAGTAGGCGACCTGCTGTTCGCGCTCGTCAATCTTGCCCGCCACGTCGACGCCGACCCTGAAACTGTGCTGCGTGAAACCAATCTCAAATTCGAGCGCCGTTTCGCAGCGATCGAACTTGCGCTTGCCCAACGAGGCAAGACGCCGCAAAGCGCGACCCTGGTCGAGATGGATGAGTTGTGGAACAAGGCGAAGGCGGCCGAGAGGGCCGCCTCCGATCGTGGATAGACGACGGCCCTATGCGGTCGCCCGCGATGCGGTGGCCCTGATGAGACTCGCGATAGCGACGCGCCTGACATCGCGGCCTGAGAATGATTTGCTTGCCATTGTCCCTGCCCCTTTTTTCTCCGGATTTAGATCGGCGGCTTCACCTCCGTCGTTCCCGGATATTTGTGCTTCACCATTTCTGCGTTCTTCGCGTCAGCGCGGACACTGACCTCCAAGCGCCCATCATCTCGCATCTGACGCGACAAGACTTCCGAATGGCGATAGAGCCAACTAAGACCTGCGCCGTCTGAAGGATCGATCGATAACTGAAGAGTCTGCCGCGCTTCGCCAAGACGTGTTTCGATCGCGGCAAGCAGACGCTCGACCCCCTCACCGTTCAATGCTGACACAAGAAGCGGGTAGCTTCGGTCCTGCTGGCGTTCGGCCAAATTGGAAACTCGCAGGCGCTGGTCCGAGTTCAGTGAATCGATCTTGTTCCACACCTCGAGCAATCTTGGATCGCTGGATTCAATGCCGAGTTCGCCGAGAACTTTTCCCACGTCATGAGACTGCGCTCCCGAGTCATCGTGGGAGATATCGCGTACGTGCAAAATCACATCCGCTTCGATCACTTCTTCAAGGGTGGCGCGGAAGGCTGCTACCAGCATGGTCGGCAGATCGGAGATGAACCCGACCGTATCCGAAAGAATGACGCGAGCGCCGTACGGGAGTTGGACGGCGCGCAAAGTCGGATCCAGGGTAGCAAACAGCATGTCTGCCGAAAGCACGCTTGCCGCCGTCATCCGGTTGAAAAGGGTTGATTTGCCGGCATTGGTGTATCCGACGAGCGCAATGATCGGATAAGGCACGCGTTTACGGCTGTCGCGATGCAGCTTCCGGGTGCGCTTTACCTTGTCCAGTTCGGATTCGATGCGCGCTATGCGTTCCTCGATGACGCGCCGATCCGCTTCAATTTGCGTCTCACCCGGGCCGCCGAGAAAACCAAATCCGCCGCGCTGTCGCTCAAGATGTGTCCACGAGCGAACCAGGCGGCTTTTCTGGTAGGTGAGATGCGCCAGTTCGACCTGCAAAGCGCCCTCGCGCGTACGCGCGCGCCGCCCGAATATCTCGAGGATCAGGCCGGTACGGTCGATGACTTTGGTGCTCCAGGCCTTCTCAAGATTGCGTTGCTGAACCGGCGAGACCGGACAGTCCATGACCACGACCGAGGCCGACAAGCTCTTTGCAAGTCCGGCAATCTCGTCGACTTTGCCTTTGCCGATATAGGTCGCAGGCCGAATTTCGTTGAGTGTGACCAGCCCCGCCTCGACCACGGTCAGGTCGATGGCGCGCGCAAGACCGACGGCCTCGCCAAGGCGCGCTTCCGGCGTACGCTCATGGGAAGACGAACGTATTGCACCCCTGAGGGGTGGTCTCTTGAGCCATGGCTCAATAACGATCGCCCGGCCGGTCTCGACACCCGATGTGGTCGGGCTCAGCAGATCGGCGCGTTGATTACGACGACGTACTTCCAATCAGACCTTGTCTCCCGCCGGTGGCTCGTCAGCCCCTTCGAAGAGTTGGATGGGATGACCCGGCATGATGGTCGAAATTGCATGCTTGTAGACGAGCTGGGAATGTCCATCCCGTCGCAACAGCACGCAGAAATTGTCGAACCAAGTCACCACACCCTGCAATTTGACGCCATTCACCAGAAAAATGGTGAGCGGGATTTTGCTTTTGCGGACGTGATTTAGGAAGGTGTCTTGCAGATTTTGCGCACGATCGGCTGCCATTTGCCGTTTTCCATTTTTTGCTCGCGTCTAGCGCGCGAGACCTTCTTTGCCCAAGTCCTTCCGCATGCGAGTGAAACGCATGCGCCGCTTTACCCCTCGCAAAACGAGGCCCGGGAGCCACTATTAGATTGCAGGTGCTCTCCGGGTGCAAGCATAAGTTCAGAGAGACCCCATCAAGTATTTGAATAAAAGGCTATTTTCCCCATTTTCCGGAAGGGTAAGGGCGGCAAATCGCGAATGATGGCAGCGAGGCCGGCGGTTAGTCACTGATCTCGGCGTGGTCGTGATAGTCGCGCCGCAACCCTGACGCAATCAGCCCCGGCGCGCCATTGCCGACCGGGCGGCCATCGATGCTTACCACCGGCAAAACAGTCTGGCTGGCCGACGTGATGAAGGCCTCCCGCGCGGCATAGGCCTCCTCGACGGTGAAGGTCCGTTCCTCGAACGGAAGGCCCTGTGCCTTGATTGTGTCGATCACGACCGATCGCGTGATACCAGGCAGGATGTCGTTGCCGAGCGGATGTGTGATCAGTTTGCCGTCCCGGCTGACAATCCAGGCGTTCGATGATCCGCCCTCGGTGATGCAGCCCTGACTATCGACAAGCCAGGCCTCGCGTGCGCCGCGCTCCCGCGCTGCCTGCTTTGCCAATACGTTTGGCAACAAGGCGACCGATTTGATGTCAACGCGCTTCCAGCGGATGTCAGGCACCGTAACAACCGCTATTCCCTCGGCCGCAATGTCCTCAAGGGACCGCTGATCGCTGTTGCGCGCGGTAACCACAAGAGATGGTCGTGTGCCGGCCACGGGAAAAGTAAAATCCCGTCTCGCCACGCCGCGGGTAACCTGAACATAGACGATGCCATCGCGCACTCGGTTGCGGCGGATCGTTTCGCGCAACACGATCGCCAGTGCAGCATTCGACATGGGACGGACAATGCGCAGTTCCCCAAGCGAGCGGTCGAGCCGGGCCATGTGACGACGTTCGTCAACGAGGCGGCCTCCCCTCACCTCGCAGACTTCATAGACGCCGTCGGCAAATTGGTATCCGCGATCCTCAACCGCCACCTTGGCGGCCTCGCGCGGCAAATACCGACCATTGACGTATGCGATGCGTGACATTGATTGCTAGTCGATTCCGAGGGCCTTGAGTTTGCGATGCAATGCCGAGCGCTCCATGCCAACAAATTCGGCCGTGCGTGAAATATTGCCGCCAAAGCGACTGATCTGTGCGACCAGGTACTCACGTTCGAACACCTCTCGCGCGTCACGCAGAGGCAGGCCCATCAGATGTTCGCCGCCATTCCCGTTCGGCATGTTTGGCACCATCGAGCCGACATCGGGCGGCAACATGCTTGCATTCATCACCGCCTCTGGGTCTCCGCCCGCGAGAATCATCAATCGCTCAATGTTATTACGCAGCTGCCTGACATTGCCCGGCCAATTGTGCGATTGCAGTACCGCCATTGCGTCCTCGCCGATGCGCCGCTTCGGCAATCCCGTCGCTTGGGAAATCTGGTCCATAAAATAGTCTACGAGGTCGGGAATATCCTCGCGCCGCTCGGCCAGAGGGGGCACACGGATCGGAACAACTGCAAGCCGATGATAGAGATCTTCGCGAAACTTGCCTTCGGTGATCAGCGCCTCGAGATTGCGCGCCGTCGATGATACGATGCGCACATCGACCGCGATCTTGGCGCTTCCGCCTACACGCTGGAATGTTTGATCGACCAGCACGCGCAGAATCTTATTCTGCGTCTCGCGCGGCAGATCAGCAATGTCGTCGATGAACAACGTGCCTCCGTGCGCCTCTTCGAGCGCGCCTGGCTTGCGCCCTTCCGAGCCGTTGGACTGGTCGACACCGAAAAGTTCGATTTCCATGCGTTCCGGTGTGATCGCTGCGGCGTTGATCACGACAAAGGGCCCATTTACCCGACCGGATAGCTGATGGAGCGTTCGTGCCGCGAGCTCCTTGCCCGCTCCTGACGGTCCCACGACCAGAACGCGGCTGTTCGTTGGCGCCACGCGTTCGATCGCCTGGCGTAACTGCCCGACCATCGCCGAGCGACCGACAAGGGTGGATGGTTGCGGCGACAGCTGCTTGAGCTGCTTGACCTCACGCTTGAGCCGGGAATTTTCTAACGCGCGGTCCGCGACGAGAACCAGCCGGTCCGCCTTGAACGGCTTTTCAATGAAATCGTATGCGCCATGCTTGATGGCGGCGACCGCGGTCTCGATGTTGCCGTGGCCCGAAATCATGACGACTGGAAGCTCGGTATGTTCCTGCTTGACGCTGTCAAGCAATTGCAGCCCGTCGAGCTTGCTGCCTTGTAACCAGATGTCCAGAAAGACGAGGTTCGGCCGGCGCGTTGCGATCGCGGACAAAGCATCATCGCTGTTGCGCGCAGTGCGCGTGGTGTAGCCCTCGTCCTGCAGGATGCCGGCAACCAAATCGCGGATGTCGGCCTCGTCGTCGACTATCAAGATTTCGGCGGCCATGGTGCTACTCGTTTACAATCTTTGGTTTTTCTGGCTCGGTCGTCTCGGCTTTGCCGGCGGCGGCAATTCGCATGCGAACCCAGGCGCCCCGCTGGCCGGGAATCTTCTCGGCGGCGTCACGCAGTTCAATCGTGCCGCCGTGTTCCTCAACAATGCGTCCTACGATGGCAAGGCCAAGACCGGTGCCCTTTTCGCGGGTCGTCACATAGGGTTCGAGCAGTCGGTTGCGATTTTCTTTCGGCAGGCCGATGCCGTTGTCGATGATATCAATCACGATATCGTCGCCCTCCCGCGCGACATTGACCTGAATCACGCCTTTGCCGAGTTCTTCAGACGGGACCGCTGCAATCGCCTCAGTCGCATTCTTGATCGTATTGGTCAGCGTCTGTGAAATCAGACGTCGGTCAAATCGCGCCGGCATCGGGTCTTCGCTGATGTCGGCATTGATGTCGATTTCCGAGTTGCCGACGCGCATCAAAAACACCGCTTGCCGTACCGTATCGGCCATGTTCTCGGCCGCGAGCACCGGTTTCGGCATGCGGGCGAAATGCGAGAACTCATCGACCATCCGCCTTATATCGTCGACCTGCCGGACGATGGTGTCAGTGCACTGTTCGAACACGCCGTGATCTTCATTGATCATCTTTCCGTACTTGCGACGCAGGCGTTCGGCCGACAATTGAATAGGTGTCAGGGGATTCTTGATTTCGTGCGCGATACGGCGCGCGACGTCGGCCCATGCTGAGGTGCGTTGGGCGGCAACCAACTCGGTGATATCATCGAGCGTCACCACATAGCCGCGGTCGGAATCCGCTGACTGCTCGCTTGTAACGCGCACCGATAAATTGCGTTCGCGATTGTTTCGGCTGATGGTGATCTGATCCTGCGGGGATGCGCCGGACTGAACCGCCGCCATCGTCCCCACGAGTTCGGGCAGCACTTCGGTCAACGGCTGCCCGAGTGCCTCGCTTTCCGTTCGCCCGATCAGCTTCTCGGCCGACCGGTTCAGAATGCTCACATTGCCCTTGCTGTCGACGCCGATGACGCCCGCGCTGGCCCCAGAGAGCACGGCTTCCGTAAAACGCCGGCGGCTGTCCATGACGTCGCGTGCATGCACGATGTCGTCGCGCTGTGTACGCAATTCCTGGATCATACGGTTGAAGGTTTCGCCGAGATGCGCGAGATCGCCTTCCGCCTGCCGAACCGGAACACGCACGTACAGATTTCCGGTTGAAACGGCGTTGGCCGCGCCGATGAGCCGGCGGATCGGCGCCACAAGCCGATTGGCGAAGTTAAACCCGATCCAGACCGCTGAGAGTAATACGATCAGGGCGATCACGGTGTACATCAAGGCGAAGGCGACCTGCACACCGATACGACGTGCCTCGAGTGCGGCGTATTCGGTGACGCTTGCACGAGTTGCCTGCAATTGAGGTACGACCCGCGGATCGAGGAGCCGCGTCACGTAAAGGTAAGTGTCGTCGAATTGTTCGAGCTTGATGATTGCCGCAACATAGTTGGCGTCCGGCAACAAGACGATTTGCGGCTCCTTGGCGGTGATGTGAGCCAGCGCATCGCGCGGCGGTAACGCGAACGTCTGATTGATATTAACGTTCGCACGCGCAATGACCTTGAGATCTTTGTCGATGACGATCGCGGCGCCCAAGCCGCGGGCCGCCGCCTGGAAGGTCAGAAATTGACGAAGCTTGTCCGGGTCCTGTTCAAAAACCGTTTTGCTGCGCGTGATCTCGAACGCGATGATCATGATATCCGAGCGCACGAACTGCGCATGGTCGCGCAGGTAGGCTTCCGCGACGATGAGCGAGTTTTCGACCGCAGAGCGTGTCCGTGTGGAAAACAGTCGATCAAGGCCCCGATCGAGTGTGACGCTCGCAACAATTGCAACGAGGATCGCCGGCACGGCGGCGATAACGGAGAACAACCCGACGATACGGACATGCAGGCGCGCGGCGGCACGTCCGCTGCGCCGCGCCTGCACCACTTGCCATACCTCGCGCAGAATGATGCTGAGCAGTAGCAGCACCGTCACCGCATTTACGAGCAACAGCGTCACCACCACGTTGTGCGTGGGTGAGATTGGCGTCAGGTCGGCCAGGACGATGAAGGTGATGAAGGCGGAAAGCAGAGCCAAGCCTACGACCACCGGTCCAACAGTGCGCGACTCGCTCGGCTTCGCTGGAGCGGCGCCAATTGTTGCCTCGGCGGTGGCAGCTTGTTCGACGGTCATAAACCCCCGGCGGAAACGCACGGGGAGCAACCGCCCTATTTGGACAAGGACGCCAAAGGGCTCAGGCCCTCCCCGGGACTGATGCTTTTATACAACAATGTTGCCGAATTGCGACAAATCCGCGGCGCAAAGACCATATTGCTGGCCTTTTCAGCTGCCCCCGCGAAACACCTGGATGTCGAGATCGCGGATTTTCTTCCGCAAAGTGTTGCGGTTGAGACCCAGGAGATCGGCCGCCCGGATCTGATTTCCGCGGGTGGCTGCCAGCGCGGCCGTCAGCAGCGGGTACTCGATTTCGCGCAGAATACGGTGATAAAGCCCGGCTGGCGGCAAGCCGTCCTCGAAGCCCGTAAAATAGGCCGCGAGGTGCCGTTCGACCGCGCCGCTGAGATTTTCATCTCCCCGTGGCTCCTCGCTGCCGACAGGAAGTGCGGGCTGCGACAGTTCCGCATCGATCACTGCGCCGGTGATCGTCTCCTGCGGGTAAAGCGCCGCCAACCGGCGCGCCAGATTTTCAAGTTCGCGAACATTGCCGGGCCAGCGATGCCGCCTGAGGCGATCGAGCCCGGCCTGATCGATCTGCTTCGGCGGCAGACCTTCGCGCTGAGCCTGCGCGAAGAAGTGCCGAATGAGGTCGGGAATATCTTCGGTACGTTCGCGAAGCGGCGGCAGTCGCAGAGGAACGACGTTCAACCGGAAAAATAGATCTTCACGGAACAGGCCCTGCTGAATCAGCAGCCGAAGATCCTTGTTTGTTGCGGCGATGATCCGGACGTCGCTCTTGATGGGCGTGCGGCCACCAACGGTCGTGTACTCGCCCTGTTGCAGCACGCGCAGCAAGCGCGTCTGGGCCTCCATGGGCATGTCGCCGATTTCGTCGAGAAAAAGCGTCCCGCTTTCCGCCTGCTCGAATCGGCCTGCGCTGCGACTGTTAGCGCCGGTGAAGGCGCCCTTCTCGTGTCCGAAGAGTTCGGATTCGATCAGGTCGCGCGGGATTGCTGCCATGTTTATGGCGACAAAACCACTGGCACGGCGTTTCCCATAGTCGTGCAAAGCGCGCGCGACCAATTCCTTGCCCGTTCCGGACTCGCCCGAGATCATCACGGTCAGGTCGGTTTGCATCAGCCGCGCGAGCACACGGTAGATTTCCTGCATGGCCGGCGATCTTCCGACTAGCGGGATTCCTTCAAACTCGTCGCTTTTCGGAATTGCCGCGCGCGGCTCTTTCGGTTCCGACAGCGCCCGGCCGACAATGCCAATCAGTTCCTTAAGGTCGAAAGGCTTCGGCAGATATTCATAGGCGCCCCTTTCCGACGCGCGGATTGCGGTCATGAAAGTATTCTGCGCGCTCATGACGACGATCGGAAGGTCGGGGCGTGCCTTGCGAATACGCGGAATCAGATCGAACGCATTCTCATCCGGCATGACGACGTCGGTGATGACCAGATCGCCGTCGCCTTGCGTAATCCAACGCCAAAGTGTTGCGGCATTGCCGGTCGACCGCACTTCGTATCCGGCACGCGAAAGCGCTTGATTGAGCACTGTGCGGATCGCTGCGTCATCGTCGGCAACCAAAATGCTTCCAGTCGGCATATCTAATCTCACGGATTGGGAACCGGCGATGCGATGTTGGTGACATTTCCGTCGCCGCTATAGATGGGCATAAGCACACGAAAGACTGTCCGCCCCGGCTGCGATTCACACTCGATGATGCCGCCATGGTCGCCCACAATCTTGGCGACCAAAGCGAGACCAAGGCCGCTGCCGCTCTGCTTTGTCGTGACGAAGGGATCAAACAGATGCGGCATCAAATCTTCTGGGACGCCCGGCCCGTTGTCTTTCACGCAGAACTCCAGAGGCAGGGAAACGCGTGTTTTGCTGCCAGGGACAGATAGGCGCACACCCGGGCGAAACGCCGTGGTGAGCTGAATTTCCCCGTCGCTTGCCCCCTCGCCAATGGCTTCGGCGGCATTCTTGAGCAGGTTAAGAAACACCTGGACGAGCTGATCGCGATTGGCAAGGACCGGTGGCAGCGAGGGGTCGTATTCCTCGGCGAACTTGATGTGCCGGGCAAAGCCGGACTGTGCAAGCCGCTTCACGTGATCCAGGATCACGTGAATATTCACCGGCTCCCTGTCGATCGGCCGCTCGTCCGCGAAGACTTCCATGCGGTCGACAAGCTTTACGATCCGGTCTGTTTCGTCGCAGATGAGCTTGGTCAGCGGCCGATCGTCGTCGGCAGCGGATTGCTCGAGCAGTTGCGCTGCACCGCGAATGCCCGACAGCGGATTCTTGATTTCGTGGGCGAGCATGGCCGCCAATGCGATAACCGAACGCGCCGCGCCGCGATGCGTGAGCTGCCGATCCATTTTGTCGGCGATCGTACGCTCCTGCAGCATGACGATGACATGTTCCGGATATTCGGGAAGAGGCCCCACGTATAGATCGACTAGCCGCTCGCCGGGGTTTCGTGGTGTGGCCAGATCGACCTTGTATTCGTTGACCGCCGCACCGCGATGTCTCACCTGGTCAACCAACGTGAGCAAAGGCGAACCAAATGGCACCAGCTCGCGTAGCGAGTGTCGGCGCAGCAGCGACGTTGATGCATCAAAAAATTGTTCGGCGGCCACGTTGGCGTCGGCGATCTTTCCGTCGGGTGACACCATGATGACCGGATGCGGAAGCGCATGCAGCATCGCATCGGCCGCTGTATTGACGATTGCGGAAATCGCTTGCGCCCGTGTCATGCCGCAGCCCTCCGACCGAAATCGTCGAAAGCTTTCGCCAACATCTGGCGCGCGCGTCCTGGCTCGTCGGCGGTCAGTACACGGCCGCGATGATGCTTGAGCAGTTCGGCGGGCACATTGGCCGTGACGGCTGCCGAGTTGAGCGCCCAACCGAGATGTTTGCGGGCGTGACGACGGCCGATGGCCAGTCCATGGTGACGCAGCATTTCCTCATAGAGCACAGCAATCAGATTGAATTGGTCGTTGAGCGGCGGCGTGTCGGCGCATGCGCCGGTTGTGAAGTGCCGCGCGATCTGACCGGGTAACCATGGACGCCCTTGAACAGCGCGGCCGATCATGACCGCGTCAGCGCCGGAATCGACCAGGGCCTGAACAGCATCAGCGCTGGAATGGATGTCGCCATTTACAACGACGGGAATCGAAACAACTTTTTTGACTTTTCGCACCGCGCGCCAGTCGGCTCGTCCGTCAAAGAACTGACACCGGGTGCGGCCGTGAACTGTGATGAGCTTGATGCCGGCGGCTTCGGCGCGCTCCGCAAGCCCGGGCGCGTTGACGGTGGATGTGTCCCAACCAAGCCGCATCTTCAGCGTAACCGGCACCTGAACGGCATTCACCGTTGCCTCGATCAGACTCATGGCACGATCGAGGTCGCGCATCAGTGCAGAACCCGCAGCACCATTCGTCACCTGCTTTGAAGGGCAGCCCATATTGATATCGATGATGTCGGCGCCCTGCGCCTCGGCAATACGGGCGCCTTCGGCCATCCAACGGGGTTCGCAACCGGCAAGCTGCACCACGTGGATACCTATGCCGGACCCCTCACTGCGAACGCTCGCCTCGCGCTCCCCTCGCGCCAAGCCCGCGCACGCGGTCATTTCTGAAATCACCAATCCTGCCCCGAGCCTTTCCGCTAGACGGCGGAAAGGTGCGTCGGTAATGCCAGACATTGGGGCCAAAACGACGCGATTTGGGAGCACAACCGGCCCAACGGCGAGCGGATCGCCAAGCAAATAGTCCACTTCCTGTGCCGGAGCCTTCTTGCCTACCATTTAGGCTGTCCCTTTTATTGCTCACAGATTAGCCATTTTGCTTTGCAGCGCAAGTGCTGCAATGCAAAAAAACTGTTCATGGTGGGTGGTGGGTTACCGCGTTTCCGCCCCGCTCGGAAAGCGCTAAAGCAGAGTCGTATCAAGGAGCAGCAAATGGCGCATGTCGCAGCCATCGTAGTGGCGGCCGGTCAGGGCGTACGGGCGGGCGGCGATTTACCCAAGCAATTCCGTCGTATCTGGGGCGACACCCTGCTCCAACGCGCCCTGTCCGCCTTCGCCGGCGTTCCCGCGGTCTCCCTCGTACAACCCGTGATACGGCCCGACGACCTCACGCTCGTACGATCGCTAACTGACGGTATGGATGTGCTCGCGCCTGTTTCGGGCGGTGCCACCCGCCAGGCATCGGTACGGGCGGGTCTCGAAGCGTTGGAACCGCGAAAACCTGACATCGTGCTGGTCCATGACGCGGCCAGGCCATTTGCCAGCGCGGATCTGATTGCGCGGGCGATTGAGGCGGCCGCGCAAACGGGTGCAGCAATCCCGGCGCTGCCGGTGACAGACACGGTCAAACGCGTCAACCAGACTGGAACTATTGAAGCGACCCTCGATCGCAATGCCCTTAGGCTGGTACAAACGCCGCAGGCATTTGCTTTTCCTCCCCTGCTTGAAGCACATCGGCGCGCCGCAACGCAGGGTCGCGATGATTTCACCGACGATGCGGCGCTCGCAGAATGGGCCGGAATGAAAGTCAGCGTATTTGAAGGAGAGCCTGGAAACATCAAGCTCACGACGCCGGACGATTTCGTGCGCGCTGAGGCCATGCAGGCGGCTTCGTTTGGTGATGTGCGCACGGGCTCAGGCTTCGACGTGCACGCTTTCGGACCAGGAGATCACGTCACTTTAGGCGGCATTCGAATTCCCTGCGACAACGCTCTCACCGGACATTCGGACGCCGACGTTGCGCTTCACGCGCTGACCGATGCGATCCTTGGTGCGCTCGCCGACGGCGACATTGGCGCACACTTTCCACCGAGCGATCCGCAATGGCGCGGAGCATCTTCCGATCGCTTTCTTGCTTTCGCGGCCGAT
The DNA here is from genome assembly GCA_025451355.1 of Pseudolabrys sp. Taxonomy (GTDB): domain Bacteria; phylum Pseudomonadota; class Alphaproteobacteria; order Rhizobiales; family Xanthobacteraceae; genus Pseudolabrys. Next base: position 2,942 of record JANWKN010000121.1, on the reverse strand, counting down.
CGGGTGCGTGCACGGGGTGGCCTTATCGCGCATCTCGATCTCACGATTGTTTGCGAGTTTCCACGCATATCCACCCATCGCGACGCCATGCGGGCGAACATCGCCAGGATCGCGGGCATTGACGTAGGGCGTGTTGCAGTGAAGGCGACAACAAGCGAAAAGCTCGGTTTCACCGGCCGTGGCGAAGGTATTGTGGCCTACGCGACTGCAACTGTCCGGCTCCCGTGGGGCTGATACATGGCGGACAAAGAATTGCTTGTCGCAGCTGAGACCGTGCTCAATCTCTGCAAATCGAAAAAGCTCACGCTGGCGACAGCCGAGTCCTGCACCGGCGGTCTGGTGGCCGCAGCCCTCAGTGAAATTCCTGGGTCTTCACTGGTCCTCGACCGCGGCTTTGTGACCTATTCAAACGAAGCCAAGCAGCAAATGCTCGGAGTAACGCCGGCAACCATCGACGTCTACGGCGCGGTGAGCACCGCGTGTGCCGAGGAAATGGCCAAAGGCGCTCTGGCGCACGCGTCAGTCGATCTTGCGATCTCGATAACCGGAATCGCAGGACCGACGGGCGCGGTTCGCGGAAAACCTATTGGACTTGTCTATTTCTGCGCAGCATCACGCAGCGGCCGCGTAATCGCCCACTATCGCAAATATGGCGACATCGGCCGCGCCAATGTGCGGCGAGAATGCGTTCTGCAGGCACTGGCTATGCTTCAGGAGTTGGCCGAAAAGGAAGAGCCTCGCCCGCAAGGCGGAAAAAGCTAGCGGCCGTATATCTCATCCGCCCTCTGCTCGAAGGCAACGGCAAAACGCCGGAAGGCCGCGTCGAACATTGCCCCCATCAGCATCGCAAGTGTCCGGCTTCTGAATTCGTAGTCTATAAAGAATTCAACGTCGCAGACCTTGGTTTCGACCGAATAAAAGGTCCAACGATTCTGCATCCGCTTGAACGGACCGTCCAGATATTCGACCAAAATCGTCAGGCTTTGCCGGTCCAGTGTGACGCGGCTTGTGAATGTTTCACGAATGACCTTGTAGGCAACGGTCATGTCCGCGACCAGGACCGTACGTCCATCTTTCTCCGCACGGGTCTTGACTGTAAGCGCGCTGCATAACGGGACGAATTGCGGGTACTTTTCGACGTCCGCCACCAGATCGAACATGTCGGTAGCAGCGTGACGGACGCGTCGCTTCGTTGAGAATTGAGGCATTGAGCTCTTAACGAGCGGCCCGCGCGGCTTTCAGTCGCGCAAAGTCATCGCCGGCATGATGCGATGAACGGGTTAAGGGCGAAGCGGCAACCATCAGGAAGCCCTTGCTGTAAGCAATTGCCTCAACGCTCTTGAACTCGTCCGGCGGCACGAAACGTTTGACTTCATGATGTTTGCGCGTGGGCTGGAGATATTGCCCGACGGTAAGGAAATCGACTTGGGCCGAGCGAAGATCATCCATGACCTGCAGGACCTCGTTCCGCTCCTCACCCAGACCGACCATGATTCCCGATTTGGTGAACATCGTCGGATCAAGCTCCTTCACCCGCTGCAAAAGTCGCAAAGAGTGAAAATACCGAGCGCCGGGGCGCACCGTCAGATAGAGCGAAGGTACCGTTTCCAAATTGTGATTGAACACATCGGGTCGAGCCTCAACGACCGCCTCAAGCGCGCCGTCCTTGCGGAGAAAATCCGGAGTCAGAACTTCAATGGTGGTCTGTGGGCAGCGCGCACGGATGGCCCGAATGGTCTCAGCAAAGTGTCCCGCTCCGCCGTCGGCGAGATCGTCGCGATCCACCGAGGTGACGACAATGTGGGCGAGGCCAAGCTTCGCCGTTGCATCAGCAACGCGCGCCGGTTCATTTGGATCGAGCGCGCCGGGAAGCCCGGTTTTGACATTGCAGAAGGCACACGCGCGCGTGCAAGTGTCGCCCATGATCATGAACGTCGCGTGCTTTTTCTCCCAGCATTCGCCGATATTCGGGCAGCCCGCCTCTTCACACACGGTGTGCAGACCGTTTTCGCGCATCAGCTTTTGCGTGGCGAAATAGCCGGGCGAGACCGGCGCCTTGACGCGAATCCAGTCGGGCTTCGGCGAAACAGGTGAATCCGGCTTGTGCGCCTTTTCGGGGTGGCGCGGCCGCGGGTTGTTCACGAGATCGAGGACGACCGCCATGGCTTCTACTTACGGCTGCGGGTGCGTCCCCGCAAGGTCGCGCAATTACGCTTTTCGGATCGCCCGCCAGATCAGAAGAAATACGATGGCGCCGATGGTGGCGGTAATCAGATTCCCCCAGAAATCCGGCACGACTTCCAATCGAAGCTTTTCAAAAAGGAAGCCACCAACGATGGCGCCCACAAGCCCCACCGCGAGATTGTACAATAACCCTCCATGCCCGCCGAGAATTTGCGTGGCAAGCCAGCCGGCAAGCAATCCGACGATGATCCAGGCGACAATGCCCACGGTCTTCTCCCGAATTGAGGTGCGGCGAGAAATGGAAATCTATACAACTGGCTGCGAAATGCGAGCGCTCCCCAGCACTCGGCCATCGCCGCCGCCCCCATCAAGGCCGTGACGAAAGCTTCAGGACGAGGTTCGAAAGCGAGCGGCCATGCGCTCATCCTCGGCGTTTACGTCGCCGCAGTGTTTTTGAGCGCGTTGTTGCTTTTTGGCGTCCAACCAATGTTCACGCGCATGGTGCTGCCGCGGCTAGGTGGCTCGCCATCCGTGTGGTCGGTAGCGTTGGTTTTCTTTCAGTCAATGTTGCTTGTGGGCTATGCCTACGCGCACCTTTTGATGAGTTCGCGGAACCGTTACGTCCCCATCGTCGTCCATATTGCTCTGCTAATTGTTGCTGCCCTTACCCTTCCGCTCTCGATTGCGGACTCTTGGGGCACGCCTCCGACCGGTGCCGCCGCGCCATTCTGGCTGCTCGGATTGTTCGCGGTGTCGAT
>JANWKN010000120.1 GCA_025451355.1 Pseudolabrys sp. | reverse complement strand
GCGAAAGTATGGCAAAGATACTGTTTTCGATGCCTACGAGCGCCTTCGTCAGGATCTCCGGCGCACCGAAAAGGTAAGCGAGTGAAATGTCCGCTATTGGCACAAAGCAGACATCAGTTTTGTCGTCAATGTTTGCTTTGGAGGTAAGGCGGGCATTATCCGCACGTGAGGGTCATGTCTGCTTTTTTGACAACCCGGACATGACGTGGCGATTGAGCGATTGTTATGAGCGTACCGACGCCTCGTCTGCGTCGTGTATCTTTATAAAGCTAAGCGGAAACTTCTGCTTCAATTCCATGCCTTCTTTCAATGCTTCAAAATAAACTCCGTGCCTTGATTCAATTCTTCCATCGATTTCGACAACATACCATTCATGCGACGAACTGTTGTTTTCGGTGTCGGTTTTCATGAGCCACCTCGCAATTACTGAATGACTCGATCCATCGAATTAATGATTCCTTAAATTGAGTTAATTATTTCTTAAGTGGGCTGAAAAAAAACTTCCCCAGGGCGCGCCCGAGGGCTTGCCCTTTTCAATGCCGATCGACCGAAGCTGGTCAATCATCGCGCGGTCGCGATCGATCCACGGCTCAGTTTGAACCAACCTGTCGAGCAAGGTGAAGAAGCTCAGGTCATACTTGATGGTCGAAGCAAACGTCGCATCCTTCACGTCGGTGAAGACGGTCGCCGGTGGATTTCCGATCTGCGACAGCGGATAGAACTTGACCTTCTTCCCGTAAGCGATCGATTTCTGCACATCCGCGTCGGCATGGCTCTTGAGGTTTGAGCGCACAAGGTTAGCCGGTGAAGGTGTCAGTGGACAGTTGCTCGAACCCGTCCGGAACCTTGCCGGTGTAACCCGGCGGCGTGGTCACGAACTTGACGCCCAATCCCTTGTCGACACCGAGCAGTCCAGCATCTTCAAGGGCAGCCTGCCACAGTGTGACGAAGTTACCGTTGAGAGAGCCGTCATCACCCGCTGGCGGCACTTCAATCACCATTGGCCCCGCGATCTTGGTGTCGTAAAAGCCCATGAAGTAGAGCGTGTCGGGATTTGGCGTGAGCCGATGTCGGCTAAGTGCCAATAGCGGACATTCATCGCCGCAGAGATCGCCGGTGGTATTCGTTATTGACCTATAGCCGCCGGAGGAATAGCAGCGACCCCGTGCGGATTCTTATTTTCCATGGCTACCTGCTGCGCGGCACTGGTAGCAACATCTACAATGCCAACCTGGCGCGCGCTTTGGCTGGATTGGGCCATGAGGTGCACTTGTTCTGCCAGGACCGGACGGCCCTGCCGCCGAAGGGCGTGACCATCCACGTGCCCGACATTGGGCGGCTGCTTCCAGTCTACGTGGCCGATCAATATGAGGGCTTTGATGCGTTGCCGTTCCCGGACATCGACGAGACGGCGCTCCGCCACTACCTCGACGCCAATATCACTGCCATTCGATCCGCGCCGTTGCCAGACATCGCGCTCGCCAATCATTTAGTGATGGGCCCCGTGATCCTCGCGCGCGGCCTGGAGGGACGCGCGCCCTATGCGGTCAAAATCCACGGGAGCGCGCTGGAGTACACTGTTCGGCCGCATAAGGAACGCTTTCTGCCCTACGCGCTCGAAGGGATTCGCGGTGCATCAGGCGTGCTGGTCGGTTCGCGTCACACGGCCGAAAGCCTGTGGGAAGTGCTCAGCGATGAGCCCGCGCTGCCCGAGAGGACGCGACTCGGACCGCCGGGAGTGGACGTGAAATCCTTTCGGCCTCGCGAAAAAGAAGAAGCGGCCCTCGCTTTGAAGCAGCTTGCGGACAAGCTCGAAGCTGGTGAAACAGCTGACTGGGGAGGTGAAGCTGGCGCTGCGGAGGCGCTCCGAAAGCTCGATCCGCGCCATGACCGTATCGTCAGCTACGCGGGAAAGTTGATTGTCTCGAAAGGCGTCGACCTGCTTCTTGCCGCTTGGCCGCTTGTGGTGGCGCGTGTTCCGGAGGCCCGGCTCGTTGTGGTCGGGTTCGGGACGTATCGGCAGACGTTGGGCCGATTTGTTGAGGCTCTAGGCCGCAGGGACATACAGACCTTGCGTGACATCGCAGCCCGTGGACGCGAACTCGAGGGAGGTCCTCCGGGAGAGCTGCGATACCTGCGCGCCTTCCTGGAGACCGTGAGCGACGCGTGGTTGCGGACGGCCCCTATAGCAGCGGCGCGCATTCACTTCACAGGACGGATTGAGCACGGCGACTTGCCGGCCGTGCTGTCGACCTGCGAAGCGCAGGTGATGCCGAGCACCTTTCCTGAAGCCTTCGGCATGGTGGCGGTCGAGGCGGCCGCATGTGGCGCGCTGCCGTTGTCCGCCGGTCACTCAGGTATGGCCGAGGTCACTGCAACGCTGGCTCCTGCGCTGCCCGACGGATTGCGGCCGCTGCTCTCGTTCGAAATCGGGCCTGGAGCTGTGCAGGAAATCGCTAACAAGTTGGTCGCGTGGCTCACCCTCGACGCCACACAGCGTGAGCACGCTAAGTCGACACTGGCGAACGAGGCAGCTCGCCGCTACAGCTGGGAAAATGTGGCAAGAGGAGTAATTGCTGCGGCCCAAGGAAGGCTCGCTGAGCTACCCCGTCCAAATCTGCCAGCGACGATGGAAAAAAACTGATTTTGGAGATGCTCAGGTATTTCAATCGCCTTCGGAGCCTCCGAAACAACATCGGTTGTGGGCGTGGTGACTAAATTAGGAGGGAACTTACGAGTGGTCATGATGCTCTCTCAGGCGCGTGGACACGCAGAATTGCCGGCGGCTTGCTGCGGCAAACAACTGTCTAGCCAAAAGAACAGAGAGCACCTTCAGCGCATACCCTCGCCATTACTAGGAATATAATCCAAACGACTTATAATTTTGGCAGAACGAACCCAAATGGCACGGCAACCGCGATGGAGGGGCGCCGAATTCTCGGCTGGCATCGGCCTAAGCCACGTTGCGTGCGGCAACTGTCACGCGATGACGACGGACACGATCTTCGTCGACATCGACACCAAGACCAGGTCGGTCGAGGCTATCTACAAAACCTTTGGCCGTCCGAAGCGGTTGGGCCACAACGTCGTCCGCGATTCCGGTGTGGGTGAGGGTTAGACCCCAAGCGATATTGGGGATGACCGAGGCCACATGCAGCGCTGCCGCGCAGGCGACGCTCGATTCGCCAGTCTTGCACGAAATATTCACGCTCATGCCAAGACTGTCGCAAAGTCTTCCGGCCTCGGTCACGGCTCGTAGACCGCCTAATTTAATCGCCTTCAGACTCACACCACGCGCCGCCTTGCGCTCGTGGTGACGCCTGATGTCTTCGGACGAGTGAATACCCTCGTCCGCACCGATCGCGATTTCGGTTGCGGCTGCCACGGCTGCCATCCCATCCAGATCGTCCGCTGCAACCGGCTGCTCGAAGAAATCGACCCCCGATCCTCGTACGGCATGCACGTAAGTGATGGCGTGAGCAGTGCTGAAGCCCTGGTTTGCATCAGCCGAAATGAGCATTCCATTGCCGAGGGTCTTGCAAATCTCGCGCGTGCGCGCCGCGTCGTTCTCCGCCGTGTCAATGCCGACCTTGATTTTGTACGCGGTGACGCCTGCCGCCTTCTTTTTTTCCGCATCCCTTAGATCGCCCTCACGGTCGCCACCTCCGATCACGCCCAGCAGGGGCATGCGGCTCCGTTTCTTGTCGCCAAGCAAGGCATAAACCGGTTTTGCAGTCGAAAGGCCGGCGATATCAAGCAACGCAATTTCGATCGCGGCCTTGGCGCCATGGTTGCCATACATGCGGCCATCCATCGCGGTGAGCGCGCCTGCAATGTCGGCAGGATCGCGGTTCCGCAGCGTTGAACTCAGATAGTGTATGGCGGAAACGATGCTTTCCAGCGTGTCGCCCGTCATGACCGGAGCAGAGGCGGCTTCGCCCCAGCCGACAACGCCACTGTCGGTTTCAATCCGCACCAGAACATTGTCAGCACGCCGGACTTCCTCTCCCGCCATGACAACGGGCTTGAGCATCGGCAGGCTGACCGCGATCGGCTCGATTGTCTTAATTTGCATGCAGGGTTCCAGCTGGTGACAATTGTTCTACAGTTTTTGAATCCCGGCCTGATCGATGATACTCCTGAACAGATCGATTTCCTTGGTCACGCGGGCCCAGGCCGCGTCGGCGCCCTTTGGCCGGACTTGGAAACCGGCCTGATACAACTTCTCCTTCATTTCCTGAGTGGCGAGCACTTTGAGCGTTTCCGCTTCCAGCCACTTTATAATTTCGGGCGGCGTCTTTGCGGGAGCGAGCATAGTGGTGTCGGTTGCGAAGACAAAATCCTTGTAACCGGCTTCGATCATGGTCGGGACGTCTGGTAGATCCGGCCAGCGGGCTTCACCGGTGACCGCAAGGCAACGCATCGTTCCGGCCTTGATGTGCGGTGCGGCCGGTGGCAGTGAGCCGGAGCTCAGTTGCGCGGTTCCGCTGAGCAGAGCCTGAATGGCGTCACCGCCGCCCTTGTAGACGACGTTTTCCAGCTTCGGCAATTTTTCGCGGATCTTCAGCACCTCCAGTTGAATCTGTGGCGTCGTTCCGATTGGCGGTGTCGCGCAGTTGAACTTGTCGGGATTGGCTCTCGCCAGCGCGACAAATTCCTGCATGGTCTTGGCCGGCAAATCCGACTTGACGACGAATGTATTGGGCGACGTCGCAAGCTCGCTCACGCCGACGAAATCTTTGAGCGGATCATAGGGGATCTTGTTGTATAGACTGACATTCACCGACCAAGCGTTGGTCGCGAGCAGGATGGTGTAACCATCCGGTGCAGCATGCGCGGCGTTGCCGAAGCCGATATTACCGCCCGCGCCGCCGATATTCTCGATGATGAAGGTCTTGCCCGTTGATTGCTGAAGTGCGCCGGCCGTGATGCGTCCGACGATATCGGATGGTCCGCCTGGCGTGTTGGCTACGACTATTTTTACCGGCCTGTCGGGGTAGGCGGCGTAGGCCGAACGCACGCGCAGGATTGCCGGAGCGGCAACGCCCGCGGCCAGTACACCAACACCCTTGATGATGCTGCGCCGCGACGGCGCGAAGTGTCCGTTTGTTTTTTTCATCGTCCTCCCCATGAGCTTCGGCAATTTTCTGATTAGCGGCATTATTTCTGGTAGGCTAAGCTTTTGCGATTACGCGAGCAATGGCCACAAAATGCCTGACCAAGAACAACACGAATTTCAGTGCAGGTGTACCGGTTTTCTCCGACATGAAAGATAGTCAAACACGGGCAAGCACATGGCATGAGACCATTCTCGCAACCCTGAAGGCGAATGACGTCAAGCTCATCGTCTACGTCCCCGACCGGGTTTTCACGCCCCTGATCAAAGCCCTTCACGCCGACCCGTTTTTCACCACTTTCGCTGCCGCTCGCGAGGAAGAAGCACTCGGCATCATAACCGGTGCCTGGATGGGAGGATTGCGTGGCGCAGTCCTGATGCAGACAAGCGGCTTCGCCACAATCCCGAATACGCTCGCCTCGCTGGTCGTGCCCTGCCAGATTCCCGCGCTGATATTTGTCTCGGAACGCGGCACGCTTGGTGAGTTCAATCTCGGCCAGGCACTGGTGTGCAAAACCGTGCGGCCCGTCCTCAATTCACTTGCGGTCGAGAACATCACGATCACGCGACAGGACGAACTGGCTTTTACTGTCGACCGGTCGATCAAGCAGGCCGTGGCTACGCAAGCGCCCGTTACTTTCATCCTCTCGCCGTTACTGACAGGCGGCAAAGTGTTCGAAGGATGATGCTGTGACCCACACAAAATCTTCAGGAGCTACACGGGCGCACAATGCGAAGGTCATGAATCGTTTCGAACTGACCAAGCGGCTCGTCGGCCAGCTGAAGGCCGGAGAGGCCGTCATTGGCGGCATCGGCAATGCCAATTTCGACCTGTGGGCCAGCGGTCAACGTCCGCAGAATTTCTACATGCTGGGCAGCATGGGTCTCGCGATACCGATCGCCTTTGGCGTTGCCATTGCCCAACCGCGCCGACACGTTATTGCACTCGAAGGTGACGGCTCGCTTTTGATGCAGCTTGGTTGTCTTGCAACCGTTGCGGAGCGCGCGCCGAAGAATCTCACGATCGTTATTTGGGACAACGGCATCTATCAGATTACCGGCTCGCAGCCGACCGCCGCTCCGGCGGCCGATCTTGTCGCGATCGCGCGTGGCGCCGGCATCGCGAACAGCGCCTGGGCTGCCGACGAAGCGGATTTCGATCGGTTGGTGACATCAGCACTCAAAGGCGAGGGGCCGAGCTTGATTGCCGTGCGTATCGACGACAAACCGGCGGTGGCAACGACGGACCGTGATCCGGTCCAAATTCGCGAGCGTTTCATGCGTGGTCTTGAGGTAAAGAGCGCCAGCGCCTAACGGAGCAGCATGACGGACTTCGACGGTGTCGTAATCGGAGCAGGCCACAACGGCCTCGCTCTTGCCGCTTATTTGTCGCGCGCCGGTATGCGTGTTGCGGTGCTTGAGCGCAATAGCCGCATCGGCGGGGGTTCGAGTACCGAGGAACGAATTCTCCCGGGCTACAGGCTCAATCTGCACGCGAATTTCTACATGGGCATCGGGTTTTGTCCTTTGCTGCGGGATCTCGAGCTTCATCGATATGGCTTTTCCTATATCGAGCCGCCGGTTCAGCAAGCCGCTGTCTTCCGCGATGGCACTAGCATTGTCATCTACAAGGATCTCGACAAAAGCTGCGCATCGCTCGCGCGTTTCTCGCGTCAGGATGCCGAGACATTCCGGGAGCTATGGCACACCTATTGCGAGGAAATGCGACCGCTGCTGGTATCGTTGCTTTACAACGCGCCGATGCCGCGCGAGCAGCTCGTTGATCGGCTGAGCGGACCAAAGGCGAAGGAGCTGCTTTCGCACGCCCAACACGATCTCTTCAGCGTCGTACGTAAGCACTTTGTCG
>JANWKN010000119.1 GCA_025451355.1 Pseudolabrys sp. | reverse complement strand
ATCAGCCGGAGGCTAGATCAATGCATGTGCTTCGTATTTTATTGCTGGTGATGACGGCAGGCGTTTTAGCTTTCATTCTATACCAAGCAATTACCCGGCAAATATCAAGAGACGCTTTCTGGACTGTAATTGCCATTGCCTGCGGCTTTAGTTTGAATTTGATCTATCTCTGGTTCGCTAAGCCGGGCGAACCGCCAGTAGCTATCGAGTATAAGCCACCTGTCGCTGTGGAAGAAAAAGCACCTGTGGTCGATAAGGCAAACGATGCTGGTCCGCAACCCGATGAGGTCAGCGGCAAGCGGGGCTTAACCCCAAACTGTGAAAAGGAATTACGGCGTACAGCCGATTTATTGAGATTTTTTGCAAATAGAATTCAAACGGGAGAGGAAACACAATCGGTTGTCGCTGACGTAAACGAGCAAGAGAAAAGAATAGCGTCAGTTTGCCCTGATTAAGCGCCGGGCGATTGGCTCGATGAACTTACAGTGCCCGAAGAAGACTGCACTCAACATGAATGATCCATGCGGTGCGCAGCTATCGCTCCACTCCCTTCAAACTTTACTTGAATAACTGTTTTTTAACTTAATGCTTTACTTGAATACTGTTTGACGTGAAACAAAGTTGCGGTGCTGTTTTTGCAAACTCCTGTAAGTCATTGAAATAAGATCACGCCGCCACGGCTCTGGAATTGAGCGCAACCTTGAGTCGTTTCTCGTGCTTGGTTTGAATCTTTGTTGCCCTCGTGGTCGGAACGCTGTGCTGGCGTCGGGCGGCTTCCTGCCAGTCGTTGAAAATATAGGCCCCGCGCCGCTGGTACATCCGCAGATCAGCGCAGGGCCACCCGTTCGGGAGAGGAAGCCCGCACGGTGTCTGTTGTCAAAGTAGATGGCCCATTATGGCCACAGCAATAAAGGCCAGCACCAGGAGCGCGGCTAGATCACTGCGTAGGTGGTCATTTATCCCGCCAGACCCGACCTGAACCGCCACGGCGCAAAACTTAGCCGGGTTGCGTTTGTCGGGTGCCGTCTGGAAGCTGACACGGTCGCCATGTTTGACGCGCTGACCCGGCGAACTGGTGCCCGAATAACGTTCAGATCCGCGACCGCACGGATTACCCACGCGAGTTTCTGGATTTACGTACCTTTTATGCGGGTCCGCAGTCGCTCTTCGTTGCACCAACCATGATGTTCATAGCTGCTATGCGAAGATGCGGCACTGCTCACGCGTTTTTTAACATACAAATTATGCGCCGGATGATTCCTTAGCAGGTACAAGGACTCGCAGTCCTGCGACTTTCTTCTCGGGGCGTCAGGCAATGATCAACAGCAAGAACGTGGTGGCATCCCTAAGGCGTGACGCGACCTTCGTGTGGCACGCGGTAATCGCCGTCGTATTCATCGGCTTTGCCAGTCTGGCAGTCGCTGCGGCCTTGCTCGACCTGTTGGCCATTCGCCACTAGCGGCGGATAGCGGTGCTGCTGCCCGTTGAAGTCCTCCACAACAATGCCCGCGTGACCGTTTGAACCGACGCGCCCGACGTAGTTCGGGCCGATCGGTGATTTGCCGTGACCGCCTGGAATGTCGAGCACGTAAGTCGGTTGACACAACCCGGACATCCTGCCGCGGAGGACACGCATGAGTTCCTGCCCGGTAGCGAGGTCGGTACGAAAATGACCGGTTCCGCGCGCCATGTCGCCGTGATGCAAGTAGTATGGCTTGATCCTGCACTCGACCAGCGCCCGCATTAGTTCGCCCATCACTTCCGGTGTGTCATTAACGCCGGCCAACAACACCGTTTGCGACAGTAACGGAATGCCGGCGTCCGCGATTCGGAAGCACGCCGCACGCGCGTCAGCCGTCAATTCCCGCGCATGATTGACGTGCACGGCAACATAGGTCGCCTTTGTTCTGATTTTCATTGCGCGCACCAGATCACGGGTTATGCGCGCGGGATCCGCGATCGGTACGCGAGTGTGAATCCGCACGACCTTCGCGTGATCGATCTTTGCGAGCGCGTTCATTATCGAGCGCATCCGCCGCGCGGAAAGAATCAGCGGGTCGCCGCCGGTCAGGATGACTTCCCATATTTCGGAATGTTGGCGGATATAGTCCAGTGCGTGCTCCAGCGCTTCATGCGAGAGCGTATTCGGCTTGCCCGGCCCAACCATCTCGCGGCGGAAGCAAAAACGGCAATAGACGGCGCAGACATGGGTGGCCTTGAGCAGCACCCGGTCGGGATATCGGTGCACTATCCCTTCGACAGGGCTGTGCGCGGTGTCGCCGATCGGGTCGTCATCTTCCGTAAATTGATGATCGAGCTCTGCAACATCGGGAACGAACTGCCGAGCGATGGGATCGTCGGGATCGCCGCGATCGATCAATCGCGCCAAAGCGTCTGGGACCGCGACCGCATAGCGCGCGGCCACCGTCTCAAGCGCCGCCTGCCGCTCCGGTGTCACCAGACCGCTCGCGCGAAGCTGCGCGGGGCTACGTAAGGTTGTCATCAGTCGTTCCTCTTTCTGTTCGCTACAGCTCAACCACCGGCGCCCAGATCACTTGCTCGATCCGCTGCGCGCCCGTTGCCAACATCACCAGTCTGTCAAATCCGAGAGCAATTCCGCTCGCGGGCGGCATCTGTCCCAGTGCCGCGAGGAAATCCTCGTCCACCGGGTAGCGCTCGCCATGGATACGTTGCTTTTCCACCATGGCGGCTTCGAAGCGGGCCCGCTGTTCGGCAACGTCTATCAGTTCACCGAAAGCGTTGGCGAGTTCGACCCCGCAGGCGTAAAGCTCGAAACGCTCAGCGACCTTGTCGCTGTCGGGCTTTGGCCGCGCCAGTGCCGCCAACGGCAGTGGATACTCGTATAGAAGCGTCGCGCGGCCAATTCCCAGCCGCGGGTCGACACGCTCCGCCAGAATACGACTGAAAATATCGCCCCACGTATCGTCGCTCGCGGTCGCAACACCAATCCGTGCCGCCTCGGCTGCGAGCATGGTCTTGTCGCCCTGGTCCCCGCAGATTGTGGCCAGCAAATCGATTTCGGCGTAGCGCGCAAACGCATGCGCGACCGTCAAACGTTCCGGTGCAGCATAGGGATCGACAGCTTTGCCCCGAAAACGAAATTCCTTTGTGCCGGCCGCACCTGCCGTCTCGGCCAGCAGGGCCGCGCAGTCATCCATCAGCACCTCGTAGGTCTCATTCGCCCTGTACCATTCGAGCATGGTGAATTCGGGATGATGCAACACGCCGCGCTCGCGATTGCGGAATACACGAGCAAAATTGACAACACGGGTTTCGCCCGCTGCGAGCAGTTTCTTGCAGGCGAATTCGGGCGAGGTATGCAGATATAACGATCGACACTCTCCGCCCGGACCAATGAGTTCGGTGGCGAAAGCGTGCAGGTGGGTTTCGTTTCCGGGCGAAACCTGAAGAGCGGCCGTCTCGACTTCCACGAAATCGTGCTTCGCGAACCATCTCCTCAAGGCCGCGGCGATCCGACCACGTGCCAGCAAGTGGGGCCTGCGGGCGGCGTGGGAGCCGGCGCTCCAAAAAGGTGGGCTTTTCGGCACGTTTACCTCAGCCCCATGACAAGCGAGAAAGGCTGGCGTCGGGCGAGAAGATCGCTATGGTGCGCCCCGAAACCGCGGCGCCCGCCGTCAATAAATCAAGGATCGTTCTCGTGAAGGTCATCGCTTCGTCGCTCCGAAAGGGCAATATCGTCGACATTGACAGCAAGCTCTATGTCGTCCTCACCGCTGAGAATTTTCACCCTGGCAAGGGCACTCCGACCACCCAGGTCGATATGCGCCGGATTTCCGATGGCGTGAAGACCTCGCAGCGCTACAAGACCACCGATCAGGTCGAACGCGCTCACGTTGAGGACCACGAATTTAGCTTTCTCTATCAGGATGGTGACGGATTCCACTTCATGAATCAGGAGACCTACGACCAACTCCACGTATCCGCCGACATCGTCGGCGACTATGCCGCCTACCTGCAGGAAGGAATGATCGTAAACCTCAGCGTCCACGAAGGCGTCCCGGTCGCGATGGAAATCCCGCAGAAGGTCACGCTTGAAATCGTCGATACCGAACCGGTGGTCAAGGGACAAACCGCGTCCGGCTCGTTCAAGCCAGCCAAGCTGTCGAACGGCGTGCGCACGATGGTGCCGACACATATCACGGTCGGCACGCGCGTGGTGGTCAACACCGGCGACGGCTCCTATGTGGAACGCGCCAAGGACTAGACGCGGGCGCTGGCGCGGACTTCCTTCGGAAACAGATCGTCAGGTGTAAGCTTTTTCGCGGTCACGCCCTGCGCATGGGCGAAGCGGCAAAATGCATCCAGCGTCTTGCGGTTCGCTCCCAGCCCGTAGGGAAACGGGTCCGCACCAAAGTTCTTGCTCAACTCGCCCACAATCGACGCGGCCCACGGCACTGGAAGTCGCGACGCCGTCAGGTCCTCAATCCGCTCCAGGCTTCGTCGCTTGGATTCGTCGAAGGCCTTGAACAGATTCATCGCGACCCACGGGTAGCGTTCAAACAGAGTCCGGCGCATTGCGACCACATGCATGATCGGGTAAATTCCGGTCTCGGCGTGGTACTGCATCTCTTCTGACCGATAGTCGGAATAGAGTCGCACGATCTTGCCGCCGCTTTTTTCGAATGCATCCGGAACACGCGCTGAAATCGTCGCGTCGACCTCTCCCGACAGCAGCATCGCCGAGATGCTTGTGTCACGCCGCTGCTGATATTCAATACCCTCCGGCAACTTGAATTCGACCTTTTCTTCGCGACCCGCTTCGTTCATGCCGGCCTGCACCCATTGGATCTTCCGCAAATCCACGCCAGCGGTTTCCGATAGAAACCCCCGCGCATAGATGCCGGCCGTTTGCGCCCATTCGGGAATTCCCACGCGCTTACCTTCCAAATCCTTCGGTCGCGAAATGCCGCGGTCAGTACGCACGTAGAAAGCGGAGTGACGGAACACCCGCGATGGAAAGACCGGGATACCGACAAAGGGCGAGTTATCCTGCGAGGCAAAGCCGATGAACTTGCCGAAGGACATTTCCGAGATGTCCCATTCGCGGTTCTTGATAAACCGGTAGAAAATTTCCTCAACGGGAAGCACGAAGGCGGTGAGCACTACTCCCTCGGCCCTGACAACCCCGTTCACGAGATCGCGCACGTGATCGTAGTCGGTGATGGCAAGTGTGAGGTGCAGCCGCGCCGTACCGCCGCTTTCCATGATTTCTGGCTCGCGCTCTGCACTTGAGGCCGCGGTTAAATTGGCTTCACGCACTGTCATTTTTCGCGCATCTCCCACCATCCGGCTGGGTGTTTCCGGGCACCCTACACCAAAGGATACAGCCCTTGTATGCCGCGATTCGATACTCTTAACTCGTAGGTCCGATTGGTCCTGCTGGCGGGCAGAACGAGGGAAGCCGGATTGAAACGTGCCGTTCTTGTTGGCCTCGCGTTGTTCATCGCCTGTGCCGCGCCAGCGGAGGAGATGAAGAGCCCGCAGATTTCGCGCGCGCGCGTCGATTGGGATGCCGCGGCGGCAAGTCTGGCCGAGCGGCTGCCGGCTGGACCGGCGGAGACCTTTGCGAAACTCAATGTGGCGGCTGAAGTCGGGTTTCCCGGCATCGCCAATAGCTCGGTTCCCGTGCTCCTGCCTTTTGATGTCGATGGCTTCGCTAAGGACATTGCAGCGAACCCGGGCCAATCGCCCGAGAAGATTGCGGCAAGCGCCGCTCGCTTTATGCGGTCTGATTTTCAGCCGACGAAATTCTTCCTGACAGGGCCGGCCGGCTACGACGCGGCGTTCTCCCTGACGCTCGCGAGCGTGTCAGAGCTATCGGACATCCGATACGGCGAACCTGTCTACGTACTGTTCTCCGGTCTCGCCATGACCTATCAGCTCGATGGCCCGAAACTGCCGGAGGGCGAGCCGGTCAAAGCACTACAGGACAGCTTCCCGGGCATCCGTCGCTACCTGCATGAATCGTATATTCGCTACAGCTTCGAGCGCTATGGCGTGACTTATGTCGCGGCCATCTACTGTCTCGACACACGACCTCGCAAAAAAGTCCTGACATGCAGGCAAGCCGACCAAGTTATGGATCGTTTCCTGCGCGCACTCAGGCTCGCGGGGGGCACGCCTGCTGGCGAGCTTCCGACCGAAGCGGTACGCGTGGACCGACCGAAAGAAACGTCGAAAGACTTCACCTATTTCAGCCCAGGTCTGATCATTCCGAATACGGGGTTGAAAAAGGATATCGGCGGCCGCCCCGATTACACCGTCTATGTGCGGCTGCGCTTTCCGATGAAGGCGGCCCCCGCCTTCGCGAACTCGCAATCGTTCAACAACTGGGGCGATTGTGATTTCACGGGCCGCTCAGTCCGCAGCCCTCGTAGGAAGGACCAGCCTTACTCATGCAACGTCAACGGAAGGCCGCTGGTCTTCAACGAAAGCGCACCGGGAAATTACTCATATCCATGGCGCGATAATTTCTGTGAGCATCGCCGCTATTTCGTGGGCCAATGTCCGGGCGGCGAAGGCCATCAGGGTCAGGACATCCGGCCAAGCTCCTGCATGTTGTTCAATGAGGGCGCGGATCGTTGCCAGCCCTACCAACACGAAATCGTTGCCGCTCATGACGGCTTTATCTTGCGCGCGCTCAAGCAGGAGGCCGTCTATCTCTTCATCAATACGACAAGTACCCATGCGCGCGTGCGCTACATGCATATGAATCCAAACCAGCTCGACGCCGACGGCATCGTCAGCGGCAAGCTTGTGCACGAGGGCGATCTGTTAGGCAAAGTTGGCAACTACAACAGTCGCGAGCGCGGGACAACGTATCATCTGCATTTCGACATGCAGGTGCCGACAAAGCTCGGTTGGGTTTTTGTCAATCCGTACATGACGCTCGTTGCGGCTTATGAACGACTCATCGGGGCGCGCGGCACGGAAATCAACGATGGCGATCCGGTTCCGCCGGTGGCCGGCATTCCACCGGTAATCATGAAGCCGTCGGAGACTGCGGCCATTGCGCTGACGCCCCTTGCGCACACGGAGGAATCGGCTTCCGTGCGTGCAAAACCACATAAGGCGAAGGGAAAGCCAAGCAAGAAGCGCAAGGCAGTCAAGAAGAGACGCCGGCGCGGCTAGTCGCCGCATCGAGGTTTCTGCGTTCGCTCTCTGCGACTACAATATAGCTATGCAACGAATCTCCCCGATGCCTTTCCCGCTTCGGCTCCTGAGCCGGCGCGCCTTTGTGACCAGCGCTCTTGGCGTTGCGGGCAGTATTGCCACCCGCGGGCACGCCTGGGCGACGCAGCCTCCGGCTTTCGCGCGCTGGGTGGCAAATTTCCGTCCTCGTGCGCTCAAGCGCGGCATTTCCGAGCAGACATACGATCGCGTGATGGGCGCCGTGACGCCCGACACGAGCGTATACGCGGAAAACAGCGCGCAACCGGAATTCACCGAATTAATGTGGCAATATATCAACCGGCGTTGCTCTGGCTGGCGGGTGATGACCGGCAAGGAACGCGCGAAGGAATACGCCGGCCTGCTTTCGCGCATTGAGAAGGATTACGGCGTCGACCGCTACATCCTGCTCGGCCTGTGGGGCATGGAGTCGTCCTACGGCGACGTCGTCATTAACAAAAAATACATGCGCCCAATCATCCCTGCGCTCGCCGCCCTCGCCTGGGGCGAACCACGCCGGCGCGCTTATTGGGAAGCGGAATTGCTCAATGCGCTGACAATCGTCGATCGTGGTTGGGCGCAACCTTCGGACATGATCGGATCTTGGGCTGGAGCAATGGGGCATACGCAATGGATGCCCGAGGTTTGGCTCAACATGGGCGTCGACTACGACCACGATGGCCGCGCTTCGCCCTTCGGCAAGCCTGACGATTCACTAGCTGGGACCGCACACTATCTCGTTGAACGCGGCAATTATCGCCGCGGTGAGGCCTGGGGTTGCGAAGTGACGATGCCAGCCGGACGGCCCAAGCTCGCCGATAACCGCACAATGCGGTCCTACGCCAAGTGGCAGGACCTCGGTGTCCATCGCGCCGATGGCGCGGCCTTCTCGCGTCCGAGCGATCAGGTGAAATTGTGGTTGCCGGTCGCAGGTGGTCCGGCCTTTCTGGTCGGGCAGAATTTTCGCGCCGTCTACTCGTACAATCCCTCCTCGAGCTACGCGCTGGCCCTCTGCCACCTCGGTGATCTCATCCGAGGCGGCCAGCCATTTCGTCAACAGTTCCCAGGCGGGGAGCGCGCGCCGACATTCGATGAGGTGAAGGAAATTCAGCGCCGGCTCAATGAGCAAGGCTTCAAGACCGACGGCATCGACGGGCGGACCGGTAGCGACACAATCAAGGCCATTCTCGCCTACCAGAAAAAGACCGGTATAGATCCTGTCGACGGCTATGCCGGGCTGAAATTACTCGCCCGATTGCGTCAGGGCTCGTAATCCTCATTTGACCGTGCTCGTCAGTTTCTCCTCATGTCATTTCGTTTGATTTTGTTCGGCTTTTCGCAATCGCCGTCCCGCTTCGTACCACCCTATTCTCGCCTGTGCTTAGGCGTTGGGTGGCAATTCGGGTGGCAATTTTTTCTTCACCGCCCTGCCCTAGCAAGACAAAGCTTGTGCCTTCGTCCGACGAGACGTTGCGCCGCGCATTTCTTTGCTGGTTCTCAGGAACTTCTGTCAAAGTTCTCAACAAGTTTATTTGACTGGTGACTCGACTCTCTAGGAGGGCGAGCACACCATTTTGACGCCGACCGAAGGATTGCGGCTGATGGCCAGTCGTCAGTCCGGAGGACGCGCACCCGCCCTGGCTCTGAGCCGAAGGCTTCGACGTCTAGGGAGCCAACGGGTACTGCTCTCGACCGTCATGAAGTCAAGTGGCAGGGCCGATGCTGTCATAAACGGCGGCTTGAATACCGTTTGATGGTGCGCAGGCGTGATCCGAAAGGCTCGCGTCGGCGTGGCCCGAGAGTTCGAACGAACTTTCGAGTCAATGTTAAGGTCAAGAAACAATATTGCCGCGTGCCTCCGGGCATCGCGGCAATGTCAAGATCCTGATCTGACAGGGAGGCGAGGATCGTTCACGCGATCCTCGCTTCTTTGTCTTTAAGCCAGATTCGCAGCCATGCGGCAACTTGTTCTTGCGACCTGCGAACAAGCGATGGCGGATTTCAAGGCGCCGTGGTTGGCGACCACGGTCTAGCCTTTGGAATGGATGAAGGTTCGGCCGTGGTCGCCTTAGTCCGGTGTTGGGTGGGGACCGCAGAAACCGGACCGAGCCGCGAAATCATGGCTGCCAATTTGTTAACAAATCGTTGCGAACTGTCTGACGGGGCCGGCAGTGTCCGGTGT
>JANWKN010000118.1 GCA_025451355.1 Pseudolabrys sp. | reverse complement strand
ATGGGGCCCGGTTCAGTGATTGCCGACGTGGGGGCCGGCAATGTCTTCCAGAGGGGAACATGCTGCCTGCCGGCGATTCTGGGAGGATATCCATCCGGCAAAACAGCGAACCACAAGTATGCGAAGCGCCCTGAACAGCGACAATGTCGTTCGCCGCATGACTGCCATGCGCAATCGCAATTCGTCAGAATCCGATGGCTTCCGCGGCTTTGGATTGTCAGTCGCGAAAATTTTACTGCACCAGTTTGGTCTAAATCTCAGAAGTGCCAGCGCTGAGCGTTGGCGACCAGGAAATCTCGAAAAACCTGAATACGTGCGACCGACTTGAGCTCTTCTGGATAGACAAAGTATGCGTCGAGCGCGAGCGTATCGGCTTCGCCGAACAATTGAACCAGGCCGCCGTTTTCTTCGACGAGATAATCCGGCAGCACAGCGATACCAAGTCCGCGCTGGCAGGCGCGCAGGACCCCGAGAACGTTATTGACGGTCAGATGCGGCGTGCGCGGATCTTTTCCATCGCGGCCGACTTCCAGGAGCCAACGCCGGTTTTGCAAGTGCGCGGGTACCACGCCGCCACCAAGAAGAACAATGCGATGCTTGTCGAGTTCGTCGTGCGTCCTTGGTGTGCCGAACCGTTTGAGGTAGTCGGGCGAGGCGTAGGCGTGAAAATGCACCGAAAACAGCTTGCGCTGGATCAGGTCGGGCTGCGTCGGTTGTCTTAGACGGATGGCGACATCCGCCTCGCGCATCGCCAGATCCAGCTCCTCGTCGGAGGTGATCAGCGTGATGTGTATGTCCGGATAGAGATCAAGAAATTCTCCGAGCCGCGGCGTGAGCCAATGCACGCCGATGCCGGGTGTGGTCTGCACCTTGAGCTCGCCGTTCGGACGCTCACGGCTGTCGGTCAGCTTGGTGCGTGCCGCCTCGAGCTTCATAAAGACTTCGTGCGCGGTCCGGTAAAGCAGTTCGCCCTGCTCGGTGAGGATCAGGCCGCGCGCGTGTCGGTGGAAGAGGGAGACCGAGAGCTCGCCTTCCAGGGCAGAGACTTGACGCGATACCGCCGACTGCGACAAGCCGAGCCGCTCGCCGGCATGCGTGAATGAGCCAGCCTCAGCCGCGGCGTGAAACACCTTCAGCTTGTCCCAGTCCATCGTATTGTTGGGTGCAGCCATTGTTATTCTGCCGCCGCACGTTGGTGTTCGTGCGCGGCCAGGAATTTCTCCGCTTCGAGTGCGGCCATGCAACCTTGACCGGCGGCGGTGACGGCCTGGCGATAGATGTCGTCGGTTACGTCGCCGGCGGCGAAGACGCCGGGTACGGACGTGACGGCCGAGTTGCCGCCGGTGATGATGTAGCCGGACGGCTTCATCTGCACCTGACCGACAAACAGTTCCGAGGCGGGCTGGTGCCCGATGGCGATAAAGACGCCGTCGACACGACGTTCGGTGACGGCGCCGGTTTTCACGTTCTTGAGCCGCACGCCGTTGACCTTCAGCGGATTGTGGCCACCGATGACATCATCGAGCACGCTGTCCCAGATCACTTCGATCTTGGGATGCTTGAACAGGCGGTCCTGCAGAATCTTCTCGGCGCGGAATGCATCCCGCCGATGCACGACCGTGACCTTCGACGCAAAATTAGTCAGGAACAGCCCCTCCTCGACAGCGGTATTGCCGCCGCCGATCACGACCACTTCCTTGTTGCGGTAGAAGAAGCCGTCGCAGGTTGCGCAGGCCGACACGCCATAGCCTTTGAATTTCTGTTCGGACGGCAGATCGAGCCACCGCGCCTGTGCGCCGGTCGCAATGATCAACGCGTCGGCAAGGTAGATGTCGCCGGAATCGCAAATGAGCCGGAACGGCCGCTGCGCCAACTCCACCTTGTTCACGTGATCGGTGACGATGCGCGTGCCGACGTGCGTGGCTTGCGCCTGCATCTGCTCCATCAGCCACGGACCCTGAATGACATCGGCGAAGCCGGGGTAGTTCTCCACGTCGGTGGTGATCGTGAGTTGGCCGCCGGGCTGGACGCCCTGAATCAGGACCGGCTCTAGCATGGCGCGCGCGGCGTAGATCGCCGCGGTGTAGCCCGCTGGCCCCGAGCCGATGATCACGACTTTGGCGTGGGTCGTCTTTGGCATTGTGCACGCCCCCTGGACGGGCATCTTTTAGGGCGCTTATCGCCCGGGCGGCCGGAGTACCCGGCTCTTTTCCAAGCCCGATGTATGGCTTCGAAGGGAGCTATGCAAGATACGCAACCCGCCACACCCACAGTCTTGCCCAGACGCATGATCACGATCGCACGAGCGCGCAATATTGTTTCGCGAAATAATATTTCGCGGTATGAATGTTGTCAGTTCCGTCCGACCCAAGAGGAGCGTCCGTGCCAGCCCGACTCGACTCCATCGATCGCAAAATCCTCAAAGAGCTGCAGGCGGACGGCCGCATCACCAACGTGGAGCTCGCCAGCCGCGTCGGTATTTCCGCGCCGCCCTGTCTGCGTCGCGTGCGCGCGCTGGAGGAGGCCGGTTACATCAAGGGATACCGCGCGCTCCTCGACGAAAAGAAACTTGGCTACGAGGTCACGGTCTTCGCGATGGTGCACCTGGCGAGTCAGGCGGAGGCGGATCTTGTCGCCTTCGAGGAGTTCGTGCGCGCGCAGCCGTTGGTGCGTGAATGCTGGATGCTCTCGGGCGAAATCGACTTTGTCCTCAAATGCGTGGCGCCCGACCTGAAAACCTTCCAGGCCTTCGTCGAAAAACTGACCGCCGCGCGCAATGTGCGCAACGTGAAGACGTCGCTGACGCTGCGCAATTCAAAGGATGGGGCCATGGTGCCGATGGACGAGTAAGTCTGTCGTTGCTCGCCTGGGTATCGTTTTACACGACAATTCGCGCCCGCTAGCATCACGGCATGGCGAAGGTTTTCATCGGCGCAGCGGCGGGCTTTGCCGGCGACCGAAGCGATGCAGGCGGCCCGGTGGTGGCCTCACTTGCCGCTGCCTCCGGTCCGCGCTTCCTGATGTACGAGACGCTGGCCGAGCGCACGCTGGCACTATGCCAGCTCGAGCGTCGGCAGAATCCGCTGCGCGGTTACAGTCCCGCGCTCGAGCGCATGTTGCCGCCGGTCCTCGCGCGCTGTCTTGCGGCCGGGATCAAGATCATTGCCAATTTCGGCGCGGCCAATCCGACGGCTGCTGCGCGCCGCATCGAGGAGATGGCGCGCGCTCTCGGCGTTCGTCCGCCATACATCGCCGCAATCGACGGCGACGACATCGCCGGGAAACTCTCGGCGAATGAACTCGCCTCGCGCAGGATCGACGGCGTCGACCTCTCGCGAGCGCGGGAAATCATCTCGGCGAATCTTTATCTCGGCGCGCAACCGATCGCGCAGGCGCTTGATCAGGGTGCCGACATCGTTGTGACCGGACGCGTTGCCGATTCCGCGTTGGCGCTCGGGCCATTGCTGCATGCGTTCCGCTGGCCCGCCGACGACTGGGACCGGCTCGCGGCCGGAACGCTGGCCGGCCATTTGCTTGAATGCGGCGCGCAGGTCACAGGAGGCTATTTTGCCGATCCTGGATACAAGGACGTGCCCGGGCTGGCCGAGGTGGGCTATCCGATCGCCGAAGTCGATGAGACCGGAGAGATCGTCATCACCAAGCCCGCCGGCACCGGCGGTGTGGTCGATCGCCTGACCGTGATCGAGCAGACGCTTTATGAGATTCACGATCCATCCGCTTATCTCGCGCCCGATGTTGTTCTCGACCTGACGGCGGTCGATGTCGCGGAGATCGGCAAGGATCGTGTGCGCGTTTCCGGTGCGCGGGGCAGGCCTGCGCCGGAAACGTTGAAGGCGACCGTTTGCGTCGACGGCGGTTTCCTCGGTGAAGCCGAGATTTCCTATGCCGGACCGAATGCCGCGGCGCGTGCGCAACTTGCCGCCGGGGTGGTGCGCGCGCGTGTGCGCAAGCGCCTCCCTAATCTCAATGTCCGCATCGATTCGATCGGAGTCCGCAGCGTGTGGGGGGCCACGGACTCGCCGACCGATCTGCGTGGCGCGCAGGCAAATGACATTCGTCTACGCTTTGCGGCCGAGTCAGCCAACGCGGCTGATGCCGAAATCCTGCTCGACGAAGTCGAGGCGCTTTATTGCGCTGGACCGGCCGGTGGGGCAGGGGTCCGCAGGCGCCTCACGCCGCGCCTTGCCAGCGCGTCATGTCTCATCGAGCGCCGTTTCGCGCAGCCGCGGGTGACCATGCTGGGAGCCCCGGCATGACGCGCAGCGTCCGCTTGCAGGAGATTGCCAGCGCGCGCACCGGCGACAAGGGCAACCGGCTCAATCTCGTCCTTGTCTGCCGGGATCCGGCGCACTATCCGATCGTGGCAGCACAAGTGACAGCCGAGCGCGTGGCTGAAGTTTTCGCCGCACGCAAGCCGACGCGCGTCGTCCGTTACAATCTGCCGAGGCTCGCGGCGTTCAATTTTGTTCTCGACGACGTCCTCGAAGGCGGCGTCAACGCCAGCCTCGGCCTCGATGGGCACGGCAAGTCGCTGTCGTTTCTTGTGCTGGATATACCGATCGAAATAACTGCCGACGCACCGCGCCTGCACGACGGGGAAAAACGCTCCATCCGAGGGACAGTATCATGAGAAAGTTGATTGCAATTTCTTTGGCCCTTATCGGCCTTGTCGCCACGTTAGGCGCGCGGGCGCAGGACGCTTATCCCTCGCAGAATATTCGTTTCGTGGTGCCCTTCACTGCCGGTAGCGCGACCGACACGCTGGCGCGGCTGCTGGCCAATCGGATGTCGACTACACTCGGCAGAAACATCGTGGTCGAGAATATCGCTGGCGGGAACGGCATCCCTGCATCGCAGAACGTGGTGCGGGCGGCGCCCGATGGCTACACGGTGATGGTCACGTCCAACACCACGCACGCGGGCAACCAGGCTTTGCTGAAGAAAGTGCCCTACGACGCAGTTGCCGATTTCGAACCGATCACCAAGCTCGGCACCATCACGCTTGCCTTGGTCGCGAGTCCCTCGGTGCCGGCCAGCGACCTCAAGGAGCTGATCGCCTACGCCAAGGCCAATCCGGGCAAGCTCACATTCGGCGCCGGCTCGTCCTCGTCGCGCATGTCCGGAGAGCTTCTGAAAACAACGGCCGGCATTGACATGTTGTATGTGCCCTACAAAAGCAATCCGCAGGCCGTGACCGACTTGCTGAGCGGACAGATTTCCCTCTTCTTCGGCGACGTTTCGACGGCGTTGCCTCCCGTGCGTGCCGGCAAACTGAAAAGCTATGCGGTGTCGGGCATCAAGCGCTCGCCGCTGGCTCCGGATCTTCCGACCATCGACGAAGCTGGACTGAAGGGATACGAACTGACTGCCTGGTTTGCCGCTTACGCGCCGGCGAAAACCCCGAAGCTAATCATTGATAAACTGAATGCGGAATTTCGCGAAGCTTTGCAGGACAAGAACGTGTCTGAAAAATTGCTTGCGGCCGGCATCGAGCCGGAAGCGAGCGCGCCCGATGAACTGAGAAAATTCCAGGCGCTCGAAACCGAGAAATGGAAAAAGATCGTCGCTGACGCGAAAATCGAGCCGGAGTGATGTTGAGCGATCTGAGTTTCTTCTAGCTCAATCCGGCTTTCCGCATTCCTTCGAGGAAACGTTCCATCAACTCGGGCGTCTGATAGGGGACGTTGCTTCTGATCCAGTCGATCGAGAGGTGAGGCTGTTGTCGCCGCACCGTTGCAAGAAGGGCACGGGCTTCCTCAACTTGTCCCGCTTGCGCCAGGCCCGCGCAACGCAAGCGATGCGCACCTTGGAAGCCCGGCCGAATCCGCGCGGCTTCAGTCGTGTAGCGGGCAGCGTCTGTATATCGTCCGGCGGTGTAGTGACTGACCGCGATCGTGCCGAGGCACAATGCTGTCATCGGATCGAAAGGGCTAAGCCGGATTGCATCTTCCGCATGCTCGATCGCCTCCTGGTCTTGACCCGCAAAAGCCAGTCCGTGTCCGAGGTGAGCGTGCGCAGCAGCTGAATTCGGATTGAGATCAAGCGCCCTGCGGAACGCCGCGATCGCTTCTTCGGTCCGCTTCTCCATCAGAGCCCAATAACCGAGCGCCGTGTGTCCCCAAGGGTCGCGATCGTCAAGCGCGATCGCACGGTCTGCGTGCTCGCGGCCGGCGAAAGCGTCGCGTACGCGATCGGTCCATCCCATGTGCGCGGCAAACATCAGGGAAAAGGCCAATAGACTTCGGGCAGGCGCATAGTCCGGATGGAGCGCGACGGCCCGCCTGAGGGTATCGATTGCCGTCTCATAGTCTTCCTTCGTCATTCGCCACAAATGGGTCTGAGCGCGGGCCACCAGTTCCCAGGCTCCGAGATTTTCCGGCGAGCGCGATAGCGCGCGCAGGCCCTCAGCGGTCAGCAGGCTTGGTTCGATGGCTGCGGCGACGCTGCGGGTCAGTTCGTCCTGCACGGCAAAAATGTCACCGAGTTCGCGGTCATAGCGTTCGGCCCAGTGGTGGGCGCCGCTGATTGCGTCAATCAGCTGCGCGCTAATCCGGAGCTGTTTGCCGGCGCGGCGTACGCTGCCTTCAAGCACGTAACGCACACCCAAGTCGCGCGCGACCCGCGTCACGTCAACCGCTCGACCCTTGTAGACGAAGGTCGAGTTCCGGGCGATCACGAACAGCCAGCGGATGCGAGACAAACCGGTAATCAGGTCTTCGGAAATGCCGTCGGCAAAGTGGTCCTGATCAGGATCATCGCTCATGTTGGCGAATGGCAGCACCGCAATCGAGGGGCGGTCCGGAAGTTCCAAAGCCGAGCGTTCAGTCCCCGCGGTCGCTCGCCGCGCTGCGTGTGCCTTTCCGATGAAGCGATATCCGCGCCGGTGCAGCGTCTCTATGTAGCGTGGGCGCCTTGCATTATCCCTAAGCGCTTTTCGCAGCTCCTGGATACACGTCACCAGTGCCGCGTCACCCACTTCGCTCTTGTGCCACACGGCGGCGAACAATTCGTCCTTCGTGATGACCTGGCCCGGATGCCCCGCAAGAAAGGACAATAGCTCGAGCGCCTTGGGCGTGAGTCGCACTTCACGCGCGCCGGACATCAGCCCGCCGTTGGGCTCAAGCCGGAAGTTCCCAAACGCAATAGCCTGATCTAGCATAGGTTTTCGCCGTTTGAGCCTAGCACAGGCCGCCTATAGAAATCCTGTTTCTCGCTTATGACATTGCCGGCTTCCGCTCTTAACGTCTAACGCCCCGATCAGCGTCAGAACGACGCGCAAATTCCCCTTCGACGCGAGGACAATTAGAGACGGGAAGATGGTTCGAACACGATTCAGCGTCGCTGCTATCGCTGCGGCCGGCGTTTCATTGGCCCAGCCGGCCTTCGCACAAGTTGACGACGGCAAGCTTGGCAAGGTGCATTTCGAAACGTCGTGCACCCCTGAAGCGCAGAAGCTCTTCGACCAGGGCATGTTGTACCAGCACTCGTTCTGGTTCCGCGCGTCGCAAAAGGTTTTCGAAGATGTGCTGAAGGCCGATCCCGAGTGCGGCATTGCCTATTGGGGTATTGCCTTAAGCTTGTTGCTTAATCCTCATGTTCCAACTCCCGCGAAGAATCTCGCCGAAGGCGCCGCGGCGATCGCCAAGGGGAAGAGTGTCGGCGCAAAGACACAACGCGAACGCGACTACATCGATGCGCTCGCCATCATTTACGTGGACCATGACAAAGTCGGTCATCTTCCTCGCACGCAGGCCTACGCGAAGGCGATGGAGCAGGTTGCGCAGCGCTACCCAAATGACGATGAGGCGCAGATCCACTACGCGCTGTCGCTCAATGCGTCGGCTTCCGCGGCCGACAAGACCTATGCGAATCAGCTCAAAGGCGCCGCGATCCTCGAGCTAATATTTGCACGCCAGCCGCAGCATCCCGGTGTCGCGCACTATCTGATCCATCTCTACGACTATCCGCCGATCGCAGAGAAGGGGCTCAATGCGGCAAGAATATATGCAAAAATCGCTCCGGACGCCGCGCACGCGCAGCATATGCCCTCGCATATCTTCACGCGCGTCGGCTATTGGCAGGAGTCGATAGACTCCAACAAGGTCGCGCAGCGTGTCGCAAAGGAAGCGTCCGATTTGCACGATCAGCTGCATGCTATGGATTATCAGGTCTATGCCTATTTGCAGCTCGGCCAGGACGGGAAGGCCAAGACTCTGCTCGATGAAATGCCAAGCGTGACTGGCTTCACGGAGACGTTCCTCGTTGGACCCTATGCGCTCGCCGTTTCGCCCGCGCGTTATGCGATCGAGCGAGGTGACTGGAAGGCTGCTGCTTCCCTGGAGGTTCGTCCCAGCCCGTTGTCGCAGGTGCAGGCAATCACCTATTTCGCGCGCGCGCTCGGGGCGGCTCGCTCGGGCAATCCCGAAGCTGCGAAGGTGGACATCGCCAAACTCGTTGAGTTGCGCGACAAGCTGCAGGGCAAGGACGCGTATTGGTCCGAGCAGGTCGACATCCAGCAGAAGGTCGCGTCCGCTTGGGTGCTCCATGCCGAGGGCAAGTACGACGACGCGCTCAGCGCCATGAGCGCCGCGGCCGATGCCGAAGACAAAACCGAGAAACATCCTGTGACGCCGGGCGT
>JANWKN010000117.1 GCA_025451355.1 Pseudolabrys sp. | reverse complement strand
TATTCGGTCTTGCTCCCGGTGGGGT
Source organism: Pseudolabrys sp. (assembly GCA_025451355.1). Taxonomy (GTDB): domain Bacteria; phylum Pseudomonadota; class Alphaproteobacteria; order Rhizobiales; family Xanthobacteraceae; genus Pseudolabrys. The sequence goes on along the minus strand of JANWKN010000117.1, from coordinate 8,784 downwards.
TTGCCGTGCCGCTTCCGTCGCCGGAAACGCGGTGCGCTCTTACCGCACCGTTTCACCCTTGCCGCGGCTAAACGCAACGCGCCGAGGCGGTCTGTTCTCTGTTGCACTATCCCTGGGGTTTTATCCCCGCCGGACGTTATCCGGCACCGTTTGTCCGTGGAGCCCGGACTTTCCTCTCCCGCCGCCTTTCGGCATTGGCATGGAGCGGCCGTCCGGCCGACTGACGCGGATAGGAATGGGCGCACGCGTACGTTGCGTCAAGAGCCGTCGCGCGACAGCCTTAAAGAGACCATAAGATGTTAATTTCAGGCGATGGCCGTCGAGAACGGCGGCGAAGGTCGCGTTTCGATTAACGCGCGCAAGGTCAACAGCGTGGAAGGGTCGGCGATGCCATCGACGCGAGCCTGACGGAAATGACGCTGGAATGCCGCAACCACGATTCGCGTGGCATCATCATAGCTGCCGGTGTCATTTATTCCGTAGCCGTAAGTGCGCAGGGTGCGTTGCAGCCTCGCTACCGGGTCGCCGCGATCACCCGGCCTGATGCTGGTCCCCTCAAGATCAAGCGGGGCGGCGCGAACCCAGTGGCCGACATTGGATTCGCTTAACAGACCCCACGGAAATTTTTCTCCGGGATCCTGCTTGCGTGTTGGAGCAACATCCGAGTGCGCGAGTATGCGGTCGCTGGCAATCGAACCCCGACGGGTGATGATCGATTTGCACAGCGAAATGACGGCGGCGATCTGGCGGAGCGGGTAATTCGGGTAGCCAAATTCATGGCCGGGGTTCACGATTTCAATGCCGATCGAGCACGAATTGATATCGGTCTCTCCAGCCCAAGAGGATTCACCGGCGTGCCAGGCGCGTAGCGATTCCTGTACGCATTGCACGATGCGCCCGTCTTCAAAGACAACGTAGTGCGAGGACACCTTGCTCGCGGCGGTGGTCAGCGCCTTCAGCGCTGCATCACCGCTTTGCATGCCGGTGTAGTGTAGCAGGATCATATCGGGCGCGCGGCCAGCCTTGCGTTCGTCAAAATTCGGTGACGGCGCGACATCGGCGACGATGAAGGAATCCGGCGAAAAGACGGGCATGGGCCGGATAAAACCGGTGCGTTGATAACGGGCCGGCATCATTCACTGCCCGCTCAAAAAAGCAAGGCTCGCGAAATGCATTCGCGGTCCGGGCATTCGCCCGGACCGCGATCATGTTTATCTTAGCTCTTTTTATCGCCGATCAGCGGGCGCTCGGTGAGGGGCTGCCGGCGGGCTTCATCCCACCGCCCATTGTGCCGGAACCGGTTGTGGCGGTCGGGCGCGGAGGCTCATAACGCGCGAAATTCTGCGCGTCTTTGAGCTGGTCTTTCGTCGCCGCGATCTTGAGCTTATCGGACGAACCGTTCTGACCAGGCACCACGTCGAAAGAACTTGGCGCAAGCGCAACTTCCTTCGAACCGACGCCGAGGAAGCCACCGACGCTGATGATGAACGCATCAACCTTGCCCGTCTTGTCGAACAGAATATCGCTGACGTCGCCTATCTTCTCATTGTCGGATCCAAGGACGTCCGTGCCCTTGAACTTTGTCGCGAGCCACTGGTCGGGTTTCTGCGACGACACGAAGTTCATCTTGCCGGAGGAATCCTTCATGGCCGGCTGCGCCTGAGTAGCCCGTTCTGGTTTGGAATCCATCGGACTCGACGACTGTGCCCAAGCGCCCGTTGCGACAGCGGCGCTGAGCGCGGTGGACAACATCAATTTTTTCAGCATTTTGGTCTCCTCCTCTTCAAACAATGTCTTCTCTCGATCACGAATATGTTCCATGACCACAACGCGCGGCATAAGTCGCCGTTCCCCTTTTCTCGGAACACCGCGTTTGTATTTAAAACGGAACTTGCTCGTCGTATGTTCCGCGACGGGATCGCTTACGAGCCAGTTCTCTCCTCGATCACGGGCCGGCTTCGAACGCGCGCTGATTCACATCAGGCTCCATCCATCAGCCGGTGGCTGAGGATCTTGAGTAGCCCGGCGTCACGCACCTTGCGTGCTGCGGTTTCGTTGTCGTCCAGCGCGCCGTAACAGGCGGCCGGGTTGTAGTCACGCGGCTGACCGAACCGAGCCGAGCACGGCCACCCAGCGCCGCGGCGCGAGTAGGGGATTTCAACCGATTGCACCGGCTCGAAACCGGCAATTTTTTCGGTCGGTGACAGATGGAAGAGGGCGGGGACGTGAACGTGACCGCAGAACGTTGACTGTGCACGTGTGGCCATGAAGTTGCGAGAAGCACTCTCGACGCTGGTGACATACTCCCAATGTTCCGGTGCATGCGCGCTGGCATGGACGAACAGCCGCTGGCCCTCTTCGAGGGTCAGCGGCAGCTGAGTGAGAAATTCACGCTGCGCGCTGTTGAGCTGAATCCGTGTCCAATCGAGTGCCTCAGCGGCTGCCGAGTTCATGCCGATGCTACCGCTGGCGATAGCATCGTCATGGTTGCCGAGTAACGCCGCCGCGCCGGCATCGACCTCGCGCATATTGGTGTCGACCGCGAAACCGGGATCGGCTCCGTAACCGACTAGTCGCCGAGAAAAATGAAACGACCGATGCCCGCGCTCCGTGCGTGGTCGAGGCATGCCTCGAGCGCCTCTCGGTTTGCATGGATGTCGCTGAAGAGCCAACCCACATCACACCACCGGTGCCCGCTTCCCGCCCGAATTCGGCAACGTTTCTTTAAGTTTAACTGCCGTTAATGGCGTTGATCCGCCGCAAGACAGCGCCTCGGGAGGATTTGGGCCCAATTGATTGACGGCCATCTAGTCCCATGATATCCCATAGTTTCCCAAATCGGGACACCGCGTTGCCGAACCTCGGTCTGCTGGGAAGCGCAGGCCATCTGTCGTGTACCTGTGCCCCTGATTGCGTCCGGTCGGTGAGGAGTACGGGGTGTGGACCGCTTTGTGTCGAATTTCACACTGCGGCTCGACTCCAAAGGCCGCGTCTCGATCCCTGGTTCTTACCGCTCGGTTCTCGGCCGCGACGGCTTCGAGGGACTTTATTGCTACCCGGCGCTGGATCGTCCCGCGATCGACGCCGGGGGGAGCGCGCTGATGGCGGAGATCGAGGTTTTGATAGGGCGCTACGCCCCGTTCTCAGATCAGCGCGAGCAGTTTGCTCTGGCGCTGTATGGGACCAGCGAAACGCTGAAAATCGACGGCGAGGGTCGTGTGGTGCTGAGCGAGAACCTGAAGCGTCATGCGGGAATTATCGAGACGGTGGCGTTTGTCGGTCTCGGTCACAAGTTTCAGATCTGGGAGCCCGGCCGTTTCCAAAACGAGCTCGCGGAGGCCACCCAAAAGGTGCGCGCGCTCAAAGGCGAGCTGAGTTCCCGGTCGGCGGCGCGCGATGCGCCCGGAGCACGGGGATGATGGCGGGCGGCGGCGGCTCTGCTGTCGCTGGCGGACCGGCCCTCCACATTCCCGTGCTCGGCCGCCCGGCGGGCGACCTGCTCCAACCTCGACAGGGCGGCGTATATATCGATGGCACCTTCGGCGCGGGCGGCTACACCCGCGCGATTCTCGCCGCGGCCGATTGTAAAGTGATCGGCATTGACCGTGATCAGACCGCCATCGCGCTTGGTGCCGACATGGTCGATCAGGCCGACGGCCGCCTGACCCTGATCGAGGGCAGATTTTCAAACCTCGATACGATTGCGCGCGAAGCGGGCTACCCGACTGTCGATGGAGTGGTGCTCGATCTCGGCGTTTCTTCCATGCAACTCGATTCTGCCGGTCGCGGATTCTCGTTCCGCCTTGATGGCCCCCTCGACATGCGGATGGGCGGTGAAGGCCCAAGTGCGGCTGACATCGTCAACAGAGCCGCCGAGCGCGACCTCGCCGATATTATTTTCAACCTCGGCGAAGAGCGGCATTCTCGGTCTGTCGCGCGTACCATCGTCAAAGCGCGCGCGAACGCCCTCTTTGAAACGACGCGCTCACTCGCCGAAGCCATTGCGTCGGTTGTGCGTTCGCGTCCGAACGACATCCATCCGGCAACACGCACGTTTCAAGCGCTACGAATCTTCGTCAATGACGAACTGGGCGAGCTGGTAAATGCGCTGCACGCTGCCGAACGCGTCATCAAACCAGGCGGCCGACTGGTGGTTGTTTCATTTCACTCGCTCGAGGACCGCATCGTCAAAACTTTTCTCGTCGATCGTAGCGGGACCCGCGGTAGGTCCCGTCATGCACCTGAGGTCGATCGCCCTGCGTCGACATTCCATACGCTCACGAAGCGACCGATCACGGCTGACGACGATGAAGTCGCACGCAATCCGCGTGCCCGTTCCGCAAAGTTGCGTGCGGCCGAGCGCAGCGACGCTCCGGCACGCGTCGGTATGCCGTCAAATTTGTTGCCCGACCTGCCGTCGATCGCCGATGTTCTTGGAGGGCGCTGAAGATGCGCCTGCTCAACATTTTCGTCATCGCCGCGCTGATCCTGGCAGCGTCATTCGTCTACAAAATCAAGTTTGATTCGACTCTCCAGGCTGAGCGCGTCGCTAAATTGCGGGGCGAGTTGCGCCGAGAGAGCAATGCGATCGCCGTCCTTCGCGCCGAATGGGCAAAGCTCGATACGCCCCGCCGCATACAGGGGCTTGCCGACCGCCATTTGGCACTGCAGCGCGTAAAATCGGCTCAATTCGACAAGCTTGACCGGCTGCCCGAACGACCACCCGCTGTCGAACCAGCGCCCGCCAAGGATCCGATCGGCGCCATGCTCGCGCCAATCCCTGACAATACCGGCAGCGTGCTGCCGCGGCCGCGGCGGTGACATCGTGCAAGAACTGAGAAAACATATCGAAAGCCGCTGGCAGCGCGCTCTAAGGTCGTTGCTCTACGGGCACGCTGTTGATCGTAACGTGAAGGCGAAAGCTCGGCTTGGCCTCGCCATTCTTGCCTTCGCCGGTATCTTCTCGGTAATCGCGGTGCGTCTGGTCATGTTCGCGACGGTAAGCGAAGGGCATGGTGGCCGCCGCAGCATCACGCAGGATGCAGTGGCGACTGCGCGCCCAGACATTCTCGACCGCAACGGCGAAATTCTCGCAACAGATGTGAAGACGCCGTCGCTGTTCGCCGAACCGCGCAAGATCATCGATGTCGACGAAGCGGTTGAATTGCTGACCGCCGTCCTGCCGGATCTCGATGCCAACGAAGTGAGGGAACGCCTTTCATCGAAACGTGGCTTTGTGTGGCTCAAACGCGAAATTACCCCAACCCAGCAACAAGAAATTCATCGGCTCGGTATTCCTGGCATAGGCTTCCTGACCGAGAACAAGCGTATATATCCCAACGGACCGGTGGTCTCACATGAGATCGGCCATGTGAATATCGATAACCAGGGTATCGCCGGAATTGAAAAGTGGCTGGATGGCCAAGGCCTCGCCGCGCTTCACATGGCGGGTCTTGCCACCGATCAATTGCAGCGACCGGTCAATCTCGCGTTGGACCTGCGCGTACAATACGCGTTGCGCGACGAACTGATCGTCGCGCGCGAAAAGTACAAAGCCAAGGCATCGGCTGGCATTATCACTGACGTCAACAACGGCGAAATCATCGCTATGGTGTCCGAGCCCGACTTCGATCCGAACAACCCGCGCGAAGCGAACGATCCAAACCGGCTCAATCGTTTGACGACTGGCGTCTACGAAATGGGTTCGACTTTCAAGGCGCTGACATTGGCAATGGCGCTCGACAGCGGCCGTATTTCTTTATCGTCCACCTTCGACGCGCGGTTGCCGCTGCGCTACGGCAAATTCGAAATCAACGACTATCACGCCCAGAAGCGCGTGCTTTCGGTTCCCGAGATCTTCACGTATTCGTCCAACATCGGTACAGCGCGCATGGCGCTCTCGCTCGGCGTCGATTATCACAAAGCTTTCCTGAAAAAATTGGGACAGCTCGATCGGTTACGTACCGAGCTTCCCGAAAGTGCCGAACCGTTGGTTCCCAAACATTGGGGCGAACTGAACACAGTTACGATTGCGTTCGGACACGGCCTTTCGGTCGCTCCGCTGCAGGCGGTGATGGGTATCTCGGCCTTGGTCAATGGCGGCAAGATGATTCCGCCGACGTTCCTCAAGCGTAACCAGGCCGAGGCCGACGGTCTCGCAAAGCGCGTTATCAAGCCCGAAACGGCGGAAAAAATGCGCTATCTGATGCGTCTGAATGTGGAAAAAGGCACCGCGACGCGGTCCAACGTCCCAGGTTACTATGTCGGCGGTAAAACGGGCACTTCTGACAAAGTTGTCGGGGGGCGTTATTCAAAGACCAAAGTCTTGACCAGTTTTACCGCCATATTACCGGCCGACAAGCCGCGCTATCTGTTGTTGATCATGCTCGACGAACCGCAGGGTCTGCCGGAGACCCATGGCTTCAGCACTTCGGGTTGGAACGCCGTACCGGTGGGCGCGCAGGTAATCGCGCGTGTCGCGCCACTGCTCGACATGCCGCCGCGCTTCGATTTGCCCAAGGCCGATCAAATGTTGCTGGTGAGCGCGAAGGAAACGCGGTGAAGCTACGCGATCTTCTGCCGGAGGCAGCGGCGGGTTCACGGCTAACCGGGGTCGAGATCGTCGGTGTGACGGCCGACAGCCGCAAGGTAAAGCCGGGCTTTCTGTTTGTAGCAATCGCAGGCGCCAAAACTGACGGTGCGCAGTTTGTAAATCAAGCCGTTAGCGCCGGTGCTGTGGCCGTCGCCGCCGAACGGCGTCCCGACACATTTCCTGATACGATTGCATTCGTTCGCGTTGCCAATCCGCGGCGTTCGCTTGCACTTGTCGCGGCGAAAATGTTTCCGCGCCAACCGGCGACGATTGCCGCCGTCACCGGCACCAGCGGGAAAACGTCGGTCGCCGCATTCACGCGCCAGATCTGGAGCGAACTCGGATATCGGGCGGCGAGTATCGGTACGATCGGCGTAGTTTCGCCAGAAGGAGAACGCTACGGCTCCTTGACCACCCCCGATCCAGTAGCGCTTCACCGGGCACTGGACCAATTGGCAAATGAGAGTGTCACTCATCTTGCACTCGAAGCTTCCTCACACGGTCTCGATCAGCATCGTCTCGATGGAGTGCGCATCGCAGCCGGCGCATTTACAAACCTGTCGCGAGATCACCTAGACTACCACCCCAGCATCGAAGCGTATCTGGCGGCCAAGCTTCGCCTGTTCGAGGATTTGATTGAGTCGGAAGGTACGGCCGTTGTTGGTATTGACGATTGCTATGCGGAGCAGGTCGTCAAAGCGGCAAAGACGCGCGGTCTGAAAATCATGACCGTCGGCGAGCACGGCACGGACATAAAGTTTGTCGGCGCAGCTATCGACGGCTTCAATCAGATCGTTACGATCGCCCATCAGGGACGCACATACAAAGTGCGCTTGCCGCTCGTTGGTGCCTTCCAGGTACAGAATGCCGGTATTGCGGCGGGACTTGCGATAGCGACCGGCGCCGAACCTGCGCGGGTGTTTACGGCATTGGAAAAGCTCGTGGGTGCCAAGGGCAGACTTGAGCTTGCAGGCACTCACAACGGCGCGCCGATTTTCATCGACTATGCGCACAAGCCGGACGCCCTCAAGAAAGCGCTTGAGAGCCTGCGCCCCTATGCGCGGGGGAAACTGGTCGTACTATTCGGCGCGGGCGGCGACCGCGACACCGGCAAGCGTCCAATCATGGGCCAGATCGCGGCAGAGAATGCAGACCGTGTGATCGTGACCGATGACAACCCACGCAGCGAAAATCCTGCTGCAATCCGCGCTGCTATCCTCGCCGAAGCGCCGGGTGCCGTAGAAATCGGTGACCGCGCCGAGGCGATCCGAAGAGCAGTAGCGGCTCTGGGAGCTGGCGATGTGCTGCTGGTTGCGGGCAAGGGCCATGAAGTGGGACAGATTATTGGCGAGCGCGTCGTGCCCTTTTCGGACCACGAAGCGGTGACGGCAGCGCTGCAGGGCAAAGTGGCATGAGCGCGCTTTGGACCTTGGACGCCATGGTAACGGCGATGCATGCCGACCGCGCGGGCTCATTGCCCAAGGACGTGTCCGGTATCTCAATCGACAGCCGCACGCTGGCAAAAGGCGATGCGTTTTTCGCCATTCAAGGCGAAAACCGCGACGGTCACGAGTTCGTCGAGAGCGCGCTGAAGGCCGGCGCAGGATTCGCCGTGGTGACGAGTGGCCATGAAAAGCGCTTTTCCGGTGCGCCGCTTGTGATCGTTCATGATGTGCTCGATGCCTTGCGTGATCTCGCGCGTGCGGCCCGCGCCCGCGCCCGCGCACGCGTCATTGCCGTGACCGGCTCGGTTGGCAAAACTGGCACCAAGGACGCGTTGCGGCTTGCCCTCTCGGCTGAGGGCGAAACCCATGCCTCGGCCTCCTCTTACAACAATCATTGGGGCGTCCCGCTATCGCTTGCGCGGTGCCCGGCGAGCGCAAGGTACGCCGTGTTCGAAATCGGGATGAACCATGCAGGCGAAATCACCCCGCTTACGGAACTCGTGCGTCCGCATCTCGCTATCATTACGACTATCGAACCGGTCCACCTCGAATACTTCGGTTCGCTGGACAAGATCGCTGACGCAAAGGCCGAAATTTTTTCGGGGGTCGAGACAAATGGCGCCGCCGTTCTCAATCGTGACAATGGACAGTATGAGCGGTTAGCTGATGCGGCGAGGGCGGCAGGTATCGGGCGCATCGTTTCCTTCGGTGAGCATGACCGCGCGGATGCGCGATTGCTTCGCATTT
>JANWKN010000116.1 GCA_025451355.1 Pseudolabrys sp. | reverse complement strand
ACCCGACGGCGGAATGGATCGCCAACCAACTGACGGCGGCCTGTGGGTGGGAGCAACTCCCTCGTTATCTGATCCGCGATCGGGATACTTGTTACGGCTACATATTCGTCCGACGCGTTCGCTCGCTTGGCATTCGCGGCCATCCGACCTCTGCACGTTCACCTTGGCAGAACGGATATGCGGAGCGTTTGATCGGCTCAATCCGCCGGGAATGCCTCGACCATATTGTTGTGATAGGCGAGCAGCACCTGCGCCACATCCTCATCTGTTACATGGAGTACTACAACGCCGTCCGAACGCATCTCTCATTAGCCAAGGATGCACCGGTTCGGAGGCTCATTCAACGCACCGGGCGCATCCAAGGGAGGCCCGTTCTTGGAGGGCTGCACCATCAATACCTACGGATTTGATTTTCGGTAGGGACAACGGGTAGCTCGACCTTGAACACCTTGGTGCAGCTCGATCCGATCTACGTTACGTTCAATCCAAGCGAAGCCGATCTCGCCGCGATTAATCAGGCACGCGCTAAAGAAAACATCGATGCCGACGTCTTCCTGCCCGGCGAAGGCAAGCCCCGCTATAGCGGCCAGCTCACTTTTCTCGACAATAGCGTTGACCGTTCGACTGGCACGATCATCGCGCGCGCAACCATCGCCAATGCCGATTTAACGTTGCTGCCGGGCCAGTATGTTCGCATCCGCCTAGCAGTCAGCGAGCAACCGGACGCACTGATGGTTCCGCAGACAGCGCTCGGCTCGAGTCAGCTCGGCAAATATGTCTACGTGGTCAGCAAGGACAACAAGGCTGATCTGCGCCTTGTGGTCTCTTGGCCCCTCCGACGGCACGCTCATTGCCATCGAGAAGGGTGTCGCGGCGGGTGACCGCGTGATCAGTGGCAATCTGCAGAAAATCGGTCCGGGCTCGCTGGTGCAACCCTTGCCGCCACAAAAGGCAAATTAGCGCTAGTGCTACGCGCGCCCCACCTAATGCCTGCGTATAGGGCCCGCATCGGCCAGCTTCGGCCACGCCGTGGGCACCGCAAAGATCGGTACCGACGCGAATGCCGTCGTGGACAGCAAGCTTCGGGTTCACGGGCTGCGCGGACTGCGCGTGGCTGACGCTTCGGTCATGCCGTCTATTATTTCGGGCCCTGGGACAAACGCAGCGTTATACATGATCGGCGGCCGCGCTGCGGAACTGATCAAGGCGGACATCTAACAGGTGGGAGTGACATGCCGGTCACGATCGATAATGAGAAGTGGCTGCGATTGAGCAATTTGCGCGTACGGTCGTCGATTGAGGATTACGACGTATTCTTAATTGCGGTTTGATAGATCACGACTGCCGACGTTAATCATTATGCATTGATCGTTAGATTTCCCAGAGAGATGGCGACCCCCGCACAAGTAAGCTTCTACCTTTGGACGTCAAATCCAAACAGCCTTCGGCATCGACGATAATTTTTTGATCAAGCAATTGGCGGACCAAAATCTTTTGTGTCGTTTGGCCCGTTAAACGAATCTCCTTCAGGGCTAATAGCTCGTGCCGTGACAGATCGGTCATTGAGTACCACTTCTTTTAGTGAAGGTGGGGGATAGCTAAACGCTCGTTGTGGCATTGCTGCGACAACCGCAGGCAATCACGAGTTGATCAATAAAGAATCAGTTTAATAATTCGTTAACTACATATGAGGACAATTTTACCAAATGGGGAGGGCGTTATGCTGCAAACCGACATAACGATACTCGAACAACGACAGAAGGTCCTCGAGAAGGAAATCGACGAGGCTATCTCTCATACCCCTATCGATGATCCGATGATTGCCCACCTCAAATCGCGAATTTTATACGTCAAAGAAGAAATCGACCGGCTGCGTCACGAAGCGCTTGTTTCGTATCATTAAGTGCTGATGCCTTGGCGGTCTCGAAAATTATTTCTATGCGGCGTCTGACTGGTTTATTTCGAGCTCAAAAATGGGACACCGATCGGGAAATGTCAATTCATCCGCGTTTGGCTCATAGCTTGCGGAGTTGACGCCCGCGGCCGCAAAGTTCGCGGCCTCGACCACTTTGGCGAAGACTGCCAATCCGGTGAAGCGATCCATGTTCAGCTTCGTGCCCACCGCAAATTTGGTCAACCGGGAAATTTGGTTCCGAACATCGGCAGCCCGCTTTGCGACTCGGCTTCGGTAGCCTCGTCCTGCAGAACATCCCAGTGCTCCGCAAGCATGTCGTCGTCCACGCGGACGATATCGACAGCGATCCAATTCCTCGGCATTCCAGTGTTCGAAAACCGGCCATGGACAATCACGTAATCGCCTTCAGCAACGATCGTGCCTGGCTCGTACTTCAGCGCGGCCGGCGCGCTCCTGATCAGATTGAACAGGCCGTCGCGTCCGGGTGGGATGTGCGCGCTGTGTTGAATGTAGTTCGATGACCAGTAGCGCTCGGCTGCCTTGTAGTCGCGCTTGTTGAAAAGCGTATCGAATGCTTCGAGCACTAGTGCCTTGTTCGCCTCGATTGTTTTCGTCATTTTTTTGCGCTCCATTTTTGCGCGGCTCTTTCGAAACCTTGCGGTCATCGTGTCGGCTAACGACCCAAAACGGACATGGCGCGCTGCCGCTACCTCGAACGCGCCATGGCGACCCGCGACGCGATGGCCAGCACGATGACGGCTGCGCCATATACGTAAGCGGCCAAAGGCAATCCGGTCATGGGCGCGAGCAGCCCGGTCAGAATGGCCGGCAGACTGAAGGACAGGTAGCCCTCAACGTAGAAGGCCGACAATAGACCGGCGCGCTCATGCGCTTGGGCGAGCGGCATCACGGTTCGCATCGCGCCGGCAAACGCGGCACCAAAGCCGATGCCCGATATGACCGTGCCGGCCAGCATCAATCCGACGAACTGGGTGCCAACGCCTGCGAGCGTAACCGCGACGCCGAAGGCCAAAGCGGGAATGCCGCGGGCAAGTATCCGGGCGGCCGCCACGTTACGGAGCGACAGCACCGCGACCGCGCCGCTGAAGGTCAAGGCGGCGACGACGAGCCCGCCGACGATCGGCAAAGTCACGCCGGTCGCCACGCGCACCAGCGCCGGCATCAGCGAGAAGTAAAAACCGCCAAGCGCCCATGAGGCGATCGTGACAGGCGTCACCTGGAAGAGTGCGCGCCGCGCCTGGGCCGGCACATAGACATGAGGCCGCAAGGACGCGAAGGCGCCGCGCTTGGCCGCCACCGTATCCGGCATATACCAGAGGATCAACATTTCGACCGCCGACAGCGCGAGCAGGACCAGATAGACGAATTGCCGCGGATCGGGAAGGTAAGTCACAAGCGCCGCCGCGCCCAGACTTCCGGCCGTCAGCCCGGCGAATGCGGTCACGCTGTTCAACATTGGCCCTCGGACTCGATCGGTATCGAGGATCGTCGCGCCCAGCGTCGCCGTAGCGAGCCCTGTCGCGAAGCCTTGCACCGCGCGGGCGGCGATGAGGGCCCCGGCGGAATCCGCCACGACGAACATGACCATCGCGACGATGTTCAGTGCCAGCGCCGCCATGATAGCGGGCCGGCGGCCGATATAGTCCGACAGCGAGCCGACCGTCAGCAGTGCTGCGAGGAGGCTCACCACATAAGCTGCGAAAACGATCGTCAGCACAAATGGCGTCAGGCCGAAACTCTCCTGGTACTGATGATAGAGCGGCGTCGGCGCGGCCCCGCAAGCCGAAAAGGTCATGGCGGTGAAAACCGCCATGACCGTGGTTGCCGTTTTCGATAGAGACACACGCGCTTGCGGGCGTGGGCAGGCGACGCAGATGGACATGGTTTCATCCGTTCGGGTCAGTATCTGATTGGCGGCGGCTCAGAGCCTGGAGCCGCCGTCGACCGCGACGATGTCACCGGTGATCCAGCGGGCCTCGTCCGAGCAGAGAAACGCGATGACCGACGCCACATCGGCGGGCTGGCCGATGCGCTTCAGGCTCTGCATCCCCATCACGACCGTGCGGCCTTCTTCTGTCTTCGTGAAGTTCGACATGTCGGTGTCGATCACGCCGGGCGCGACGGCGTTGACGCGGATGCCGCGCGGGCCGAGTGCTCCGGAGAAGTATTTTACCAGCGTGTTGATGGCGCCCTTGGTCGATGCGTAGGCCGACAGCGTGCCGACGGCCGCGCGCGCGCCGAGCGACGACACGAACACCACGCTGCCACCTTCACCGAGGATCGGCAGGAGTTGTTGCAACAGGAAGTAGGGCGCGCGGACGTTGACGGCGAACAGATCATCGAAGTCCTTGACCGTGATGCTCTCGATCGGCGCGGCATTCGAGATGCCGGCGTTGGACACGAAGATGTCAAGACGGTTGCCGACAAGGTTGCGGACCTGAGCTGCAAGAACGTGGGCACCGTCGGGCATGGCGAGATCGGCCGCGACCGCATCGGCTTGTCCGCCGGCCGCGCGGATCTGATCGACCACGGCTTTGGCTTCGTCGGCATTGCGTCCGTAATGGATGATGACGCGGGCGCCGGCGGCAGCGAGTGCCAGGGCTGTGGCGCGACCCATTCCGCGGGACGCGCCGGTAACAAGTGCGGTTTTATTGGCGAGGGTATCCATCGCTGCGTCTCCTACTAGGTGAAGTCGTTGCAATCACCTGAGGCATAAAGATGGAGCGCACTTGGCTTTAGAACCAAGACTTTGTATGCTCAAGCCATGCTTCGTAAGTATGGGTAGAGAGTATGGAGCTTCGGCATTTGCGCTATTTCGTTGCTGTGGCCGAGGAAGGCAGCCTCACCAACGCCGCTGAGCGGCGGCTCCACACGGCGCAGCCATCGCTAAGCCGACAGATCCGCGATCTGGAGCTGGAGGTCGGCGTCAAGCTGCTGGAGCGCGGTGCGCGTGGCATCGAGCTCACCCCGGCCGGCCGAACCTTTCTCGATCACGCCCGCCTGGCATTGCTTCAGGTCGAAGCCGCAGGCGAGGCGGCGCGCCGTGCGGCGCAGCCGGCAAAGGCGACTTTCATGATCGGCTTCCTGACCGGTCACGAGATGGTCTGGCTGCCGGACGCGCTCCGCATCTTGCGTGAGGAGGAGCCAGGCATTGAGATTACCCTCGCCAGCCAGCCATCCCCCGATCTGGCCGGCGCGCTGATGCGCGGTAAGGTGGACGTGGCGTTTCTGCGGCGCGAAAAGGAGGCGCCGGGCATCACCTTCAAATTTATGATCAAGGAGCCGCTGGTCGCCATGGTGCCGACCGGGCATCGCCTGGCTTCACGCAAGGAGATCAGCCCGCAGGAAATCGCGGCCGAAACCTACATTACGCCGACACGCTACGCGCCGGTGCTAAAGTCGGTGATCGAACGCTACATGGCGGAGTTCGGCATTACGCTGAAGCCGGAATACGAGGCCGACAACCTAACCTCCACGATGTCGCTCGTGGCCTCGACGGGCGGCGTGACCGTACTGCCGATCTATGCGCGCCATGTGTTGTTGTCATCCGTTGTCCTGCGACCGCTGAAAGGGAAGCCGCCGACAATAGACCTGGTTATGGGTTACAACAGGTCGAGCACCTCGCCGCTGTTGAAACGGTTCCTCGCGCGAGCTGACGAATTGGTTGCTGCGGTTGCTCGACGTACTTCATCGGACCTGTGAGGGAGGCGCTAACTAAGTCCGTGGCGTCCGTTGTTGTCACTAGCGGACATTCCCATCGTAGCCGCGGACACGGCCAAACTTCCCGCATTGAAAATTTTGTCGAGCAGTGTTGCGGTCGTCCTCGCGACCAAATTCTAGGGGTGGCAGGGGGCGGACCGCTAACACTGGTCCGCTGTCAGCGAGTCATTGTGCCGCAGCGTTTTGCATTGACGGACAGTCGTGTGTGTAACACACAGACGCGCCTTCACTTGTTACAAAAAGCGACATGCTGCGTCAGGCGAACTGATTAGGAATCACCCATTTCCTTATGAGTCGGGTGCCTTGCGGCTCGGTACCGTAGGCAAAGCCCAAGTTAGATGTTTTGGAGGCGCCAGGTTCGAAACACAGACCCCTTGGCGATATAGCATGCCGTAGTTCGCGCCAGCGATATGCTCCCGCGTTCAGGTTGGTGAATAGATCTTTTTCAGACCATCCCAGGCAGCTGGATATTGGCCATCCAGCAATTTCAAGTTGGATGCATAGGCCGTTGGACTGAGCGGATACCGGGTCTCGAACATGAAGGCCATGGTACCTGATAGTTTTTCCGGTTCTAATTT
>JANWKN010000115.1 GCA_025451355.1 Pseudolabrys sp. | reverse complement strand
CTTCTTCATCGGTTGGCTCGCGCACAGTCACAATCTCGAGCGTAAAAACGACCTCTCTGCCGCAAAGCGGATTGTTACCGTCGACGGTCAGTGTCTTGTCGTCGATCTGCGTAACAATAAAGCTGTGGGTCTGCCCCTTGTCGTTTTCCATGAGGATGTAGGTGCCAACTCGCCGATATTCCTCGGGAACGTTCTCGATACGATCGGTAAAAACCAGAGACTCGTCCCTGGCGCCAAAGATCCGATTGCCGTCGATCGGCACCTCGATGACCTCGCCCGCGGATCTGCCCTCTAGTTGCGTGTGTACGAAAGTGGATAAAATTTCATTGTGTCCGTGAACATAGCCCAACGGAAATTCAACCGTGGTGAGAACATGTCCCGATTTTCTGTCGATCACCTTGTAGGTGAGTTCAACATATTTGCCATCGTGGATGGTTTCAATCATGTGTAATCCGAAGCGCTCAGAAGATGGACGCGCCGAAAATTCTGATTTTTCCATTCTCGTAGCCGAGGACAAGCCGGCCGAGCCATTCGCCGGCCTTTTTGGTGCTGCGTTGCCGGTAGAGAACCGTCACATGCTCACCTCGGCGAATGATGCCGAGATATTCGAATTCTTCGGACAGATTTCTGGCAAGCTCGCTGTTGGCGAACTGATGGCCGACCGTAACTTGATCCATGGCAAGCGCCATAGAACCGGAGAAATTCTTGACGAACTCTTCGTACTTCCCTTCGTTCGAATGTTTGAGGAGGTCGCGCCAAAGGGGCTCGGCGATGGCTCGTATCTCCTCGTCGGCTTTTTCAATGATGTTCACGTGCGGTTCTCTGTCACTCGAAGAGAGCGGCGTTGCAGAGTGCATCTGAAGAAGATCAACGAGCGACATACCGGCTCCTTTACGCCACGTAGAAGTTCAATGCGAACTTCCGCCCGGAGATCTCGCTACTCATTTTCAGAGACCAGGTGATAACAGGGTGCCTTCTCCATGGTGTATTCGCCGGTCTTCGGATCGCGGCGCGAAACCGTCAGCACGTGCCAGTTTTCGTCGTCCACCCTCATGGCGTCGCCGCGGTAGTAGTAGCCCGGCCAGCGCGTTTCCTTGCGGAACAGAGTATGCTGCGTCACGCACTCCGCGGCGCGATGCCGGTGCCTGAGTTCCCATGCACGCAGCAGTTCATGAACATCCTTTGCGGCCAGACTCTCGAGATCTTCCTCCATGACCCTGAGCTTCTTGAGAGCGATGTTCAGCAGCTTCTCGTTGGTCATGTAGCTGACCGTCACCCCGCCGCAATACTCGTCCATGAGCTTCTGCAGACGATCCAGGCCCTGCTTGGGATTGATGTAGTGCGGGTTGACGTCGCCCGCCACGATTTCGTTGCGATAGATCTTGTAATGCTCCAGCGGCTTGTAGATTTCCCTCTTGCGGCGGTTGATCTGCTCGTCGGAGACGACGATGCCCTCGCCCTTTCCGTCGTCGATATACTTGCAGGCGGCCTTCGCGGCGAGACGGCCTTCGGTGAACGAGCCGGACGAGAAGGCGTGCGGCGTGCCGCCGACCGCGTCACCAGCGCCGAACAGGCCTTCGATCGTCGTCATGCGGTTGTAGCCCCAGAAATACTCGGGCGGAGAGACATCCTCGGGACCCGAGCACCAGGCGCCGGAGCAGGTCGCGTGTGACCCCATGACGTAGGGCTCGGACGTCGTCAGCTCCGGGTTCTCGTTCTTGGGGTCCACGTCCGTGGCAGCCCAGAGGACCGCCTGGCCGATGGTCATGCCGAGAAAGTTTTCCCAACCAACCTCTTCCAGATGAGGATCCTGGAAGGCTTTCATGGTCACCATGTAAATGGGGCCGCGGCCTGCATTCACTTCACTGATTATGCAGTGGTTGCGTAGGCAAGTCGGGATCGGCCTATGCGTTAAGTGCGAAGCTTCCGGATCCAGATATTCCTTTCCGACCATTTTCTGAAGTTCGGGGAACCACTTGGATTCATACTCTTCGCCTAGGCAATTTTGCGTATAGGTCTTCAGGTGCAGGAAATAGGCACCGACCGGGCCGTAACCGTCCTTGAAACGCGCCAGCACGATGCGGTTTTCCATCTGCGTCATCTTCGCGCCGGCTTCGATCATGAGCCCATAGGCGGACGCGGAAGACCAGGGCGCGTACCAAGTACGGCCGGAACCTTCGCCCACTGAGCGCGGCTTGAAGATGTTGGAGGCGCCGCCCGCGCCGCAGATCACGGTCTTGGACTTGAAGACGTGGTAATTGCCGGTACGGACGTTGAAGCCCACAGCTCCGGCAACCCGGTTTTCCCGGCTGTCGTCCATCAGTAGGTGGGTAACGCAGATACGGTTGAATACTTTGTCGGCCGATTTTTTGGCGGCCTCGGCCACGATGGGCTTGTAGGACTCGCCATGAATCATGATCTGCCATCGCCCCTCACGTAGATAACGCCCGGTCTTCGGGTCGCGCATAATGGGCAGGCCCCACTCTTCGAACTGGTGCACCGTGGAGTCGACGTGACGAGCCATATCGAACAGCAGGTCTTCGCGCACCAGCCCCATCAGATCGATACGCGCGTAGCGGACATGGTCCTCCGGATTATTTTCGCCCCATCGGGTGCCCATGTAGCAGTTTATAGCGTACAGGCCCTGAGCGACCGCACCGGAGCGATCGATATTGGCTTTCTCGGCTATGACAATCTTCTTGTTCTGACCCCAGAACCGGGCCTCCCAGGCGGCGCCGCTGCCGCCGAGGCCCGAGCCGACGACCAAGATATCGATTTTGTCTTCGACGATCGTTTTGTATGCCATCAGTAATACACGCCTTTCTTCAGCCTGAGACCGGCTGACTGAAGGGTGCGCAAATCGCCGTCATCCATGCGGATCCACTTTGGCTCGTTGTACAGCAGCTGGCTGTCGCGCATTTCCTTGCTCGGCGGGGGAACGTCGGCGAGCTTGGGAATTGCCGTCCCCCAAGGCTTAGTCGTAATCGGCGACAGGAAATTCTTTTCCGTGCCGTTCCGATATTTGATCTTCCAGGCGATCGTGCCTTTCTCTTCGTCACGGATAACGCGAACGCTGTGGCCGAGCGGGGCAAAGTCGGCATATCCGCGCACATCGATCGCATTCTGCGGACAAGCCTTGACGCATGCGTAGCATTCCCAGCACATGCTAGGCTCGATGTTGTAGGCGCGGCGATAAGTCTTATCGATATGCATGATGTCCGAGGGGCAGATGTCGACGCAGTGTCCGCATCCGTCGCACCTTGTCATGTAAACGAACGTAGGCATGACTCCGGCTCCTTAATTCGTTCGATAGAACTTGCGGGCTGTCTTCTAATAGTGGCGTGGCGCTTCGCGCTTGATGCCAAGTCCCATATGCATCGGAGCGTTGCGCAACAGCTCCATGGAATGTCTTTTCTGCTGTTCGGGATCGTCACGGGTCAGCGTCGGCAAGTTCTGGGCTGAACCATTGGCCTTCGATACTCGCTTCTCGAGCGCCGCGGCCGGCTTGAAGAACATGTGTGAGAACTTCGACCACGGGATCGATACGAACAGCACGGTCGTGTCGATGAGATAGAGACCCAGGAACACGGTCGCCCAGACGGTATTGCCCGCCGCCAGTAGCCACGCCCATATCAATCCAAACGTCGTGCCAAGTACGAGCGAGACGATGAACAAATCGGCGCGCACAAAGCGAAATGGTGAGTTGCCTTCCGCAGCGACGTCGGCACGAACGAAAAACCAGAACCAGTAGCCTCCGAGACAAACCATTAGCGCGCCGATGTACCACAATGTCGCCAGAGCGGCGGGCGTAGGAGTGGCAGGTGTTGGATAGGCGAAAACCATAAAGACGGTAGTGACCACATAAATCACGAAACCGTACATCGTCAGGAGATGAGCAATTCTCCGACGCGCGTTACAGAATTCACCTGAGGTCATGACATCGACCACCGCGGTCTGCACCGCAATCGACATCATCTCTCCCGAACTTACGCGCCGCTTCGCTTTGCTTTTCGAATCGCGCCAGTTATCGAAGAAGTATTTCGCGCTCTTTTTATGAACGATGTCGAAAAGTGTGCCACCCGCAACCAGAACAGCCATGACCACAACGTAAGCTTGCATAACGTTGGGCGACACGGACGCCGAAAGTTCGGCAAAAGGATTGTGACTGAACATAAGTCGACTTCCCCCCAAGAACCCGTTTTTTCAGGCGCAAGGTCGGCCAAAGCACCCCCCCCACGCCAATATTTCCTGCAGTGTATTTTTTTCCGATTGCCGAGGCAAAATCAAAAGTTCTAAGGCCTCAGTCATCTTGTCAATATATTCATTCACGGGAACGATCATGTTTAGTCGCGCCGGAATACGATCGACGCGAGCCAGCCGGTAAACAAGGCCATCGACACCACTGTCAGCCCGTACAACAAGCTGTGGCTTGTGGCCGCGTTGACTACGAGGTCCTCAACGCCAATTTTTGCGACCGCGAAAGAGGCCAGGCTTTCTCCGACCATTTCACCATTTTGGAATAGCTTGAGATCGACCTGGTAGTCTCCGATTGGTACATTGTCGGGCAGAGAGATTTCTGTGCGGAATGCCGTTCGACTCAAGAACGTCACCCCACCGGGCCGTTCGTCAAAGAGACCTTGTTGGCGCCTGATGTCTATGAAATTGACTAGAAAAGGATCGTCGCTGTGTGGCGAAACGCCGGCGTCAAACAGGACGTTCTTCAATCCAATCCCCTGCCGCCGCAATATGTCAGCGCTCGCGATCTCGCTAAGCGGGCGGGAAGCGCGTACCCCGAGAAATGACGGCACATTATAAAAAGTACGGCTCTCCTGATTTATCCACACACCGACCATTCGGCCCTTGCGCCGCGCCACCACGGTTTGGCGTGGCCCCATAACGATTACAGCCACATCGTAGTTTCTTGGCTGCACAGTATTTGGCTGCACTATCGCACCAAAAACAACTACGGTGCCGCCGCTATAACTCGATGACACCGCGATCTGGCTCGGTGCAACCGTCACGACAAGCTCTTCCGATCGCGCCGACAAAGACAGCGCAAGAAACGCAACGAAAGCACAAAGCCGCGCAAGGCTTGTCAACTGTTAGCTCCCTACAGCGCGTATCGAGTAAAGGTTGGCGGGCCGCGATATGAGTTCGTATCCAAAGCGGAGACCGACCGCGAGGATCAGAAGCGCAAGCAACAAACGTAGTCGTTCTGGCGGCATATTTTGAGCGGCGCGGGCACCGAACTGTGCGCCAATTACACCGCCGACCATCAAAACCAACGCAAGAACCGCATCGACAAGATGATTTGTCAGAGCGTGCATGACGGAAGCGACGGCCATGGTCGCGGTAGTAAGCACCGCGGCGGTACCGATTACTGTCGCGGTCGGCATGCGAAGGAAATAGATCAACATTGGCACAAGGAGAAAACCACCCCCGATCCCCATCACGGCACCGACCAATCCGATGACATAGCCGATGCCCCACACCGGAATGACCGAGACGTAAATCTTCGAGTGCCTAAACCGAATCTTTAATGGAAGAGCGTGGACCCAAGTATGCGCGCCAGAGCGGCGCAGCGGACTGAACTGCTGACGCCGCACGCGAATGATCGCGCGCACGCTTTCGACCAACATGAGGCCACCGACGGCGGTAAGCATGATGACGTACGAGAACCCAATCAATAGATCCAACTGACCGATCGCACGCAGCTTGGTAAAGAGCCAAACACCGCTTGCCGTTCCAACAAGGCCACCTGAGAGCAATAAAAAAGCCATTGCGACATCGACGGCGCGGCGCCGCCAATGGCTCAGTGCGCCGGAGAACGAAGACGCGGTTATGTGGCTGGCGACGGTGGCCACCGCCACGCCAGGTGAAATTCCGAGAAAGACCAGGAACGGCGTCATCAGGAAGCCACCGCCGACACCAAACATCCCCGATATGAAGCCGACTGCCAGCCCCATCGCAAAAAGGAGGAAGATATTTATCGCCAGATCAGCGATTGGCAGATAGATCTGCAATTTATAATTCCGATCGCTTGGCAAAAACGAGCGGAAGTCCCGTCATTTAATGATGCCCAAGCGCTCGCCGGAGTCCTCCAAGAGAAGCGGTGTCCGCGTCACCGTCCGAAGCGTCACGCGGATTTCTTTTTCGGAGAGCGCAGTTCGTCGATCTTGCTTTCCCACTTCATCTCTTGCGCAAACGCCAACGCTTCTTCGGGCGCCATGAAGACAGTTTCCTTTTCGGCCGGATAGGCGCGGTTGACGACGTCCTTCATGTAACGCGAAATCACGTCTTCCATAATCGGGATCAGATCGGTGTAGATGCGCGAATGGCGGGGTACGTGCTCTTCCCAAAGATGGAAGAGATCGGAAGAAATGATGTGCACGCCGTGCGCGCGATTACCTGCTCCAAGACTGATGACAGGAACTGGCAATGTCTGCGCCAAATATTCGGCGACTTCCGACGTGGTTACTTCACACAGAATCGAGAAACAACCGGCGTCGACCATCGCTTTGGCGTCCTCGATCATTTCCTTTGCACGCTTAGCTGTTTTACCTTGCGCGACAAAACCGCCGAGCTGGGGCATTCGCATTGGCGTAATGCCTATGTGGCCCTGCACGGGAATGCCGCTGCGGACGATCGCCTCGATGTTCGGCGCATGATACCTGTTGCCCTCGCATTTCATCACCTCGGCGTTGGCCTCGTGAACGAAACGACCGGCATTCTCGACAGCTTGCTCTCTGGAGACGTGAAAACTCCAGTAAGGCATGTCGACCATTCGCAGGCCGAATTTAGACCCCCGATCAATTGCTTTCGCCATCATCATCACTTCATCAAAGCTGACAGAGACTGTGCTCTTGTGTCCAAACAAAATCATGCCGCCGGTGTCGGAAACACAAAGGATGTCCATGCCAAGACGATCTGAGATCACCGCAGTGCGATAGTCATAAGCAGCGAGCTGCGTGATCGGCTCGCCCTTTTTCATTTTTGCCATCAGCATCGGGATGGTGACCTTTTTTCTCGCCGGCGTGTCAGCCATAACGTGCTCCTCTTATGAACCGATTGACTAAATGGGACTTGAAAGCCGCGAACCGCGGTCCCCGCGCTGCGTTTCGCGCGTGGCATGGGGCGCTTTGGCGCAAGGGTAGTCAAATATGCGCCGGCTATCTTATATTCGCTGTCGGCTATGAGGCTGTTTTAGCCGGAAAATACTAGCGCCACGGCTGTCGAGGCCGGCGCTTTAGTTCGTCATAGAAGGGCCGCGGCGCTCGTCGGATTTCGCGGAATTCGCCCGACGGATCGTGCAGCGTAGCGCTGTCAGCCGTCGACGCCGTGACAAAGCCAAGCCCAAGAATCCCGTTCGCCAAAATGCTGTTGCAGGCCGACGTGATCGCGATAACTCCCGGCTCTACGGGACGCTCGACCGGGCATTGTCTCACCCAGGGTAATAAGAAGTGATCGGCCTCAGCCTGAAATGACACGAGCTTAAGAGCTGTCCGTTGTACATTCTGCTCAGCGCAGAATTGCTGGAGCCCTGCCTCTGCCGGAGATACATCTAACCTGAATTCATTGGCGAACAAAACAAACCCGGCTTCAATCCGCAAAGTATCCATTGCGATAAAGCCGGATGGCATTGAGTATCGAGCAAGTTGACGCCATATGCGCTGCGATTCACTACGCGGAAGAATGATTTCGAAGCCAGCCTCACCCGTATAACCCAATCGTCCTATCGTACAGAGAGTGCCAGCAAGCTCCGCCTGTGCAAACCGGAAGTAGGTGAGGTCGCCGATAGTGTCGGCGCCGCCGAGCTTGCCCAACGCGTCAAGCGCGCCCGGCCCTTGAACCGCAAACACGGCGCGTGCTTTTCCAAGATTGGTTGTCTCGACCCGCGCCGAAGCGCATACCATGAGATCGTCGACATCTTTGCGCCGTCCACTCATCACTTCGAAGGTATCCACGCCGGTCCGCCATATCGTCAGGTCGGCCAACGCCATCCCGTAAGAATCGGTGCGGATGGCATAGGCGATTGCACCTTGCGCCAGTGTGGCTAAAGGGCGCCGTGCAAAAGCTTCCACGACGGACAGCGCGTCAGGACCCCGCAATCGTGCGCATTCCAAAAACGAGAAATCGAACAGCGCGCCCTCTTCACGGCAAGATCGCACTTCGCCGAGGGGATCGCCGAAGTCATTCTTTAATTCGGAGCGTTCAAACGCCATGGCCAATCAACGAATCAGCCTGAAGACGACATTTCCGAGGATAAAAAGACCCACAAAGACGAGAACGACTGCCACGATCTGACGCAGTACCTCGCGTGGAAGAATATGCGCCAGCTTTGCGCCATACCACGAGCCCACCGTCAGTGATGCTGAGAGTATTCCACCAAGCACAAAATCGAGCTCGCCGTAGAGAATGTTGCCAAACGTCGAAGCAACCGCTACCGGGATCTGTATAACCTGGCTCAATCCTACAGCAGTGAGTACCGGCAATTTAATCGCTATGAGAATTGGAACCAACACAAGAGGTCCGCCAGTGCCACTCACTGACGACAGAAAGCCAGTGAGCGCGCCAATACCCGTTAACGTGACGTTGGACACACTACAATGTTCAAACTCATTGGCCTTTTGACGCATCAGCAGCGAGTTGACGCCTGAGAGAAACGTAAGCAACCCCAATCCAACTTCAAGCGCGCGCGGATTTACGACGCTCACCGCCCAGGCCCCGGCGAAAGCTGTTGGAGTGGCGCCCACGCAGAGCCAGGTGGCCAAGCCCCATCGAATGGATTTGTTGCGGGCGAACACAAAACTCGCGACTAGACCGGAAACGATATAGGCAAACATCGCTGCCGGGATCGCAATCTTGATCTGAATACCAACGAGGAAGACCAACGCTGGAACCAGGATGACTCCGCCAATTCCGATGCAGCCGATCATCAAGCCCGAGATGAGCCCCAGCACGGCGATTCCGGCCAATGCAACGAACGTCATTTCTCCAACCTTCGCCTGTTGCGATTTAGAGACGCGATGCGTGAAAACTTTTATGCCGCACCGCACCCAAAGTGGCATCAATATTTTTGCAGCGGTTCTAAAGCCTCGCCTATTTAGATATGATCTATTACTATCCTGGCTTGCTGTTTTAGTCGGGTGTTGCTCATGTTTATCAGGCAGTTTCGATATTTGGTGGCCGTAGCTGAAGAGCGACATTTTGGCCGGGCGGCACAGAGGTGCAACGTCACCCAGCCGTCTCTATCGAGCGGCATCAAGCAGCTTGAACTCGAACTTGGCGTGCCGATCTTTTTGCGCGGCCGCGGTCAGCGTTTTCATGGTTTGACCGCTGAAGGTGAGCGCGTCGCCACTTGGTCACGCGGGGTTCTCGCTTATTGCGATGCGATGCGCAAAGAAATTGCCATCATGAAGAACGATCTGACCGGAAATCTTCGACTAGGCGCAATGCCGTCGATGTCACCGGTTTTACCGTGGGTGCTAAAAGCCTTTCGCGACCGCTATCAGGGGGTGCGTGTCGACGTGCAGTTCGTCGGACCTGAGGCAATGAAGCTTGGCCTCAACAATTTCGCGCTTGACGTTGCGCTGACTTATCTCGACAAAGCTGACCTCGGTCGCAAAAACACGCTCCCGATTTATACCGAACAACTCAGTCTTCTGGTACCTGATCGTCCCCCTTTTCAAAAGCGCAAGACGATTACTTGGCGCGAGGCCGCGGAATTGCCCCTCGCGATGCTGCGGCCGTCGATGCATGAACGGCGCTTCGTCGATCAAGTGTTTAAGGGCGTTGGCTGCTCGCCGCAAGCACGCGTGGAGTCAGAGTCAATTCTGCATCTAATGTTCCAAGCACAGTTTACCGATCTCTGCACAATCATTCCATCGCATTTCGCTCACGCCCCCGGATTACATCACGGAACACGCGCACTTCCACTTGTTGAGCCGATCGTCAGTCAGGACGTTGGATTGTTTTGGGCGGAAGGAGAGATCGTTCTGCCTATGGCCAATGCGTTCGTTTCGATTGTGCAGGAACTCAATAAGTCGGGCAAACTGCGCAGGCATCTTGCAGGCGATAAGGTGGACTTCGAACCGGAAATCACCACAAAGAAACTCAAGCGCGCATGACGTTAGCCGCCGCTTTAATGAATTGGGCCGCAGCGGCCGCCGGATTTTTCTCGTTCGCTAATTCAGATGCCGTGAGCACCCGGCGCCTGCCCTCATCGTACGGGCCGGTGAAGAAATGGGGCTCGTCGCGTTCGGCAATGCCCAGCGAGAACCCGACCGCGGATGTCCCACGTCCCGAGGCGACTTCAAGCGTCAAGGTCTGGGGCAAGCATACGACCCGTCCGTGAGTCGAGAGGACTGCCGATGCCGCGCGAAACCAGGCTGTCAATTGTGCAAGACCTGCAGCGCAAGCGTGCGGCGAATAATCTTCGGCGTCGCCGCTCATCAAGTTCGTAATTGTGTATGGCAGCGACTTAGAGAATTTATCGCGGTTGAGCCCTCGATGCAGCAATTCGACGAGTATCCAAGCTTCGACCTCGGCCGGTGAACGTTCCTCCGGGTCTAAAACGTGCGGTACCGGTTTGCCGCGCTCTTGAAACTGCATTTCAAGGCCCGGCAAGCGCAACTCAAGCGCGATACCTTGTTCGAATGTTTTGGTAACAATCGATCCATCGATCCGAAAATCAAGTACTAAGCGGTCCTTGATCGAGCCATCTGTCACGTAACTGTTGGCGATGCGCGCAAGCCACTGGACAAGATTAAGCGTCAGTTCGCGCGCCTTTACAAAAATTTCCTTGTCGTCGTGGTGAGACTTCAACCAAGCTGCCGGCCACGTTGGATGTGCGACAAACTCAACTGAACTTGTCATAACGTATGTCCGAAGTCGGCACACCGCCCATGATTAACGCGCGGATAGCGCTATCAACCATGATCGGCGGCCCAGCAACATAAACCACCGCATTTTCATAGCGGCCTTGCATCGCATGCGCCGCAACGTCATGCACCATACCGCTCGCTAGTCTTAGAACCGGATAATGCGGATGCGTCGGCGTCTTAGCGTCTTCGTGGGAGAGTGCGATCGTAACCTGCAGTCTACCATGCGAGGCCGTCACGTAACGCGCCAGCGCTTCAAGGTAAAATGCGTCGGACAATGCCCTCACCCCAAAGAATACGATACCCTTATAGTTTCTGAAATGACCTGTGCGCGTGGCACACTCGAGGATCGACATCATCCCTGCTATGCCCGAACCGCCCGCGATGCAGACGATATTCTTGCCCTCTTCCGGACGAAATATCGCTCGGCCGAGCGGTCCAAAAACCTCGACTTGTACTTCGTCGTCCTTGCGCGCAAACAGCCAATCACTAAACCCGCCGCCGGGCTTGCGTTTCATAACGAACGCAACCTTGGCTGTGCTATTGTCGAAATTGACCATCGAATAGGCGCGGCCGCCGGACAGATCGCCTGTCGCCAACACGACGAATTGTCCGGCCTCGAAATCCATCGGCTCGCCCAAATACAGGTCGAAATGCGCCACGTCGTTCGTCAGTCTGCGGATGCCACGAATAACACCGCGGCGCGATGCAGGTCGATTATTATCAGTGGTGGCAATCTCGGACGGCACACGAAGCACGCAATCGGAGAGAGCGCGTGTCTGGCACATGAGCACGTCGCCTTTGTCGGGTTTGAGCTTCTTCGCGCCGGGCGCCTCCTTCCAACGCATCTCGACTTCCCCGCTCATCACGCGGGCACGACAGGTGCCACACGTTCCGGTTGCGCATTCATACGGAAGATTTAGGCCCTGATGCAAACCCGCGTAGAGGATCGTTTCGTTGTCGCCACACTGAAAGGCGCACGAGCCGCTTTTGCTCTCGACCGTTATCTTCATTGCGTGACAAGAGCCCTACTTGAAGAAATCGT
>JANWKN010000114.1 GCA_025451355.1 Pseudolabrys sp. | reverse complement strand
CAATCCGAGCGCCGAGCGGCCCCAATGCAGCCGTCCCCACTGAACGACCAGACCGCGCGTCTCATCGGTGGCCTGCTCGGGCGGCGTGGATGTCAGCACTTTGTTGGTGGGCATGATGATGAACATCGTGTAGGGCCACGGCGCAAGGATCAGTGCGGCGCCGAAGAGCCAACGCCAGTCATAGGTGAAGAAGAAGGCTATCACCCCCAACACACCGGAGACGATCGCGAGGCTTGCCTGCATGATCGCGCCGCGCTCGTAACTCGGCTTCCATTCAGTCAAAAGGGCTTTCGTGTCGAGCTTCAGCCGCGCGGGTTGTTCGGCGACGCTGACATAGACGGCCGCGCCGGCAAAGATCGCGGCCGTCGCCAGAGCCAGTTCGCCAGTCCACATCGCGGCAGTCATGCCCGGCACCCTCTAGACCCGTTCGGGCGACCAGGCTCCCGCCTTCTGCAAGCGCTCCATCGCCTGATCCGTGAACTCCGCACGGGGGCCATCGCCACCGATCACGAACATCAGGATCGATTCCTCGTTCGGATCGCCCTTGGTGACGTTCTCAAAACGGCGGATCATGCCGGGAGGAAACGACACCACATCGAGCGGGCCGAGATCGACAAATTCGACTTCGCCCTTCTCGTTTTCCCAACTCGCGCGCCAGGTGCCGGTCATCGGAATGAATGTTTCGTTGGTATCGTGATTGTGCATCTCCGGGCCATGGCCGGGCTTCGCCTTGCAGTAGCCGAGATTGAAACCTTCGCTGATCTTGATCGCTGCGAGCTGCGCGGCGTGATCACCCACCGGCGATGTCACCGCTCCGCCCGATCCCTTTGGCGGCTGAAAGCCGATCACGTTGAACAATGTGCGCTCGCAGCCCGGCATCTTGCTGTCCGGCAGCCCCCCGTCGGAGCCCTTGAGGTCCTTGAACCGAGCGATGCGTTTCTGCATCTCCTCGCGAGAGAAATAACGGCGTGGAAGTTGTTCCATGGTGTCCTCTCCCTTTTAATTACCGAGCATAGCGCGGCTTACGATCATGCGCATGATCTCGTTGGTGCCCTCGAGTATTTGATGCACGCGCACGTCGCGCAAGACGCGTTCAATCGGGTGATCACGCAGATAGCCATAGCCGCCATGCAACTGCAGGCAGCCATTGACCACCTCGAATCCCGCATCGGTGGCAAGGCGCTTGGCCTGGGCTGCAAGGCGCGTCGCCGCCGGCTCGCCCTCCCCGACCGCAACCGCGGCGCGATGCAGCAGCAACCGCGCCGCCTCGAGTTCCGTCGCATAGTCGGCAATGCGAAATTGCAGGGCCTGGAAATCCGCAAGGCGTGAGCCGAACTGCTTGCGCTCCTTCATGTAGGCGATCGTGCGATCGAGACAGAATTGTGCGCCACCGATCGAGCAGGCGCCGATGTTCAGTCGGCCGCCGTCGAGCCCCGCCATCGCAATCTTGAAACCCTGCCCTTCGGCACCGACCCGGTTCGCCGCCGGTACGCGACAATTCTCAAAGATGACCATGGCCGTAGGCTGGGTTTTCCAGCCGAGCTTTTTCTCCGGCGCACCGAACGAGAGGCCCGGAGTGCCTTTCTCTACAACAATGCTCGAGATCCCGCGCGGCCCGGGTTCACCTGTGCGGACCATCACGACATAGATGTCGGAAACGCCCCCACCTGAGATGAACGCCTTTGCACCGTCGAGCACGTAGTGCTCGCCGTCGCGCCGGGCGCGCGTGCTCAGGCTTGCCGCATCCGATCCGGCGTCCGGCTCGGTCAGGCAATAGCTTGCGAAATGCTCCATCGTGCAAAGCTTGGGAAGAAATTTCCTGCGCACCTCCGTGCTGCCGAAGGCATCGATCATCCACGCTGCCATGTTGTGGATCGATATATAGGCCGCAGTGGAGGTGCAGCCTTGCGCGAGTTCCTCGAAGATCAACGCGGCGTCCAGGCGGCTGAGCGCAGAACCGCCGACATCTTCCTTCACGTAAATACCGCCAAAGCCGAGTGCCGCCGCCTTGCGCAGACTCTCGACCGGAAAAATTTCGTCCTCATCCCAGTCGCGCGCATGCGGCATCATTTCATCGCGCGCGAAAGTGCGGGCGGTGCTCTGAAATGCCCTTTGTTCCTCGGAAAGCTCGAAATCCATGGATGGCCCTGACCTGTGCGACTTAGCAAGCAAGGCCGGATCGCGGCAACCGGGCGCCCTTCGAGCATTTATGGCATATACTGGAATTTTCCGGCGGCTCAAGCATCTAAAAGGACAGGGCCAGGCGCAGGCACTCAGGGAGGACACTATGGCGACCGAGGAGAAGAAGCCCGGGGGACCCGACCTTTCAGCTGGCGTCGCGGCCGCCGAACTCACCAGGGGAGCGGTGCTGACAGGCCACGTCGGTGACGATGAGGTTTTGCTCGTGCGCCAGGGCGGCAAGCTCTTCGCGCTTTCGGCGTATTGCACGCACTACCACGGGCCCCTCGCCGACGGTCTGCTCGTGGGCGAGACGATCCGCTGCCCTTGGCACCATGCGCACTTCAACCTGCAGACCGGCGAAGCTATTGCAGCGCCGGCCCTGGCCCCAGTGACCTGCTGGGCGGTCGAAGAAAAGGACGGCAAGATTTTCGTCAAAAACAAGAAGACGCAACCCGCTCCCGACAAGACCGGGGCAGGCGAACGATTTATCATCATCGGTGGCGGCGCCGCCGGTTTTGCTGCCGCGGAGATGCTGCGCCGGCGCGGCTTCGCCGGAAGCATATCGATGCTCAGCAACGATGAGGCGGCACCGGTCGATCGGCCCAATCTCTCGAAAGATTATCTTGCCGGCAGCGCACCCGAAGACTGGGTGCCCTTGCGCGGCGACGATTGGTACGCCGAGAACAAGATCGATCTCAAACTGCAAACCGAGGTTGCGGCGCTCGATGCCAAAGGCAAGGAATTAACGCTGGGCGACGGAAGCAAAATCAAATTCGACAAACTGCTTCTGGCGACCGGCGCCGAGCCGGTGAAGCTTCCGATTCCCGGCGCCGATCAGCCTCACGTCCACACGCTGCGTTCACTTGCCGACTGCCGCGCCATTATCGCTGGCGCCAAATCGGCCAAACGCGCGGTGGTCATCGGTGCGAGTTTCATCGGCCTCGAAGCCGCCGCTGCTCTGCGCGCTCGCGAGATCGAAGTTCACGTCGTAGCGCCGGAGAAGCGTCCGCTCGAACGCGTGTTCGGGCCCCAGCTCGGCGATTTCATCCGCGCGTTGCATGAAGAGCATGGCGTGAAATTCCATCTCGAGGATTCCGTCAGCGCAATCGAAGGAAAACGCGTGACCCTCAAGAGTGGCGGGGCGCTCGATGCCGATCTGATGGTGGTTGGAGTCGGCGTGCGCCCGCGCCTCACGCTCGCCGAAAAGGCTGGGCTTGCCATCGACAAGGGCGTCACTGTGAATGAATTCATGGAAACGAGCGCGCCCGGTATTTACGCAGCGGGGGACATCGCGCGTTGGCCCGATCCCATCTCGGGCGAGCGCATCCGTGTCGAGCACTGGGTTGTCGCCGAGCGGCAGGGGCAAGTCGCCGCACTCAACATGATGGGCTTGCGAACGCCATTCGGGTCGGCGCCGTTTTTCTGGAGCCAGCACTACGATGTTCCTATCAACTATGTCGGGCACGCCGAAAAATGGGACACGATCGACATCGACGGTGACGTGATGAAACGCGATTGCGTCGTGCGTTACAAATCGGGTGGACGCGTCCTGGCCGTTGCCTCAATCTATCGGGACAAAGAGAGCCTCGAAGCCGGGGTAGGGATGGAACGGCGGGCCGGAATGTCTCCGGGCAGATCCGGTTAACTGCGCTGGTTCGCTCCTCGGACAACGGGTAGCGGGGCCTGATGGGACGCGCTAAAAGAACGCCGGGAGTGTGCTTATGGCCATAAAGTTCGGCCGACCTTTGGAGCGGAAAATCGGCTTCGTGCCTGTCGAACAGGAGGCTCGCGAGGCACCCGATGCTACCTCGCTCGATCTGACGATACGCATGCGCCGCAACCGGCGGGCCGAATGGGCGCGACGCATGGTGCGTGAGCGCGTGCTTACGCCCGACGATCTGATCTGGCCTTTGTTCATCAATGACGGCAACGACACTCCCGTTCCATCCATGCCCGGCGTGCAGCGCCTGTCGATCGACGGCGTTGTCCGGGAAGCCGAACGGGCGGCCAAGCTGACAATCCCCTGCATTGCGCTGTTTCCCTACACCAATCCGGGCCTGCGCGACGATACGGGAAGCGAAGCCCTCAATCCGGACAATCTTATCTGCCGTGCCATTCGCGCGATCAAAAAGGAAGTGCCGGAAGTCGGCATTCTATGCGACGTCGCGCTCGATCCCTTCACCAGTCATGGCCACGACGGCCTGCTGCGCGATGGCATCATCCTCAATGACGAGACGGTCGCGCTGCTGGTGAAGCAGGCAGTGGTGCAGGCGGAAGCCGGCTGCGACATCATCGCGCCATCCGACATGATGGACGGACGCATTGGCGCGATCCGTAAGGCGCTTGATGCGGCCAATTTCACCGACGTCTCAATCATGTCTTATGCGGCAAAATATGCTTCGGCTTTCTACGGGCCGTTCCGCGACGCGGTGGGATCTTCCAAGACACTGACCGGGGACAAACGAACCTACCAGATGGACCCCGCCAATACGGATGAGGCTCTGCGCGAGGTGGCGCTCGACATCCAGGAAGGCGCCGACATGATCATGGTCAAGCCTGGCCTGCCTTACCTCGACATTGTCCAGCGGGTAAAGGGCACGTTCTCAATGCCGACTTTCGCCTATCAGGTGTCGGGCGAGTACGCGATGATCATGGCGGCCGCGCAGAACGGCTGGGTCGATGGCGAGCGCGCCATGATGGAAAGCCTTGTCGCTTTCAAACGCGCCGGCTGCGACGGCGTGCTGACCTATTTCGCCCCGCGCGTGGCGAAAAAACTCAAAGCAGGTTGACGCGATAAGGGCGCTCTACCCTCCTCGCCACCGGCCCGGTGGCACATGAATTCGATAGGTAGAAGTTTCCATGGGTGAGTTCGCCGTCGGCCAGGGCGTGTCGCGTTTCGAGGATCCACGATTGATCCGTGGCGGCGGCCGCTACACGGACGACATCAAACTGCCCGGCATGGCGCACGGCGTCGTGCTGCGATCGCCGTATGCGCACGCAAAGGTAAAGTCGATCGATATCACGGCCGCGAAGGCGGCACCCGGCGTGCTGGCTGTGCTGACTGCGGCGGACGTGAAAGCAGCCGGCTATGGCGATCTGCCGGTGCCGGGCGGCCTCAAGCGCCGGGACGGGACGCCAATGTACAAGACACGCTACCCGATCCTGGCGGAAGACCGCGTGCGGTGGGTCGGCGACTACGTCGCCTTCGTCGTGGCCGAAACGCTGGCGCAAGCGCAGGATGCGACCGAACTCATTCAGGTCGACTACGAAGAATTGCCTGCGATCACCTCGACGGCCGAAGCGCCGAAGCCGGGCGCACCGCGTGTGTGGGAGGACTGCCCCGACAATATCTGCTTCGTCGAACTGATCGGCGACAGGGCGGCCGTTGATGCCGCTTTTTCGCGCGCGAGCCACATCGTACGGCATCGCTTTGTCATCAATCGGGTCACGGCGGCCACCATGGAGCCGCGTGGCGCTATCGGCGACTACAATGCTGCCGATGGCCGCTACACGATCCATACACCTATGCAGCGACCGCACCCGACGCGTACCGAGCTTGCGAAGGTGCTCAAGGTGCCGGAAAGCAAGATTCGCATTGTCACCGGCGACACCGGCGGCAGCTTCGGGATGAAGACGCCGATTTTCAACGAGACCCCATTGGTGATGCTCGCTTCCAAGCTCACCGGCCGACCCGTGAAATGGATCAGCACGCGCACTGAAGCCTTCCTGAGCGACGCGCAGGCGCGCGACAATGTCACCGAAGCTGAGCTCGCGCTCGACAGCGAGGGTCATTTCCTCGCGCTGCGGGTGAAGACCTTTGCTGCCATCGGCGCATATCTGCAGCACTCGATGCCGGCCTTCGTGCTCAATGCCGGTACATTGGCCGGCGTCTATCGCACGCCGGCGATTCACGTCGACATAACGGCGCTGTTTTCCAACACCAATCCGATGCGGCCCTATCGCGGCAATGGTCGTCCCGAGGCTGCCTTCGTCATCGAACGCATGGTCGATCTCGCGGCCACCGAGATGAAAATGGATCCGGCAGAACTGCGGCGACGCAACTACGTGCCGGCCTCCGCCATGCCGTTCAAGACGGGTTTGACGTTCACCTATGACAGCGGCGAGTTCGAGAAGAACATGGACCTCGCGCTCGAGCTGTCCGACCGCAAGGGCTTCAAGGCGCGCAAGGTAGAAGCGCGCAAGCGCGGCAAATTGCTCGGTTTCGGTATCTCAAACACCATCGAGCGCGCCGGCGCGCCGAGCACGGAAGGCGCCGAGGTCCGGTTTGATCGTTCCGGCTCGCTGATCCTCTTTTCCGGTTCGAATTCGCAGGGTCAGGGCCACGAGACTGTATTCAAGCAACTCGTCTGCGATCGTCTCGGCATTGACCCGCGCGAGACACAATATATTCAGGGCGATACCGACCAGGTTTTCTATGGCGAGGGCACCGGCGGTTCACGCTCCGCCACGCTTGCCGGCTCTGCTTTCCATCTTGCGACCGAAAAAGTAGTGACCAAGGCGCGCGCGATTGCCGCGCATATGCTTAAGATTGAGGAAGGCGATCTCAAATTCGATGAGGGCGTCTTCTCGACCAACAAGACCAACCGCACACTATCGGTAAAAGAGATCGCTGCGGCTGCAAACGACGTGTCGAATCTGCCCAAAGGCATGGAGCCGGGCCTCTTCGCAACCGCCGTCTACGTCGCGCCGGTGAACAATTATCCGAACGGCTGCCACATCTGTGAACTGGAAATCGACCGCGAAACCGGCAAGGTCGACATCACGTGCTACAGCGTGGTGGATGATTTCGGCACCGTGCTCAATCCGCTGCTGCTGCACGGGCAGGTGCACGGCGGCATAGCGCAGGGCGCCGGCCAGGCATTGATGGAGGACATTCACTTCGATAGTTCAGGGCAGCTCGTGACCGCGTCGTTCATGGATTACGCGATGCCGCGTGCGCACGATTTCTCTGCCATGGAAGTCGAGAGCAATCCGGTGCCGACCAAGACCAATCCGCTCGGCGTCAAGGGCGCGGGCGAAGCCGGCTGCGTCGGCGCATTGCCGGCCGTGACCAATGCGCTGATCGATGCGCTGTCCGAATTCGGCGTCAAACATATCGAGATGCCAGCGACGCCCGAGCGCATCTGGCGGGCGATGCAGCCGCGTTAGCGACTACGTCCTCAGATATTCCGGACGGATGCAAGAGCCGTCGAGCGAGTAGCGGCCGGCGCCGACCGCGCACAGCATCAGCCGGCCGCCGATCATGCTCACATTCTTCATGAAATGAATCATGTTGTTGACGTGTTGCGGACCCGGCAACTGATTCCAGAAGTCATGGAAGAAGTAGGCCGCGACGGCGCAGAAGATCGCGAGCGCCAGTGCGGCGAGCCGGGTTTGCCAGCCGAAAATGATGAGAAGGCCGCCGCCCGCCTCCACGATCGCCGTCAGCACGGCGAGAACGTTCGCATAAGGCAGGCTCTTCGAGGCAATCGCCGAGGTCGTCGCGCCGAGATCCATGAAATTCTCGACGCCGGAACTGACGAAGATAATCGCGATCAGGATCCGGCCGATGGCCAGGATCGCATCGTTCACTCCGGCCGCAGCGCGAATATCGGCATGCATCAGGTCGCCAGTCATGGTGTTCACGCTCATCGGAATGTTCCCGCAATGGACCCGCTGGAAAACGCGGCGGCGTTGCGGTCGGTTCCTGAGCGGCCGCACCGCGCAATCTGTACAATTTGGCCGCGCAACCTGTACAGCGCCGTCGGCGGTATACGCTATGGCATGTGATTCGTTCTCGCGGCGCGGTTGCCGTGCGCGTGTTGGCGTGGCCGCTCGTCCTCTCAGGAGATGTTTCATACGCAACGTCGGACGCAAGCTTGCCTTTGTGCTCGCCGCATTCAATCACGGCACGATGATCATCAACCGGTTCGACTATCGCATGAGCGGACGCAGTCCGGGCATCGGCGCCGGCGGTGGTACCGGCGGCGGAGGTGGGATTGGCGGCGGAGCCTACATCGTCGCCGTCGACGGCGGCGCTAATATCGGCGTGCACACCATCGAATGGGCCACCGCGATGACCGACTGGGGCTCGGTTACTGCCATGCGCGATTAGCCAATAAAATTAGGCATTTCCTGCGTAAATCAGAGTGACGATATCGAATTCAATCTGGCTACGGTGCTACTTCAGCTTCAGCGCCTGCCGTTAGCCCTCAAGCAATCGAAGCAAGGCATCGCGCAACCGCTCCATGCTGGTGCGGTGGCGCTTGATAAGCTCCGCGCTGTCCGTAACGCCCTCAAGCATTTCCGCCGTGTGCTCGCAGAACGTGGCAATGGTGTGCAGGGAGACGCTACCAGACGTTGGTTTACTCATCCCTTAGCAGCTTCGCTTCGGCCTCGAAATCGGTCAGAGCCTTGTGAGCTTCACGATAGAACTTGGCCCCGCGACTCTCAGGGCAAAACCCAATCCGGTCCGTCACCGTGAGCAATCCCCCCGCTCCTGCACGAAACTTAATTATTGCGTTTGATACTTCTGTTACTTGCGGGTCATTTGCAAAGGCGCGATCCATGGCCTTGGCATGGCGGCGCAGCTCGAATTCGAGCGGTTCAACGATCTTGCTCATCCTCTCATCCTCATCGGCGCGGCTTCTTGGTGAGGCGCAGCGTATTCCCCTCGATTTCAACTCCGACCTGCTTGAGTGCGTTGATGACGTGCTCGAATGTCTTGCCCGCCACGGCGCTAATCCCGTGGCTCTCCAGTCGAGACAATGTCGCCGCCAAGCAGGCCGGCCCAGCTTGACGCACGACACAGCTCTCGACCTCGGATAACTACGCACTCTTATCTTTAGGTTCCGGAGGAAGAATTTCGGGGTCGGATATAGGTCTGATGAGCGAGTTTTTCTTTAGGTACTTGTGGTATTGAGTGACAACGGCTTTTGTTTCTTTCAACGTGGCAAGCCGCCATTGAATCTCAAGATTTTCGTTTCCAGCAATGCTTTCGATAATTCTTCGTTCGCGATGCGAAGCGACGATCGCGCAGGGAGGTCTCTACGCGGTCAGCCGCCACCACCATTCCCGCGCCTCGCTCCGGGTAAGGGCGCTCTCAGTCCGCCGCCCGGGCAACAATCTGCACTCCGCGATTGTTCGCCACCGGTCCATCTCAACCTTCATGTTGTCGAGCGCCGCCGTCAATTCGGCAACACGGCGTTCGGCCAATTCTGTACGCAAGCGCAACTCCAAATCAGGAGTCAGTGCATCCATTAAAGCAACTCCCTGTCGTTGCTATTAACGGTTCTCGGGGTTTTATTCGCCCCAAGCGTTCAGTGTCAGCGGCATTAGATTGTCATTTGGTTTCTCTCTGCTGCAAATGATGTAGTCACCGGAATCCGTTTTGTAGTTTGATGTGTGGAGATGAAAGTAAGCCTCGGCCGCTTCTACGGCGCTATCGAGTAGCGTATTGGAGACATACCCTCCGCAGAATATCGCCAGGGTACAGAGGTAGGATTTTAGGCTCATAGCTGCTTTCCCCGTTAGTCCCGACAGTATT
>JANWKN010000252.1 GCA_025451355.1 Pseudolabrys sp. | reverse complement strand
CGTCTTGAATAACATGTCCAAATCCAACCGCTGTGCAAGCGCAGCAAACATCGGTCAGAATACAGAAGGCCTTCATCGATGAAGGCGAACAAGTTCCTGATAACCGCGATACTTTTCATTACAATCGATGCTCCGATCGCATGTTTTGTGGGGGACATCAAATTGCCGCTGTCGACGATACCGACGGATGAACCGATCGCATTTTTTCACGGGCTTGGCGCTGGCCCGGCTGCCAATCAATCCGGGCTTGCATCTCTTGAGCGCGCGGACGCGTGGCTCAACTCACCGCCACTGATCGCGTCGGCCTTGCGCGGAAAAGTCATCATTGTCGATTTCTGGACCTATACCTGCATCAATTGGCTGCGCACGCAGCCCTACCTTCGCGCCTGGGCGAAAAAATACAAGGACAAGGGATTGGTCGTGATCGGCGTCCATACGCCGGAATTCCGCTTTGAAAAGAACATCGACAACGTCCGCCGGGAGGCTAAAGCGCTGCACGTGGATTATCCTGTCGCCGTCGACAGTGAGTATGTTATTTGGCGGGCCTTCAACAACAATTACTGGCCGGCGTTGTATTTCATCGATGCGCAGGCTCCGGCACTCTCATTTCGGGGAGGGCTCGTACGAACAGTCGGAGATGGTCATTCAGCGCTTGCTCGCCGAGGCCGGCGCTAGCGGCATCGGCGATGACCTTGTGTCGGTTGACGCGCGCGGTTTCGAACTGGGTGCCGATTGGGCAAGCCTCAAGTCCCCGGAAAATTATGTCGGCTACGAGCGCACCGAGGGCTTTGCGTCACCGCACGGCGCGGTCCGCGACAAGCCCCAGATGTATGAGGTGCCCGCGCAACTGCGCTTGAACAATTGAGCGATGTCCGGGGATTGGACGATAAAGCGCGACGCCGTCGAAATGAATAAGCCTAACGGTCGCATCGCGTATCGCTTTCACGCGCGCGACCTTCATCTCGTCATGGGTCCCGCGGCGCCAGGGACGTCCGTGAAATTTCGCGTGCTGATCCATGGACAGCCGCCCGGCGCGGCACACGGAATAGATGTTGACGATCAAGGCCTCGGCACGATGGCCGGGCAACGCTTGTACCAGCTGATCCGGCAGTCTGGACCAGTCGTCGATCGCCAGTTTGAAATTGAATTTCTGGATCCGAACGTTGAGGTTTTTTGCTTCACGTTTGGCTGATTTGCCCGTCAGAAAACTACGAAGAGCAGTAGCCGACTTTTGGGGCAATTGCGCTCGCGGCGGTCGAAGACTTCCGTCGCGATTCCGATCTCTTCGCCGATGGTGTACGCAACCCCGCGGCCCAAGAGCGCATCCAAGCCGCGTTCAAGCGCGGCCTTCAGACCCGCGACGCGGAAATGAACTTGGCCCGGTTGCTGGGCGAGTTGGGTGACCGTTGATCGAAGGAAGTTTTGCGACTTCCGCTATTGGCACTTAGCGGAAGTCGGTAATTTGTCGTGCCTTACGGCCCGGATGTTGGCTTCTGGCACTTAGCAGACATTGCTATTTGCGGCGCCGAATGTCTGCTTTTGGGGGTAAAGCGGACATCGCGTCTCACAACCCCAATGTCCGCTAATGACAGTCGCTAGTACCCGCGCCGCCGAATCTTTTTTGCGACCTTGCGTGCTGCATAGCGGGCATCGCGCTCGGCTTTTTTCTCCGCTGCCAGCGAAGCATCGCGCTCGGCCGCTTGAGCCTTATCGAGTGCCTCTGCCGTCTCGGCCTCGCGGCGCGCCTGCGCGGCGAGTTCGGCGGCGCGGGTCGCTTGCGCGGCTAGTTCGGCCACACGCACCTTCTTTGCGGCTTCGCGTTCGGCAGCGCGGGAGGCTCGCGCCTCATTCACGGCGATCCTTTTAAGGCGTTTCTGTTCCAAAGCGGGGTCTTCGCGAGCGGCGCGAAACTTCTCCAGCATCGCTTTTTTGACAGTGGCGGCATTGTTCCGACGCTCTAGAAGGTCGGGGCTTCTGAAGTTACTCATTCATTCTCCTTGGAAGAAATCGAGGCCGGGGATATATGGCCTTTTATTGTGGCATCCACAATGTCGCACAATTTAAATGCCGCTTTCGCGGGTAAAGCGGACATGGGATCCACAGCGTAAAATTTACGCTGATGACCCAAAGCGGACATTCGCGGTCTTTCGCGCGCCCCGATTAAAAAGCACTGTTTTGTGATGACGGACACATTGCCAAGGTTGGAACGGCCGTAGTGTAGAGGGGTCGAAGATAGTCATATCCCAACCATAGCCGCGGTTTTGAGGAGCTAAATATGGCGACATGGAAACGGCTCACCGACATCGAGAAGTCCCGCATAGAAATTGATTTGGACACGATTGCATTCATGTATTCGAACGGAAATGGGACCGAGATACACTTTAGTTCGGGGCACACACTGACGGTGAGAGAAAGTCCGGAAGCCGTCGCGACGCGGAACGCGACGTGACAAAAGTGGCCTGGCGGCACATCACCTCATTCGTGACACCGTAATGTTGTGTCCGCTATTGAGCCGCCATAGCTTCGATTTTCTGAAGAGCTTCTGCACAATTCTTTGAAGCCGTTGACTTGTTCGCTAGCAGACATGCAGCGACTCGACCTTCGCCAGGCAGCGTCTTTCCGCAAACGCCTGTTATCTCCGCCTTACAGGCATTTATTGCGTCTCTCAGATTGTCTGCCGAAGTTTGGAACCTCGCCGCGGTCTCTTCCATTTCGTATGCACACTTCGCGCTTATCTTGTCCTCATGGGCTTGCATACAGTAGAGCAGACGACCCTCTCCCGGAGTGACCGTACTGCAGTATTTGTTGATTTCATCGGCGCAAGAATTCTGTAGTTTTGCAATTTGAGCTGCCAATCGTTCCTGGATCGCTTTCGCGATATCGGTCTGCGCGGATGCGGAGCCGAGCGACAAAAGGACCAGCAAGGGCAAAAGTCCGAGCGTGGCCAGTAAATGCATTTTGATTTTCATTGATCGTCCTCTGATGACTAGCTCCGAACATTGCCGAGCGGCTTTCCGCAGGGTTGCGATGGAGGATGAGGGATCATCTGCGCCGCGCCACCTGTGTATTGCTCATTGCACAAATTGGAGCGTAAGACCGGAAACTCCAAGAGACAGGTTGACCCCAACCGACCCTTCGACTGAAAGGGGCTGCAGGGCGATCGACCGGCCCGATCCGCCGAACAGAAGGTTAGCGCCTACGCCTACTCCCACGCCGACGGCACCGCTTGCGCCAACATAAGTGCCGGCAAGTCCGCCACGCATCGGACCCTCTGTGGGCGCGAACACGGCCCACGCCATCGCGCCGCCCGCCGTAATGCCGATATCGAGACCAATTGAGTTTATAACACCTATATAGGTTTCAGGGGGATAAGGACCTCTGGGAAAGAAACGACATGTCAGCCGCTGCCGGGATCCAATGATGAGGCCAATCGAAGGCGACATCGTGCAGCTGAGCCTGCCGACGTTGGTCCCCTGCGACGTCTGGGCAACTGCCGGCGAAATGTAAGCTGTAGTGAGCGCAAACAGCACCAGCGCAATATGATGTTTGAACATGACTGGCTTTCCCACCCTCTGGAATTATGCGGTGGCAACGTAGAATTGGGTTATTGGAAATACCACCACATTTTCGAACATCAGCGACATGACATAGATCAATAGTGCGACGCTTTTATCAGAGGCGCAAATGTCCGCTTCCCGGGGTAAAGCGGACATGGCGATTGCACAATGCGAAATGTCCGCTAAGGACCCAAAGCAGACATCCCGCTTGCGCGAGCCACTGGTCGCTTGGGTCTTCCCCGCGGTCGCGACTTGCTCATAAAGCGGGCAATCACTGACGTTCGCCAAAGGAGATCGGATAAGCGGCGCTGCGCACTTCGATCATCGGATCGACCGGTTCGATCCCGGGGGGACATTATTCGGAAGGAACAGCAGGCTTCTGCTCAATCTCTCCTGGTCGGCGGCCACTTCTGTGATGGTCAGTGTGCCCAGTTTCACCAATTGCCGATCCTCCGGCCACGGGGTTGACGGATCATCCGTCCTGTCACCGGGCTGCGCGATTTGGGCGAACCAGTCGAACATGACGGGGGCTTTGGCGACGCGCGCTGCGATCTCTTCCATGAGATAATTTGGCCCCTTTGACGCTGCGCTCGCGGTATCGAGATATTTTTCACCCGCTTGCGGAACAATTCGGTATCGCAGTGCGGTCTTCTTGCCGGAGGCATCGACGAACGCAAATGCATTGACACCGAAGTAGGCGGTCGTCGCGAAGCTTTCCGGCGGCGGCTTTTGCTGCGTCACGAAAGGTACGGCGTTGGGGTGCGCTTGCAGATATTTCTCAATCGGGGTGGGCTTTGCCGCTCCGGGTCCGCTCGCCGCGGCAGCCTTAAGGAAGGTGTCGAACTCCGCGGCAGTAGCGGCGGGAAAGCCATTGAAGCTATGCGTCACCAAATCCATCTCGGAGCCATCCCCGAGCTTAACCTTGACCGCGAGCCCACGAGGGGTGGCGTTGGGATCGGCATCAGGAATTTCGGGGAAGCCTGTTGTATTCGAAAGGCGTACCGTTGCTTGAAGTTTGCCTGCGAAAACGCTTGCTCTGCTGAGCTGGCGGGCCTGCTCTGTGGGTTCGAAGGTCGCGTTTAGAACTACTCCCTTGGCATGCACAGCACGAGCATGGTGTTCACCGAAGATGGCGTGAATATCCCTGACCAATTCAGCCGGATCTACGGCCTGCGCAACAGCCGTTCTGCTCAATACAGACGCTTCGAGGCTAAACAGCATGACAGCGAGTGTGCAGGTCTTGAAGGTCCTTGGCTTCATGGTCAACGCTCCTCTTTGCTCCACGAACTTATAGCAAGGCTCAGATTTCCACGAATTTATTGTCGAGACTACAATGTCTCCTCCTGGCACTTAGCGGACATGCGTGGGTAACGGATTTTCACGACGACGACGCGACAGATCCGCTTCGCCAAAAGTCGGATGCGCGGTGGGCATCCTCCCGCTTGTTCTTGGCTGGAATGTCTGCTTGTGACCCAAAGCAGACATGACGCACCCTTCAAGCAGCCAATTTGAGCCGTTACGATAGCTGCCCATCGCGGTCTGTGGCGCAAGAGGACCAACATGACTAAGGCAGATGAAGATGCAATCCGCGAAATTGAATTACGTTTCAACGAGGCATGGGGCCGACATGACGCGGATGCTATGGTCGAGTCGTTGGCCGACGATGCTCAGTTTGTTACCGTCAACGGCGCATGGACCACGACGCGCTCTGATTATCTAAACCTAATACAGCGGCTCCATGGTTCCGGCGGGCCATTCCGTACAAGCACCCGCGAAACGCCAATTATGCATGTGCGCTTTCTCGCGCCAGACGTGGCCATGGTGCATTCCCAGTTTCACATACATGGCGATATTGAAGAACCTGTGCGCACTGGGATTGGTACGCGCGTCGTGTCGCAAGATCGATGGTCGGTGGCGGACCGCAGCAGTCCAGAACACCGACGTACGCGCAGGCCGAAGGCATTAGATGGCGCTACGGGCAACTCGTATGTCCGCTATTGGGGGTAAAGCTGACATTCACTTGTAGAGCCAATGTTAGGAAGAGCGGACGTAGCGTGCTCTATATTTTCTAGGTAGACACCACAGTATGGACCTAAAAAGGGAGCCTTTACCGACAAACCGGGGCGAGCTTGCTACTACCTCCGATACCCTATCTAGTCGGGGCCGAGCGGGGGCAGACGGATGCTCAACCCGTTTAAGCAACTACCCGCCTGACTCACCAGCGGCCTTCTCTGAGTCAACGCGGCCGCCTCTAGAAGGCCAGCGGACCCAGAAATATGAAACAAGATATTAAAGACATCAGCGAAAAAGAACTCACAAAGCTCTATTCCGAATATCAGGCCGAGCTGGGCCGTCCCGTGCCGGCTGTCGTTCACCGTCAGGGCCGCCGCATTCCCGGTTGCGTGTCGGTTGAGGATTCTGCGGCTTGGAAATCCCGTTAGAAGCGTCAGAAGTCCAAGGCCCCGCCATGACTCAGCCTTGGCCGCCGGTGCTTTTATTCGCGATCTAGCCGTTCAGTTTCGGGGCAAGCGTTATGACTTTGGTGAGCGTGGTGCCGTCGCCTGGGCGTTCGCCGGTCTCCATTCTCACAAACGCGATCCAGTAGTCACGGCAAGCGCTCTCAAATGAAATTCGGCGCGGATCGTTCCTATCCACATTCTGAGGGGTCATTGTCGTTTGTCCTCTTAATTCCGCAAGTCACGGGGCGATTGTCCGACTCATGAACTCGGCAAGTTCGTGTGGCTGGTTCAGGCCCCGAGAAGCCGGATTCGGGCGTTGTTGCCGCCCCAGTTCATCAATTGGCTGAAGGTCGCCGACATCGTCGAGCAGGTGCTGAACGATGTAGGCCGCGACGCGCGTGAACCCGCTGGAGGCTGTGGTTCGATATGGATTGAATGTCATCTTAGTTTCCCCTCTGTCCCGGCGGAATGAGGACGTCACAACCGTGTCATAGCGAACCGTGGATGCCTTGGATGTGTTGGCGATCACAAGTCGGCAAATAATAATGTGTCACCCCTCAAAGGCCCAAAAAGACAAAAAAGACCGCTGCACGGGGGCAGCGGTCCTTTTGGATCCGAC
Source organism: Pseudolabrys sp. (assembly GCA_025451355.1). Taxonomy (GTDB): domain Bacteria; phylum Pseudomonadota; class Alphaproteobacteria; order Rhizobiales; family Xanthobacteraceae; genus Pseudolabrys. Next base: position 228 of record JANWKN010000252.1, on the reverse strand, counting down.
GGGTATGTCGGCTGGACTCGTTGGATTGATAGCGCTCCGTGGCGTGAATTCAGTCTGTGTTGCAGATCACAATCTGACGCTTTTTTGTATCTGGAGTGCCCGGTTCGGCCATGACCACAGGCCAAATAGTTGAAATATGCACTCGATTTACGTTGTGCCCGCGGCGGGTTGGCGCCTACAACCTTTAGGGGCGCTAGCTGGGGCAGAGCCAATGTGGATTTTGATAGT
>JANWKN010000113.1 GCA_025451355.1 Pseudolabrys sp. | reverse complement strand
TGTTCGGCCTGCTCAGCGTGGTGGCAATCGGCAAGGGATCGCTCGCCAATGCTTTCATCAGCATGAGTGTCGGCATTCTGATTTCCACGGTCGGCACGGATCCAATCTACGGCGCCTACCGTTTCACTTTCGGTTCGCCGATCCTTGCCGACGGCATTGAATTTCTCGTGGTCATGGTCGGCGCCTATGGCGTGGGCGAAGTTCTTACGCGTCTGGAAACAGGCTTTGCCACCAAGCCGATCGACAAAATTTCAAACGCACGCACTGAACTTCCGACGCTCAAGGAACTCAACGACATCAAGGGCATGTTTTTTCGCTCTTCAGTGGTTGGCGATCTCATCGGCCTCTTGCCGGGGGCCGGTGCCACGATTGCGTCTTTTGTCAGCTACGGAATCGAGGCGCGTTTCGGCAAACGCAAGGAGTTGATGGGGACCGGGATTGCCGAAGGGATCGTCGCGCCGCAGGCAGCGGCGACGGCTTCGGTTGGTGGCGCCATGGTTCATTTGCTTGCACTCGGTATTCCAGGCAGCGGCGCCACCGCAGTTATTCTCGGCGCATTCATGCTGCACGGGATTCAGCCGGGCCCGCAGGTTCTCGCGAGCTCCGCGCCGCTTGTTTACACCGTGTTTGCGTCACTGTTCCTCGGTCTCGCGCTGATGTGCGCGCTCGGCTATTTCGCGATCCGCCCGCTTGTGAAGATCCTCGATTTTCCAGAGGCGGTTGTCTCGGCTTACGTGTTGATCCTCTGTTTTATCGGCGCGCTGTCGATCCGCAACAACATCACGGATCTTTGGCTGATCATCGGTTTCGGCGTTCTTGGCTATGGCTTTGAACGGCTGAACTTTCCGGTAGCGCCGCTGGTGCTGGGGGTGATCCTCGGTCCGATTGCTGAAGAGGCTTTCATGAACACGATGATCAGCTTTTCGAACGACTGGACCGTATTCTTTACGCGGCCGATCTCCGGAACGATCGTCGCATTGACCATCATCATTCTGCTGCTGCCCTTCATCCAGCGTCTACTCAGGAGCCGTCTGGTGACGGCCCAAACCGGGGTTAGGTAGGTGGCCCATGCGTAGCAATCTCGGACTTGACGAAAGAACCACTGGCACCGGCCCTCGGCGCAATGTGGACGAACTCAAGCCACGTCTGAATCGTTCGAAGAGTAGTGGCGACCGTGAGCGCAAACTCGGCGCGACGGCACGTTCCTTCGCTATCCTCGAGCATGTTGCAAGCTCGCGTACGCCGGTCGACGTCCTCGACATTATTGCTTCGGTAAAATTGCCGAAGGCGACGGCTTATCGGTTGGTCGATTGGTTCGTAACGCAAGGCTATCTCGCGCGCGAGCCCGGTCGACGCCGGCTGATTGTCGGACCGAAACTGACGAATCTTGCGTTTGGTGCGCTTTCATCCTCGATGCGGCATGACACGCCGCATGTCGTGCTTCAGCGCCTCGTCCATACGCTCAATGAAACCTGCAATATCGGCACGCTGCTGAACGGCGAAGTCGTCTATCTCGATCGTGTCGAAGCCGAGCATTGGCCGCTGCGGCTGCACTACACCAGCGGTTCACGGGTGCCGCTACATTGCAGCGCAATCGGCAAGTTGTTTCTGGCGTTGGCCGCTTCGCCGCGCCGCAAGCGCTTGCTGCAAAGTCTGGAACTTCGGCGATATACAGATAGCACCATCACCGACTGCGCTCGCCTCGACGCCGAGCTTCGTCAGATTCGAAAGGATCAGGTTTCTTTCGATCGGCAAGAGTATCTCGTCGGTGTCGTCTGCATGGCCGTTCCGGTGATCGGCACCAATGGCGAGATGCTCGCTGCTCTCGCCATCCAGGCGCCCGAAGCACGCATGAACGTTCAAACGGCACGCCGACATTTGCCGGCACTGAGAAGCGCCGCCAACGAGCTGGCTGAAATTTTTCAGGATAAGACCTGACCCACCAGGGACAGGGCTGAGAGGGCACACCTATGAAGATGACCACCGAAGAAGCATTTGTGAAGGTCTTGCAGATGCACGGCATCGAGCATGCCTTTGGCATTATTGGCTCGGCATTCATGCCGATATCCGATCTTTTTCCCAAGGCTGGAATCACATTCTGGGACGTAGCGCACGAAACCAATGGTGGCCTGATCTGCGATGGCTATACCCGGTCGACCGGGAAAATCGCTATGGCGATTGCACAAAACGGTCCAGGCATCACGAATTTCGTCACTGCCATCAAGACCGCTTACTGGAATCATACGCCAATGCTGCTCGTGACGCCGCAGGCGGCGAACAAGACGATCGGGCAGGGCGGTTTCCAGGAAGTGGAACAGATGGCGCTGTTTCGCGACATGGTCTGCTATCAGGAAGAGGTGCGCGATCCGTCACGTACCGCAGAGGTTCTCAATCGCGTCATCACCAAAGCCAAGCGGCTTTCGGCACCCGCGCAGATCAATATCCCGCGCGACTACTGGACGCAGGTGATTGACATCAGCTTGCCGGCAATCGTCGAGTTCGAACGCCCGGCTGGCGGTGCCCAGGCCGTCGCGGAGGCGGCAAAGTTGCTGTCGAGTGCGAAATTTCCGGCGATTCTATCAGGTGCTGGGGTCGTGCTGGGAAATGCAATTTCTGAATGCATCGCGCTTGCCGAAAAGCTCGATGCACCCGTTTGCAACAACTACCAGCACAACGACAGTTTTCCAGGCAGTCATAGACTTGCTGTCGGCCCGCTCGGCTACAACGGATCAAAGGCGGCGATGGAGCTGATCGCCAAAGCCGATGTGGTGCTGGCGCTTGGCACAAGACTCAATCCGTTCTCGACTTTGCCGGGCTATGGCATCGACTACTGGCCGAAGACCGCGAGAATCATTCAGGTCGACATTAACGCTGACCGCATCGGCCTGACTAAGCCCGTGACTGTGGGTATTTGCGGCGACGCCAAGCTGGTCGCTCAAAGCATTCTGGCGCAGCTCTCTCCTTCGGCCGGAAATGCCGGACGCGAGGACCGCAAGGCACTGATCCACACGACCAAGTCCAAATGGCTGCAGACTTTGTCCAGCATGGACCACGAGGACGACGATCCGGGCACGACTTGGAATGCCGATGCGCGCAAGCGGGATGCCGACCGCATGTCGCCGCGACAGGCTTGGCGGGCCATTCAGGCTGGGCTGCCCAAGGATGCGATTATCTCGAGCGATATCGGCAACAATTGTGCGATCGGCAATGCCTATCCGACATTCGACAAGGGCCGGAAGTATCTGGCGCCCGGGCTTTTCGGGCCTTGTGGCTACGGCTTTCCGTCCATCATAGGCGCCAAGATCGGCAATCCGGATACGCCCTGTATTGGCTTTGCCGGCGATGGCGCCTTTGGAATTTCAATGAATGAGATGAGTTCGATCGGCCGCGAGGAATGGCCAGGTATCACCATGGTGGTCTTTCGCAACTACCAATGGGGCGCCGAAAAACGCAATTCGATTCTTTGGTTCGACGACAATTTTGTTGGCACCGAACTCGATCCGCATCTCAGCTATGCAAAGGTTGCCGAAGCATGCGGTCTAAAGGGCGTAATAGTAAAGACGCCGACAGAACTGACGGAGGCCCTTCGGCAGTCCTGCCAGGCTCAAAAGAAGCGCGTGACGACTTTCATCGAGGTGATTCTCAATCAGGAACTCGGCGAGCCGTTCCGTCGCGATGCCATGAAAAAGCCGGTGGTCGTGGCCGGAGTCCGGCGCGAAGACATGCGTCCACAACAAGCGGCGAACGTGTGAATGCGGAGCTGACAAGATGACTGTCGCAGTGAAACCGGCGGCCGATCCCAAAGCGATGGCCGTTGTCGACGAACTGGTGCGGCGCGGCCGTGCGGCGATGGCGTCATTTTCCGAGGCTGATCAGGCACGCGTCGATGAAGCAGTCACCGCGCTCGCCTGGTCCCTCTACAACCCCGGACACGCGAAAGAACTGGCCGACCTGGCGGTCAAAGACACCCAATTGGGCAATGTGCCCGACAAGATCATCAAGAAGCAGCGCAAGACCTTCGGTACTCTGCGCGATCTTTTGCGTGTGAAATCAGTCGGCATCATCGAGGAAGATAAAAAGCTCGGCATCGTGAAATATGCGAAGCCGATCGGTCTCGTTTGCGCCATTACCCCTTCGACCAATCCGGGTGCGACGCCGGTGAACAAGGCGATGATGGCGATCAAGGGACGGAATGCCATCATCATCGCAGCTTCGCCCGCTGGATTGAGAACCACGGCGAGGACGGTTGAGTTCATGCGTGCAGAGCTCAAGAAAATCGGGCTGCCGGAAGATCTCGTGCAGATTCTGCCGCCGCCGGCATCGAAGGATATGACGCAGGCGTTGATGCAGGCAGCCGATCTGGTCGTCGCCACCGGCTCGCAGGACAATGTGCGTCGCGCCTACTCGAGCGGCACGCCGGCGATTGGCGTGGGCACTGGCAATGTTCCGGTGATTGTCGATGAAACAGCCGATCTCGACGATGCCGCGAAGAAGATCTGCGCTTCCAAGATATTCGACAACGCGACATCCTGTTCGTCGGAAAACTCCGTGGTCCTTGTTGACGCGGTCTATGACAAGGCGATCGCGGCGCTCGAACGCGCGGGCGGCTACATGGCGTCGCCGACCGAGAAGGCAAAAATCCAGGCGGCGTTGTGGCCGGATGGCAAGCTCAGCCGCACGCTGATTGCACGCGATGCCGATGTGTTCGCGCGTGGATGCGGTCTTTCCGATACGGCCCAGTCGAGGAAATTCTTCATGGTCGAGGAAACCGGAGTGGGCCGCGGCTTTCCATTCTCCAGCGAAAAGCTATCGCTGGTCCTGACGGTCTACCGCGCGAAAGATTTCGATGCCGCCATTGTTTGCGCGAATGAAATTCTCGCGCAACAGGGCCGAGGACACTCGGTGGGCTTGCACACGAAAGATATGAGCCGCGGGAGAATGCTGGCCGAATGTTCGGATGTTGTGCGCGTGCTGGTCAATCAGGCGCACACATTCGGGAACGGTGGTGGATTCGACAACGGCCTCAATTTTACGCTGAGCATGGGGTGCGGCACCTGGGGGGGTAATAGCATCACGGACAACCTGAACTACAGGCATTTCCTAAACATTACTCACCTCGTCACCACGATTCCGGAAGACAAGCCAAGCGAAGAAGACCTGTTCGGCGCGTATTGGAAAAAATACGGGCGCTGATTCATGTCGAACGAACTGTGCGCCGACCCGGGTGCTCCACGATGAACTTTGAGGAACACGCGGCTAAGTTGCTCGTCCTGAATCCTGCGGGCATTCCGACACTTCGCGGCACGCTTTGCACGACTGCCACCGAAGCTGAGGCAGCGGCCGCGAATATTGGACCCTGTGTCCTCAAGGCGCAGGTGCCAGCTGGCAAGCGCGGAAAGGCCGGCGGTATCAAGCTTGCGCGCACCCCCCAGGAAGCGCGAAACGCCGCCGAAAAGATCCTCGGCATGACTATCGGCGGCTACGAGGTCGAACGTCTGCTTGTCGAACAGCAAGCCCGCATTGCACGTGAATTCTATGCTGCCGTTCTTCATGACGTCGTGGCACGAAGGCCGCTGATCCTATTCTCCACCGAAGGCGGCATGGACATCGAGGAAATCGCCGCGGAGAAACCCGACGCCATCCGCCGTCTGCTGCTCGATATTGATGGCAAGCCGAAGACCGCCGATATCGCCGGCATGCTCAAAGGCCTCGGCCTTGGCTCGGCGGAGGCACACATCGTGCAAATTCTCGACCGGCTCTATACGGCCTATCGAGCGCACGACGGCGAGCTCCTCGAGATAAACCCATTGGCGCTGCTGGACGATGGCGGCGTGGTCGCGCTCGACTGCAAATTTGTGCTCGACGACGCGGCTGTCTACCGCCAGCCCGAAGTCGCCAAGGGCGGCGCGGCCGTACCCATGACCGCGCTGGAAAGGCGTGGGGCTGAAGCTGGCCTCAAGCTGATTCAGCTTGATGGAAATGTTGGGGTTTTGGCGAACGGTGCGGGCCTCACCATGACCACCATGGATGTCATCCAACATTATGGTGGGCGGCCCGCGAATTTTCTTGAAATCGGGGGCGAGGCCTACACCAAGTCGGAGATCGCGCTCGACCTGGTTCTCTCCAATCCCGGCGTGAAAAGTCTGGTCATTAATTTCTGCGGCGCGTTTGCGCGTACCGACGTAATGGCCGAGGGGGTGGTGCGCGCCTGGCACAAGCTTGCGCCGCGTGTGCCGGTTTTCTTTTCGATTCACGGCACGGGTGAAAAGGAAGCGGTGGCGCTGGTGCGCAACGAACTCGGCATCGAGCCCTATGATTTTATGGAAGACGCCATCCAGGCGGCGGTGAAGGCGGCGCAATGATCGTTCGCAGAAAAGATCGTGTTGTCGTGCTCGGTATTACCGGCAAGCAGGGCACTTTCTGGAGCGAGAAGATGATCGCCTACGGGACCAACGTAGTCGCGGGGGTCAATCCAAAGCGCGCCGGCGAAACCCACGCAGGAGTGCCGATTTTTGCGGCTACAACCGAGGCGGTTGCGAAGGTCGGTGGCGACGTCGCGGTCATGTTCATTCCTTCGACGATGGCGAAAGATGCGGCGGTGTCTGCGGCCCAAGCTGGCATCAAATTGCTGGTGGTGCTGACCGAGCACATCCCAGCTCAGGATGTCATGGCGATGCATGCCGCGGCGGCGAGGTATGGCACACGCATCATTGGCCCCAACACTGCTGGTCTTGTGACGCCCGGCGAGTGTTTTGTCGGAATCATGCCTGCGTTCGTGCCGAGCGTATTCAAGGCCGGTCGTGTCGGAGTGATCTCTCGCAGCGGCAGCCTCGGGACGCTGATCTGTCTCAACCTTACGCGTGCCGGGTTAGGCCAGTCAGCCTTCATCGGCATCGGCGGTGACCCAATGCTCGGCACAACGACGCGCGACGCACTCGAGGCGTTGGCCAAGGATGACGGCACCGACGCTGCGGTGGTCGTCGGCGAGATCGGTGGTGCGATGGAAGAAGACGCAGCCAGCTACGCAAAAAAGATGACCAAGCCGATCGTCGCTTTCATCGCCGGTGCGGCGGCGCCTGCAGGCAAAAAAATGGGGCATGCCGGCGCAATCGTCACTGGAAATGCCGGCAGCTATGCTTCCAAGCGACAAGCATTAGAGGCGGCGGGCGTCACTGTCGTCGATACGCCATCGCAAATCGCTGCCGCCGTGTCCGCGGGTCTCAAGGTTAGCCGTGCCGGCAACAAGCTTGTCGCGAGCCAATAAGGAATTCGCTGTGAGCGCGGAAAACATGCAGGCTTTGCGGCCATCGGTGTCAGCGGCCGTTGGGTTGGCTCCGGGCATTGCCCTCTCGGCGGTCGTCGCGGCCATCGGCTATGTCACCGCGCCCTATGTGGCGCGCTTTGTCCCGATCCCGAGCATGGTGATCGCGCTTGTCGTTGGGATAGCGCTTAACCCGCTGGCGGCGCGGCCTGCGGTGCAGCCGGGCATGCAGTTCTGTGTCAAAACCTTGCTGCGCTGGGCGGTAGCGCTTCTTGGCTTGCGCGTCGGCCTTGGAGACATTGCTGCGCTTGGCATGCAAACAGCAGTGCTGATTGTGATCGCGATGGCGGTCACAGCGATATCAGGGTTTGTTTTCGCGCGATGGAGCGGACAGGCACCCGGATTCGGTGCGCTTGTCGGTGTAGGCACCGCGGTGTGTGGCGCCTCTGCGACGCTCGCAACGTCGACGGTCGTCCCGGACTACAAGGGCAAGGAAGCAGACATCGCTTTCGTGGTGGTTGCCGTCAACGCGCTGGCAACTCTGGCAATGCTGATTTATCCGCCGCTTTGCATTCTGCTTGGCTTCGATGCGCAAACCACCGGCGTTATGCTCGGTGGGACGATCCACGATTCGCACAGGTTGTCGGCGCCGGCTATGCCGTTTCCGGTTTGGTCGGCAATACCGCGGTGATCGTCAAGCTTTTTCGGGTGTTCTTGCTCTTGCCCATGGTGCTTGGCGTTGGCTGGTACTTCACGCGCATAGGTATGCGGCACGGCGAGGCGCACGTGCCTGTGCCGGTTTTCGCGATCGTGTTTTGCTGCTGTGTCTGGCGAATAGCGCCATGCCGTTGATGCCGTCATTGGCGCCAATCTATGCGCCGGTGAAGAGCGTGCTGGTGGAGGTCTCGACGTGGGGTCTGCTGCTGGCCATCGGAGCCCTCGGTCTCGGCACGTCAGTGAAAACGATTATCGGCCTGGGCTGGCGGCACATCACGACGGTACTCGGCGCGTCAGCGGTAATATTTGTCGTCGTGACGGGTGGCCTGCTGCTGGCGCGGATGATGTGAGACTACTTCAGGGTCACGGTCTCGAAATCGGCCGGCAACACAATTTCCAACAATTCGCAGTCGTCGGAATAGCCGCGGACGGTGTGCTTGATCTTCGGCGGTTGTATCCAGCACGAACCGGCGTAGAATGTATGGACGCCCTGTCCTTCGAACTCGCTGCTGAACCAACCCTTGAGCACGTAGACCATCTGGAATTCGACATCGTGATAGTGCGGGATTGCCACTTCTTCGGCTGTGAACGGTTTGGTCATCCGGATGACGTGTGCCTGCACCATGCCGTGGGTCGCGCCGGCGATGCCGAGATCGCGATAGGCTGAATAGGGGCGCAATCCGTAGTCGAAGTCCTCATCGCGGTGATGGCTTGCGGTGAACCGCTGCGGCTTATGTGTTTTGGCAGGCGCGGCGGATTTCGCGACGACCTTCTTTTTTGTTTTTTTGGCTTTTGGCCTGCCGGCCTTTGCCTTGCGTTTTACTTTCGCCATGAGGGCCTCCCATGCAAGTGAAAGTCATTCCGCAGCTTCAGCCGCTCCGCCGTGCGCTTTCGACCAGCCGGCCGGATCGCCGATGAATTTCTCCACCTCGGCGAGCATCTTCGGCTCGAACTTGCCGCTCGCCCTGGCCACGGCCAAGACGTCTTTCCAGGTCGTGAGTGCGTCTAGCGTGACGCCGAGATCGCCCAGGATCTTCTTGCCCCGCGGGTAGATGTCGTAGAAGAAAATAACGAAACAATGATCGCATGTGCCGCCGGCCTCACGTATGGCGTTTATAAAATTGACCTTGCTTTTGCCGTCGGTGGCAAGGTCCTCAACCAGAAGCACCCGTTGGCCGGGAAGCAGTTGGCCCTCAATCTGCGCGCCGCGGCCGAATCCTTTCGGTTTCTTGCGCACATATTGCATCGGCAAGTGCAGGCGGTCAGCGACCCATGCGGCGAAAGGAATTCCTGCGGTTTCTCCGCCCGCCACGGCGTCGATGCTCCCGCGCCCGATGTCGCGGTCGATCGAATGAACCGCAAAGTCCATCACGGTCGAGCGCACATCGGGAAACGACATCAGCCAGCGAGAGTCATTGTAAACCGGGCTCGCCCAGCCGCTGGTGAAAATAAACGGTTTGTCGCTCATGAAGCGGACCGCACCGGTGTCGAGGTACATCCGCGCGGTGAGTTCGGCGATAGTTTTCTTGTCTAGAAACTGTGAGGACGTCATGTCGACTGCGGCCTGCAGACGCTAGGTCGCTATGTCAAAGCACAAATTCCCTTAGGCCGCCATGCCGCAGTGACGCGCCAATTCACAGGCAAGATCGAGTAGCGCCTCGTCCCCACCGGCCCAGCCGATGAAGGAAAGGCCGATGGGGCAACCGTTGATCGTGCCCGCGGGGATGCTCACTTGCGGAAGGCCGGAGACGCCTGAGGTGCACGTCAGACGCATGACCCGCACACGGAATTCTTCCAGTTCACTGCCTGATATCTCGATCCTGGGCGCAATGCTTGGCGCGGTCGGTAGCGCGAGAATCGTGCCGGTAGTTACTATGTGCCGAATGTGCTCGCGCGCCTTGAGTTGCACGCTGCGGGCGGCGTCAGTTTGGGACTTGGTGACCGTTGCCGCAAACTCCATGCGTTCGCGCACCCCCGGGCCGATCTTCGGCTTCTGGGCGGTGACAAATCCACCGAATGTCTGCCAGGTTTCATGGGCCTGAACGATCCTGAACGCTTCGCGCCAGGTATCGAAGCCTTCGGGCGCGATACGCCCATGCACCATTTCCGGCAAATCATCGCTCATGAACTCGAGTACGGTACGCAACAGGTCGGCAACCGGCTCTTCGGCCTCGGCGAAGGCGTCTTCCAGCACAACCACCCTCTCGATCTTCGCGGGCACGGCACGCGTGTCGAGCAATACCGAACCGACCTTGCGGAATACGCCCGGAGTTGCCGCGAACCAGCCCGGGACGTCGAAAGTCGGCGCCATGTCGGCGACACCCGTGTGCTCAATCCGCTCGTGCGTTGGCCGTAGGCCGTAAATTCCGTTGAAGGATGCCGGGACGCGCACGGAGCCACCAGTATCACTGCCGAGCGCGAAGTCGCACAGGCCCGCCCCACAAGCCGCGGCTGAGCCTGCGGACGAGCCACCCGGAAGGCGGCCCGGTGCGCGCGCATTCACCGGTGTACCGTAATGCGCGTTCGCGCCGCTCACGCTGTAGAAAAATTCATCGCAAATTGTTTTGCCGGTGATAGTCGCTCCGGCGTCAAGGATCTTCTGCACCGGCGGACAATTGCGCGTGGCCGGAGCATGAGTTGCGAGCCATTCCGGGTTGCCACAGCCGGTACGCTCGCCCGCAATGTCGTACATATCTTTGACCACCGTGCTCAACCCGGTCAGCGGACCGGTTGTGGCACCTTTGATCGGTGCAGCGATGTCGTGCGGGACGAAGCAACTGCGATAGGCTTTCGGCGTCATCTACGGTGCGTCCCTTATTTGCGTGCGGCGAGATACCAGTCGAGGATTTTCGCGCCATCCCAGGCGACCACGCCGTCATGCGCGAGCAGCTCGGCGAAGGTCCGCTCGACGTGCCCGATACGATGCGGTACGCCGGAAAGATAGGGATGACACGCCATGGCCATGACTTTCGGTCGCTCAGCCGATTCTTCGTATAGCGTCCTGAAGTGATCGAGTGCCCGGCTGTGCCACTGGTCCGACGGGAGATGCTGCAGCGCCATCATCACGATGTCGTGGATCTCAAAATTATAGGGCAGCGCGACCACCGGCTTGTGGGTCGTTTTCAGCGTCACCGGCTCGTCGTCGAGGACCCAGTCGCCGATGTACTCGATGCCAGCTTCCGAGAGATAATCGAGGGTATCGAATGTCTGCGTCAGCCCTGGACCGAACCAGCCGCGCGGACGCTTGCCGGAGAATTTCTCGATCACGTCCATCGATTTCATGATGACGGCACGCTGGTCGTCGAGCTTGTGCATCGGCACCTGGTCGTAGCCGTGCGCGTTGAGCTCCCAGCCGTTGTCGGTGCAGGCCTTCACCACCGTCGGGTAGGTTTCGCAGACTCTGGCGTTGAGCGTCACGGTCGGCGAAATGCCGAGTCTCAGCATCATCTTTTGCAGTCGCCAGAAGCCGACGCGCATGCCATATTCATGCCAGCTCCAGTTCGGATGATCGGGCAGCATCGGCTGGCCCTGCGGCGGCGAGATCACCATGCGCGCCATCGGGCGCGACATGTCCCATTCCTCGAGCGCCAGCACCGGCCAGATGACCAGGCGCACGCCCTTCGGAAATTTCAGCAGCGGGCGGCCCTCGATCGGCGAATAGGCCAGTCGTTCGCGCGGATGCATCGGCATGGAAATTACGTAGGCTTCGGGCCGACTTTCGTGTACCAGTCCGCAATCTGCGATCCGGTCCAGAACAGCACGTCGCGTTTCTTACGAATCTTCTCGTAGATCTTGCGGAAATATTTTGCCCGGTGCGGCGCACCCATTATGTAGGGGTGTGCCGAGATTGCCATCACGCGCGCCGAACCCTTCGCATCCTTGTAAATCTGCTCGAACTGGTCCATCGCCCGCTCATAGAATTCGGAAGCCTTGTGATGCTGGATCAGCATCATGGCGACGTCGTTGCATTCCTGGGTGTAGGGAATGTTCAGGATCGGTTTGCCGCGCGTTTTCATCCACACCGGCTGGTCGTCGAGCACCCAGTCCGCGACGTAGTCGTAACCTTCCTCGGCAAGGATATCCGGCGTCTCCCAGGTTTCAGTCAGCCCCGGTCCTAACCAGCCCCGCGGGCGTTTGCCTGTCGTCTCTTGCAGCACTTCGGCGCTTTTGCGGATATCGGCGCGCTCGTTTTCGACCTTCTGCATGTTGCGCTGGGTGTAGCCGTGGCCGATGAATTCCCAATTGCGATCGACGCAAGCCTTTACGATGTCCGGATAGGCCTTCACGGCGACGCCGTTGATGTTCATCACGCCGGGAATTTTGAAATCGTCGTAAACCTGCAGCAGCCGCCAGAATCCGACGCGATTTCCGTATTCATGCCAACACCAGTTTGGAATGTCGGGCATCGGCGAGCCACCGGCCGGAGGCGTGAGCACCGTGCGCGGCATGGTCTGGGTCGGATCCCATTCCTCGACATTGGTGATGGTCCATACCACCATGCGTGCTCCCTTCGGCAACTTCAGCGGCTTGCGTTTGGTGATCGCGGAATAGTCGAGGCGGTCGTTCGGGAGCATGCCGACGGCGGGCTTGGGAAAATTCATACGTGGTTTCCTGGGAGGGGCTGCTGATCGGCTGGCAGTTTTGCAGTTACCCCGGATATTGTACAGGCCATGAAGTTTGTCCGTTATCGCTCTGCAACCGGCGAGGAGCCCGGTCTTATTCTGGACGACGAGGTCTTCGACCTGTCGGGCAGTTTTTCTGCGCTCAATCTGCGCGCGCCCACGCTTGATGAAATCGAAGCCATCGCCGCGATACCGGCTAAGGCGCTGTCGAAGGTGCCGAAGGCTGTCGTGCTCGGTCCGCCGCTACGGGGCATCGGCAAGATCATCGGTGTCGGCCTGAACTATCGTGACCACGCCGATGAAACCGGCCTGCCTATGCCGAAAGAGCCCACGCTTTTCCTGAAAGCGACCAGCGCGTTGTGCGGGCCCACCGACGATCTCGTCATGCCGCGCGAGGCAACAAGTGTTGACTGGGAGGTCGAACTCGGCGTGGTAATCGGCAAGCCGGGAGTTTATGTCGCTGAGCGTGAGGCGCTCGACCACGTGCTCGGCTATTGCATCGGCATCGATTTCTCGGAACGTGACTTCCAGTTCAATCGGGGCGGGCAGGGCTTCAAGGGCAAAAGTGCCGACACCTTCGCGCCGCTCGGACCATTTCTCGCGACGCGCGACGAGATCGCCGATCCCCAAAAGCTGTCGATGCGTCTGAGCGTTAACGGCGCGACGAAGCAGAGCGGCTCGACGAGCGATATGATCTTCTCCGTCACTGAGCTCGTTTCTTACATCAGCCGGTTCATGAGTTTGCAGCCCGGTGATGTGATCCTGACCGGCACGCCGGCGGGCGTCGGTCTTGGCCAAAAACCGCCGACGTATTTGCACCCTGGCGACCTTGTCACCGCCTCCATTGACGGCCTCGGCGAGCAGACGCACAAGGTTGTGGCGAGTGCGTGCTAGAAATTTGACTCAGCCATTCGGATGATCAGCGCGTTCGAATTGGCGAAAACGCTACAAAGCATCGTAACACGTGCGGGTTATGTCATCCGATCGGATGATGCGCGGCAACAGAATTGCATTTAAATTTTTTCCGGACCACGCGCTCGCGCGGAATCTTGCACGACTCATTGGGCCGCCGTTCATCCGCGCCCGCCTACATTCGTGTAGTCGGTACACGCACGGTTACATGAGAAAATTCGAAATGCACAAAGGTCTCGTCATGCCTTCGCTCTCACCTCATCCGCCGGGGTGCAATCGGCTTCTGCCGCTGCCCCCAAATGCGTGCTGGTCAATTGCCACGTCTACAACGGTACGCACGGTCCGGTTTACTCGTGCGACAAACAGTGCACGCAAACGCCGAAGGCTCAGGGAGTCAGAGCGCCGCAGACGGTCCAGCAGCAGAAGAATAAGAGAATGAACTGAATCGGGGTCGAGGACGGACTCAGCTGCCCTTCTCGTCGTGAATTTCTGGAAAGAAATAGTCTTTCCAAGATTCCGGTTTCGTCTTGAGCGTCCCGACCTCGGCCATGAAGTCCGCGTATTTCATGGTTTTTTCAGGCGTCAAGGTCCAGCGCACCTGCGGTCCGGCAACGATCTTGCCGACCATATCGAGCGGCAATTTCGATTTTGAATCCTCGATCCACAACGCCGCGGCCGCCACCTTGTCTTTGTTGACGATCTCGGTCGCCTCCTTGAGTGCCGCCACCAACGCTTTATAGAGCACTGGGTTGCCATCGCGGAATTTCGCCGGCGCCCACACAGCTGTGAAGGTGTGCGAGCCTCCCATCACGTCGAACGAGTTGAGGACGGTGTGGACAGCCGGATCCTCGAGTTGCTGATACTGGAACGGCGGAACGCTGAACGCAGCGGAGATCTGCGCGCCTCCCTTGAGCAGCGCGACTGTGGCGTCTGGGGGTGTCATCGACACGGTGAGCGGGTCAAGCATGGCAAATTCCTTGGTGCCATAAGTTTTGGCGGCCGCCATTTGCAGCGTGATCGCCTGTACCGAGGAACGCACCGCGGGCACGGCGATGCGATCGTTATCTTTGAAGTCTTTGATAGCTTTGATGGCGGGGTCGCGACTGTTGAGAAGGAACGGCTGTGAGCTGAGTGCGGAAATACCGCGCACTTCCTGTGGCGTCCCTTTGCTGCGTGACCACAGAACCAGAAGGCCCGGGACGCCACCCGATCCAACGTCGATATTGCCGGAGATCAGCGCCTCATTGACCGCGGTTGGCCCATTGAAGGTGAACCACGAGACCTTCACGTCGTTGAGACCGAGTGCCTTGGCGTGCTTTTCGACGAGTTGCTGATGCTCCATCACGTTGAGCTGGAGGTAGCCCATGGAAAATTGTCGCGCGAGTCGGATTTCTGCAGCCGTCCCCGTTGACAAGCCCTGCAGCGCAAATGCGGCAATCAGCGCTCCAAAAATCGACTTCAGACGCATATGAGGCCTCCCTCCATCGTCGATCTTTTGTTCTTACAGGCGGACACTACTGCTATGCGGCAGCCTCGATCTTGGCGATACTGCGGTACCAATCGAGAATCTGCTCGCCGTTCCAATGCAGAACGCCTTCGTGCTTGTTCACGTAGTCGTAGATCTGCTCAAGATATTTGATCCGATGCGGCTGCCCGCTGATGTAGGGATGAATTGCTAGGGTGCAGATTTTTGCGCGCTTTGCGCTCTCGGCGTAGAGCCGGTCGAACTGGTCGATCGTGCGCTTGAGCAGATAGTCGCTCTCGTGATGCTGGATCAGCATCATCGGAATATCGTTGAGTTCGACGGTGTAGGGCAGGGTCACCAGCGGCCCCTTTGTCGTGCGGATCACGGTGGGTTCATCGTCGTAGACCCAGTCACCAATGTACTCAACGCCCGCGGCGGCGAGCAGATCGGGCGTGTCCAGCGTCTGTGTGAGACCGGGTCCAAGCCAGCCGACCGGTTTCTTGCCGGTGAACTTCGTCATGATGTCCATGGTCCGCTTAATCATGCCGGCCTGGTCGGCTTCCTTGTGGATCGGACCCTGTTCGTAGGCGTGGCCCATGAACTCCCAGCCGTCTTTCTTGGCCTCCTCGGCAACGCGCGGATAGTCCTCGCAAATGCGTGCATTCGCGGCGAGCGTCGGTTTGATGCCGACCTTCCGAAAGAGTTCATGAAAGCGCCAGCAGCCAACCCGCATGCCATATTCGTGAAAAGCCCAATGCACAACGTCGGGCATCAGCAGCACACCTGTCGGGGCCGGCAATAGCTGCCGCGCCATCGGCTTGCCGATGTCCCACACCTCGTAGTTGACGATCGTCCAGAACACGATGCGGGCGTTGCCGGGTAACTTGAGCGGCGGGCGATCCACGATCGCCGAGTAGTCGGAACGTTCGCGCGGAATCATCGGATTGGACATGGCTTATTCCTGTGTCGAGCCTGCAGGCGGCTAGAATGTCATGCCGTCGCGGCAACGCGCAACCCGACCAGACGTTCGAGCGTGGCAGTGTCTTTCTGCAATTGAGCCGAAGGAGCGCGATGCGCCACGGCGCCGCGCTCGAGTACGATAGCCTCAGCCGTCAATTCCAACGCGATGTCCGTGTGCTGTTCGACGAGAATGATGGCGATGCCACGGTCCAAGAGCATAGTCTTCATTGCGGCGATGAGTTCATCGACGATGACCGGAGCCAGCCCTTCGAACGGCTCGTCCAGCAGCATGAGCGCCGGGTTGGTCATCAGCGCGCGCGCCGTCGCAAGCATTTGCTGCTCGCCCCCCGAGAGCTGGTTGCCCATGTTTCGGCGGCGCTCGGAAAGACGCGGAAAAAGCTTGAAGACAGCATCGAGATCCCATGGTCCAGGTCGCGCGGCAACGGTGAGGTTTTCCACGACCGACAGCGAAGGAAAGATCTCGCGCTCCTGTGCGACCCAGCCGATGCCGTTCACTGCGCGGCGATTGGGTGCGAGACGCGAG
This sequence comes from Pseudolabrys sp., assembly GCA_025451355.1. GTDB lineage: Bacteria > Pseudomonadota > Alphaproteobacteria > Rhizobiales > Xanthobacteraceae > Pseudolabrys. Next base: position 6,584 of record JANWKN010000113.1, on the reverse strand, counting down.
ATATCCTGCCCGCGCCAGATGACCCGGCCGCCGCGCATTTGTGTGTAGCCCATAATTGTCATCAGCAGGGTCGATTTGCCGACACCATTGCGGCCCAGCACCGCGAGGCTCCCGCGTTCCGGAAGGTCCAATGAGATGCCGTGCAGCACGACGGCATCACCATAGCCGGCCGTCACATTCTCAAGCTTGAGCAGGGGCTCAGCCATGCTTGCGTTTGCCCAGATAAACTTCGCGAACACCGGGATCAGCGGCGATAGCGGCGGGCGAGCCTTCGGTGAAGATTGCGCCACTGACCAGAACGATGATGTGGCTTGCGAACCGGAACACCACATGCATGTCGTGCTCGATGAAGAGCAAAGTAAGATCGTCCGAGAGGCTCGCCACAGCTTCAAAGACTTCGCCGCTTTCTTCTTGCGGCACGCCCGCCGCCGGCTCGTCGAGCAACAGGACCTTTGGCTTGGTGGCCAGTGCCAGCGCAATCTCGAGTAGCCTTTGCCGGCCGTACGGCAGTTCGCGCGTGATCTGATAACAACTGTCGCCCAAACGCAGCTTGGCGAGGATATCGTGTGCCTCCTCGATCGCCTCGCGGTGCACGGCGACGTTACGCCAGAATTCACCGGCGATGTTGCGGCGCTCGCAGACCGCGAGCGTCACCGCTTCCAGCGCGTTGAGTCCCGGAAACAAAGTATTGATCTGGAAGGTGCGCGCAAGCCCGCGCCGTACCCGTTCCTGCGGTTCGAGCGCCGTGACGTCCTCGCCGCCGAGAAAGATTTGACCGGCATTCGGCTTCAACATTCCGGTCATCAGATTGATCAAGGTTGTCTTCCCGGCCCCGTTGGGGCCGATCAGCGCATAGCGCGCGCCTTTCGGCAAATTCAGTTCGATGTTGCGCGCGACGACCAGCGATCCGAAGTTTTTGTCCAGGCGGCGCGTGGAAAGCACGATTTCTGTCACTTCCGACTCCATCGTGCAAAAATCTTCGACAGACCGCCGAGAATGCCATTCGGCAGCAGCATTACGACCACGATCAGCAGGATGCCGATCCAGAAATACCAGTATTGCGGTGCGATGCCGGAAAATTGGTCGCGCGCGATCATGAATATGATTGCGCCGATCAGACCGCCGTAAAGGCGACCCGCACCTCCGAGCACTAACATCACCAACACGTCGGCCGAACGCTGGAAACTGATCGATTCAAGCGCGGCGGATTCCGTCGTTTGCGTCAGGAGCGCGCCCGCGATGCCGGCGACGGCCGCTGCAATGGTGTAAGCCTTGCGGATATGCGCGCGGCTCGCGGCGCCAATTGCCGGCATGCGCACGAGATTTTCGCGGATGCCGCGCAGGGCGAGCCCGAACGGCGAATGGACCAGCCGGCGCATGCCCAGAAAAAACAGGAACAGTACAGCCAACGAATAGCTGTACGCCGTGTAGCCGTAGAGGTCGAACTTGAAGATGCCGAAGAGCGGCCAGATGCGCACGCCTTGCAGTCCATCGGAGCCGCCGGTCAACCAGTGAGCGCTGTTGGCGACTTCGAACGCCAGAAGCCCCAGTCCAAGCGTTAGCATGATCAACGTAAGATGGCGGAAACGGCAGATAATAAAGCTGGTGGCATAGCCTGCCAGGCCGGCGAGTAGTGCCGCCACCAACAGACCTGAAATCGGCTCGCCCCAAACAAATTTCGAGAAAAGGCCAGCGGCGTAGGCCCCTATGCCGAAAAAGGCTGCATGGCCGAGTGAAACCACACCTGCATAACCCAGTATCAGGTCGAGCGAGAGCGCAAAAAGCGCGGTAATCGCAATCTGACTCGCTAGCGAGAGATAGTTGGGAAACAAGAAGAATGGCAACAGCGTCGCGAGCCAGAATGCGATCTCGGTCGCGCTCCAGCGGCTGAGCGACTGAAGATAGAGTTGAGGAGCGCTGATGGTGTCCGTTGGCACCACTTAGCGCCTCCCGAACAGACCGGAGGGCCGCCACATCAGGATCACCACCATGACAAGATAGATGAGAAAGGCGCCAAGCTCAGGGAAGTAATATTTGCCGGCGATATCGCTCACCCCGATCAGGATGGCGGCCGCGAGTGAGCCCGCAATCGACCCCAGACCGCCGACCGACACAATGATCAGCACGTAGACGAGATAGATGAAGGAGAAGTTCGGATCGAGGCCGACGATCTCGATCGCCAGCGCACCGCCGAGCCCGGCGAGCCCCGAACCAAGCGCAAAGGTGACGGCGAAGGTACGTTCGACATTGATACCAAGCCCTCCGGCCATGCGCTGGTTATCGACCGCGGCCCGCACCTGCGCGCCGAATCGGGTGTACTCGATGCCAACCACCAGCAGAATTGTGACAACTAGCGCGATGGCTATCAGGAACAGCCTGTACTTGCCGAGACTGAGACCAAGAAAATCGATCGCCCCCCGCAAGAGCGGCGGGGTCTGTATGGGCTGTTGCGCAGTGCCAAACAGATAGGCGGCTATCGCCACCGATACGAACGCGATTCCGATGGTGAGCAACACCTGGTCAAGGTCGCCTGCCCGATAAAGTCGGCGATAGAAAACGCGCTCGAACGCAATGCTCGCCGTTGCGGCGGCGATAAAGGCTAGCGGTAGCGTTGCAAAAAACGACCAATTGAAATCGTTGACCAACGTGGCTGTCAGGTAGCCACCGAGCATGGCGAAGGCACAATGCGCGAGATTGACGAAATTCATCAGCCCGAGCGTCACGGAAAGGCCGACCGACAGCACGAACAGCAACATGCCGTAAGCAATACCGTCGAACAGGACACCGAAGACGGGAGGCAGCATGGCGCGCGCTAAGCCTTGGTTTGTTGGCCTGCTTGTTCCCGCACTCTGGTCCAGCCTGCGGCTGGCCCGAGCCCAGGCTCCAGAGGACACCCAGAGACAAAACCGTGAAGCTTGCCGATCATATCATCGGATTCCCGCTCGTACGGGAATGAACGGACTGCGCGGCCACATAAAAGTGGGGCGACCGCAGCGGATCGCCCCATCCGTGCGTGAGGTGGGCGAATCGATTATTTCTTCATCGCCGCCTTGACGGGGTCTTTCACGTTCTCGATCTTGTCGAACTCGACATTGACGATGTCGTTGCCGACCTTCTGGACCCTGCGGATATAAACAGTCTGCACGACGTCGCGAGTCTCAGGATCGATCCAGATCACTCCGCGCGGGCTTTCCCATTTCATTCCCTTGATGGCGGCAATCAGCGCGTCGCCGTCGGCATTGCCGTTTGTCTTCTTGAGAGCCTCATAGATGAGGTGCATCCCGTCGTAGCCGCCGACGGCGAAGAAGTCGGGGTTGCGCTTATATTCGGCATTGAACGCCTTTACGAAGTCGCTGTTCATCTTGGATTTGTGGTTGAAATCGTAGTGCCAGGCGCTGATGCGGTCGAGCGCGAGATCGCCCATGCTCTTGATTGCGGTTTCATCAACCGGTTCGCCCGTGCTGAGGAGCTTCACCTTCTTGGGGTCAATGCCGCGTTCAGCGAAGGCCTTGCCAAGCGCCGCCGGCTGCGCGCCCCCCGGAATGAACACAAAGATCGATTCCGGATTGAGATCCTTTGCGCGTTGCACGAAGGCCGAGAAGTCCGGATTGGCAACGGGCATACGTACGGATCCGACGATTTCGCCGCCGGCTTCCTTGAACGCTTTCTGGAAGGCGCCTTCTGCATCTATTCCCGGACCGTAGTCGGAAACCATGGTGTAGGCTTTTTTCGTGCCGCCTTTCTTCACAGCCCAGGTGGCGAGAGTGTCGGCGATCTGCGGCAGCGTCAGGGAAACACGCACAATGTAAGGCGACTTGGTGGTGACGATCGAAGTCGCCGCGTTCATGACCACCATGAGTTTCTTGGCTTCCTCGGAGACGCTGGCCGCACCGAGAGCTTCCGGCGTGAGCGTGAAGCCGGCCAAGATGTCGGCCTTGTCACGCACGATCAATTCCTGTGCGAGACGCTTGGCAACGTCCGGGTTCGGGCCACCGGTATCCTTGCGGATAATCTCGATCTTCTTGCCGGCGACGGTGTCGCCATGTTGTTTCATATAAAGCTTGATGCCATTGTCGATCTGGGCGCCGGTGTCGGCAAATTGTCCGGAATAGGAATTGATGACGCCGATCTTGATTTGGGCATTGGCGCCCGCCGGCAGAATGACCACCGCGAGCAAGGCGGCGCCGGCGAATAGCGAGCGTTTCATTATGGTCCTCCCCTGAAATCGACGCTTCTATTGTTGTCGTTAGAATGCCTGAGGTCAGAGGTAAAGAAAAGCGCCGCGAACACAATGTCGCGGCGCATTTGGTTGGACGTCTAACTATTAGTGCGCAAACAGTAATTGTCAGCCCAGCGAGAGGGTCGCGCGCTCATATTGGCTGCTGCCCATCTTGCCTTCTGGGAAGATCCCGTGGGCGGCGATCCACTCGAAAGATTCCTCATAGACTTCCTTGGTGTAGGGCTCGAACACCAGGCGCTCGCCGGGGCCCCAGCGACGCGTATCCATCTTGGCGTGGAAGCGGTCGGGAAATTCCTTCTTGTAGTAGTGCGTGTAAAGCTCCGGTCGCAGATCGATATCGCGTTGGGCCTTGCGCAGCGCGCGAAAGAACTTGCGCAGGTCTTCCGGATCGGGATCGCCGTGGATCATGGTGCCGATCATGAAGGTGGCATCGATCACCTTGCGGAAGCCAAGCTGCTCGGCGAAATAGTAGGGCCCGCCGAACAGGTGCACTGCCGGCGCCTTCCCCTCGAACAGTTTTTCCATGCGCGCGAACAGCATGCCGTCCGAATAGACGAGGTTTATCTGTTCCGGCTTGAGATACTGCTCGAGCGCCTGCACCGTCGAATAGTGACTGCCTGACTGGTAGCCGACCGACACCGGCACCCCGGCGAGATCGGACGGATCCTTTATTTTCGAATCACCAGCGACGAAAACGCCGGCTGGCGCTACCGAATAGACGTCGGTGTACATCTTGCCGTGGCCATTCGAGGCCGCGACGTTGACCGTCCAATGACACGCGCAGCTGACGTTCGACTTGCGGCCTGCCTCGAACGACTGATAGGCGCCGACTTTGTCACCTTTGTCGTGAATCTTCCCGTCGGTTGCGCGCATCAGTTCGCGGAATTCGTATTCGAGACCTTCTTTGCGAAAGTAGTCCTTCTCCTCGGCCACCCATTCCTGCAGGCGGAAATGCGGTTCGATGAGGAATTTCGCCATGTTCGTTCTCCCTAGATCAGCAACAGGATTGTCCTTCACCGCGTTCGGCAACGCGCCTGGCACGGATCATTTTCACGTGGTCGTCCATGAGCGTGCGCGCACCGGCAGCGTCGCGCAGCTCGATCAGATCGGCGAGTTTGGTGTGGATTTCCAGGATGTGTCGCGCCAGTTTGGGTGTCGCAGTAACGTTGCGGCGGGGCCAGGAAACATGTTCCAGGGATATCAACTGCACGACCAGCACACGGTTGTGCGAGGCTTCGGCGACTGCGAGATGGAAATCACGTGACAGCCGGGTGAAGAGGTCGAGATCACGGATCGCGTCTTCAGCGTCGCGCAGAAGTCGGCGCAACTTGGCAATATCGTCAGGCGTCGCATTTTCCGCGGCGAGTTCTGCAGCGAGTGTTTCGATCGCGCGTTGCGCGTCCATGATTTCCGCGGCGCTGACACCGGTGAGATCAAGTTGCACGGCGAGGGCTTCAGCGAACAGACGCGGGTTGCCTCGCGCGATGCGTGCGCCACCGCCTTTACCCATCCGGATTTCGACGATCCCGAGCGCTTCCAGCGTCCGCAACGCGTCGCGCGCGACGATGCGGCTGACGCCAAAACGTGCGGCGAGATCCTTTTCGGTGCCGAGAAAATCACTGGGCTTGAGCTTTTTCGCAAACAACGCGTCGCGCACCCAGGTCACGATCTGCGCCGACAACGAAGAAGAACGGCCGGCAAACATGACGCGCGCGGTGAGATCACCACTCATTATCACTGGCTGCCGCAACGCCGTCCGGGCCATGCGCTCGTCTCCAGGAGGGGAAAGTATGTGCTGCCTTCTTAAAATAGTAAAGATACTATCTTTTGGTCTGTGCCGTGAACGCAGCAGCATTGAGCGGTGCCGCGGACGCTCCCCGTTGGCCAGCAGGCGGAAAGCAGGCCAGCCTTCGATCATCTAAGTTCCGTATCGCTCGGGGGGCTCCAGACATGCGCAGGCGGTGGGCGGAAAGTCACCGGTTCATCGGTGTCATTCTCGGCGTGACAATTTTTATACTGCTTCCTGCGTTTTTCATTGCAGGCGCAGTCGATTGTGCCCGCGTAAAACCCGGCCTCTCTTGTTCGATCATGCGGCTTGCATTCGGCAATTTGCCAAGCCGTTGAAGTTTCGAAACCCTTTCGACGGTTGACAGTTCAAGCTTTAGCAGAAAAAAGCACGATGAGCGCCAAAACTGTCGAAGTGATGCAGGCTATCCATGGAACCGATGTCTTTGCGAACCACGGTTCGTTACTTCCGCTCGACTTGCAGGGTTGGAACAGCGGGCACCAGGCGTTCCGTGACATCATCACGAAAAACCACCCCGCCGTTGTGATTGATGTGGGG